>JAPLBA010000053.1 GCA_026393015.1 Actinomycetota bacterium
CGATAGCGACGCTATGGTCTGTGACCTCAAAGCCAGCGCCGGCGTAGACTTCACTTCCGGCGTGTGCCTCGAGAGTGACACCGTCCACCTCAGTTTCGACACTGACGCTTTGACTATCGGAAACTTCTACTGACTCTTCAGACATTGTCGATCTCCTAGGGTCGGCCAGTAGATCGCACTCGTGTCGGCTACCGCCACGATATCCGCCTGAACTGGGTGAATTTGGGTAGTGCAGGTGAAAACATTTGGAACGTACCCCCTGTAGGTATAAATGGGAAGGATATGGAGCATAAATCTATTATTCGATAAATAAAAGTCGGAATGAATGTATTATTGGTGAATTGTCGGTTTCTGTAGAATGTTCAGATGGTTGAGAAGAAAGTAACTGGACCCGCCTCGTATTTTCCTTCCATCGAGAAGAAATACGGCAAACCAATCGCGCATTGGATGAAAGAGCTGAAGAAGGTTTCCAAGTTGGCTCACATGGAGCAGGTGGCACACCTGAAGGACAATTTTGAAATGGGCCACGGGCACGCAAATGCGATTGTGCATGTTTTTAGGAAAGAGAACGGTCTCTAAGAATGGCGAAGCGTTTCATGATCTTTGTGATCGACGATCTCTCGGGTTCTGGCACTCCAGAAGAGATGGCTACTATCAATGCTTTCAACGATGAGCTCAGGGCACATGGTCAATGGATTTTTGCTGGCGGGCTCTCATCGCCAGAGAGCGGAAACGTCATAGACAATCGAAGCGATGCAAATATTTCTACAGGCAAGCCCTTCATTGAGGCACTAGAGAATTACAGTGGCTTCTGGTTGATCGAGGCTGCTGACTCAGAGACGGCGCAGAAGCTTGCATTTGCCGGCTCCAAGGCATGTAACAGAAAAGTTGAATTACGCCCTCTGCTTGGTTAAGACTCATAAGTAAAGCGAAGGGAATTTATCCCTTTTGTACCGTCGGTGGCAGCTATTTCGCAGGTCAACCTCCATTCCCAAAATCCATGTCCAGGGCTAGATTCGATCCACGGATAATATCAATTTTCAATTGAATGGAGTTGCTAAATGACCGATTATGCTGCACCCGGCACTGCGGGTAGCAAAGTCACTTTTAAGCCACGTTATGACCACTGGATTAACGGTGGATATGTCAAGCCTTCGTCTGGCCAATACTTTGAAAACGTCACTCCGGTAACTGGAAAGGTCTTCTGCGAGATAGCGCGCGGTAACGCCGCTGACATTGACCTTGCTCTCGACGCAGCACATGCTGCAGCACGTGCTTGGGGTAAGACTTCAGCCACTGCTCGCGCAGTTATTTTGAATAAGATCGCTGATCGCATGGAAGAAAACCTTGAAATGCTCGCAGTTGCAGAGACATGGGATAACGGTAAGCCGATCCGCGAAAGTATCCATGCAGATATGCCACTTGCTATCGATCACTTCCGATACTTTGCGGGTGCTATCCGTGCGCAAGAGGGTTCACTTGGCGAAATCGATGATGACACCATCGCGTATCACTTCCATGAGCCACTTGGTGTCGTGGGTCAGATCATTCCTTGGAACTTCCCCATCCTCATGGCCGTATGGAAGCTTGCTCCTGCACTCGCTGCGGGTAACTGCGTAGTTCTCAAGCCCGCCGAACAAACACCAGCATCCATCTTGGTTTTGATGGAACTCATCGCTGACCTCCTTCCTGCTGGTGTACTTAACGTAGTTAATGGCTTTGGTGTGGAAGCAGGCAAGCCACTCGCTTCCTCTTCACGTGTTGCCAAGATCGCCTTCACCGGCGAGACCACCACGGGTCGCCTCATCATGCAGTACGCATCCGAGAACATCATTCCGGTGACTCTCGAACTAGGCGGTAAGAGTCCGAATATCTTCTTTGCTGATGTAGCTGCCGAAAACGATGCGTTCTACGACAAGGCGCTAGAAGGTTTCACGCTCTTCGCGTTAAACCAAGGCGAAGTCTGTACTTGTCCTTCCCGTGGCTTGATTGACACCAAGATCTACGACAAGTTCCTTGGCGATGTCACCAAGCGAACAGAAGCCATCGTGCAGGGTCACCCACTTGATCTCTCCACCATGATTGGTGCGCAAGCATCAAACGATCAACTAGAGAAGATCCTCTCCTACCTTGAAATTGGTAAAAAAGAGGGTGCCAAGGTGATCACAGGAGGCGAGCGCGCAGATCTCGGCGGTGAGCTATCTGGTGGTTACTACGTCACACCCACCATCTTCGAAGGCAAGAACTCAATGCGCATCTTCCAGGAAGAAATCTTCGGACCAGTCGTTTCGGTGACTAAGTTCGATGGCTTTGACAATGCAATGGAGATCGCGAACGACACCCTCTACGGTTTGGGTGCCGGTGTCTGGAGCCGCGATATGAACACTGCCTACCGGGCAGGGCGTGAGATCCAGGCAGGGCGTGTTTGGACCAACTGCTACCACGCCTACCCAGCGGGCGCAGCATTCGGCGGTTACAAAGCCTCCGGAATTGGTCGAGAAAACCATAAGATGATGCTCGATCATTATCAACAAACGAAGAACCTCCTTGTTTCCTACTCACCTAACAAGTTGGGCTTCTTCTAAACCGAAGGGAATCAAATGGAGGAGATGCCACCGCGCGTTGAATTGACGAGCGCCGCCGAAGATCTACTTCGGAAGCTCTATTCAATCCATGGTCCACTGATGTTTCATCAATCAGGCGGGTGCTGTGATGGCTCTTCCCCTATGTGTTATCCGGCTGGTGAATTCCGGGTGGGTGGCGCAGACGTCAAGCTCGCAGAATTGAAGGTGGCTGACATTCCAGAATCGATTAGGTTCTGGATGTCAGCCTCTCAATTTGAGTATTGGAAACATACTCACCTCACCGTTGATGTGGTTGACGGTCGTGGGGGAGGATTCTCTCTCGAATCTCCCGAAGGTAAACGATTTCTTATTCGCTCCCGGCTCTTCTCGGATCAAGAGTGGGAAATTCTGGAATCTGAGGTGCTCCCTACGGGGGCGTATTAATTACCACTAGCACTGAATCGGCCAAGTAGGATTCGGGCATGAAATTGCACTCAACAGTGGTGGTCATACCCACCTTCAACGAGGCGCAAAATCTTGAATTGTTACTCCCACAACTCCTTCCTCTTGATCTGGATATTTTGATTGTTGACGACTCCTCACAAGATGGCACTGTTGCAGTGGCCGAGCGAATCGATGCAGGCGCTGGCCGTCTCTCCATACTTTCGAGACCTTCAAAGATGGGTCTTGGTAGCGCATATATCCAAGGTTTTCGTCTATCTCTTGCCGCGGGGTACGAGACTCTCATTCAAATGGATGCTGATGGTTCACACCGAGTCGCAGATTTGCATCAAATGATTGCGGTGGCAACGAACTCTCCTGGTCAAGATTTATTCATCGGTGCTCGGTGGATCCCTGGTGGCAAAGTTGAAAATTGGTCGAAGCATCGAGAATTACTTTCCAGGGGAGCCAATCGCTATTCAAAATTGGCACTTGGCACCAATGTCAACGACATGACGGCTGGCTTTCGAATCTACCGCGCTGCACTGCTGCGCAAAATGAATCTCGACGGCATTAGCTCGCAAGGGTATAGCTTTCAAATTGAGATGACTCGAGAAGCTTTGCGCGCGGGTGCCAATGTGTGCGAAGTACCAATCACTTTTATTGAACGCACGATCGGCAAAAGCAAGATGAGTTCAGAGATCGTTGTTGAGGCGATGGTGAAAGTAACTCAATGGGGAATATCCCGAGTGTTCACGCGTTCGCGTTAGAGTTTTAAGCGTCAATTAGCTGAAGCGGGGCACCTTCTACGCACCAGATAATGAAGGAACGCTTACCAGCAAACGGCCCTGAGCCCAGAGTGTGAATTTCAGTGCACTCGAAACCACCGTCAGCGGTAATTCGTGAGTAGACCTCATCTATTTCTTGGCACGTAAAGGTGACTAGCGCTGTCCCGCCGGGAGTGCTTCCGCGAGTGATACCTGCGCTCGGATGGAGTTTCTCCTCCGGGTGTCTCTGCAATTCGATCGCCCCGCCTCCCGTACCAAGCCCGCCGCTCTTACAGAAGACCATTTGAATCAAGTGATCATCACTAAGTCCCCAGCCCACATGGAATGGTCCGGAGGTGAGTTCCACATCCATTAATCGAGGCATCTTGAGAATATCGAGGAGGAGGTGACGTCCCCGTTCGTACTCGGTCGTCCGTAGGTGCATTTCAAAAGTACGACCAACGCTTGCTGATGTGTTAGGAAAATCCCGTCCATCTGGCTGAGAAACTGCCTGTGTGAGCATCACATGGTTGCCCCACGGCATGAGCCAGCAGGCAGAACGATGCACGTTGCTGTTCTGTTCAGAGAAGTCCGCATTAAAAGGTGCGATCACTTCCACTACTCCGGGAAATGCCTTGATGCGTCTGGCAGCTTCATCTAGCTCTGAAGTGACCACTTCGATGGAATCCCATCCACGTGGAAACCCTGCTCCTTTGGCCCGAGCCTTGCCGCTCACAATGACTACCTGGCCACTTGTTTCACCTGGGCCAGAGAGTAGCGCCCAGGGGCGTAACTCTTGATGGCCGAAGAGGTCAGCGAATTCGCTCGCTTGCTCACCTTGGTCGAGTAAGTCGTACTCCATTGCATGCAAAAAGAAATCCAGCGCGTTCTCGATGTCTCCTACTTCAATCCAGGTGGCTTTGAGCGCTTGCAGATAAGGACTGATCTCGTTAACGCCTGCTCTGCTCATTGCGCTCCTTCGAGTTCTTACTTAGCAGATTCCTTTTCAAATTTTTCAAATGCCCACAAATCAATGTCATCTAGGTTGATGGGAGCGAAGCCCTTTGACTCCAACGCATCAATGAACTGAGCGCGATGTTCGGTGGCGTGATGGACGGCCTGCACTAAAAGCGTGGAGCGCAAGTTCTGCCAGCTCTCCTCTTCTTCCGTAATCGTGAGAAAATCATCCGGCAAATCGGCTTGCGACAAGATTGCAGCATCAAACTCAGCAAGCATCTTTGCTAATGCTGGCACGTCCGTAATTGCGGAAGGCGTAGGGACCTCGCTCCACATTTTTCCCGTCAGGCAGAACACATACCAATCAGCGCCAGAGACGATGTGTTGAAGGATTCTTTGCGCGCTCCACTCCGGATTCACAATGTATGAATTGAGTGACTCGTCCGGAAGAGTGCCCAGCGAGGCGTAAACCCGCTGGTTGGCCCACGCCATATGGCGCAGCGCACGGTGAGAGGTCGCTGACATGGGTTAAAGATAGAGCATGGTTATGTCTAGGTTCTAGGAAAGAAGCAAGTTTCGCCAACCCTCTACGCTAGAGGCATGGCAAAGAAGCAGCCCGAAAAATTCCCAAGAGGTGTGGACTCTGGGAGCGAGGCGAACCTCGATAAGTACGCCTCTCTTGATGGCGAGTGGCGCGCAATAGGACTCTCCTCCCCGGCCCGTCGGGCACTCGTGGATGCGAAACTTTATAAGGTCTCCGATTTGCGAAAAATATCGCTAGAGGATTTGCAAGATTTACATGGATTGGGCAAGAGCGCGATCGCCAGAATTAAAGTTGTGATGGCTGGAAAGAAGATAAACTTTCGTAGATCTTAAGTTATTGACTCATCTCATAATCATGGTCAGCAGGCGCGTGAATACATGTCCTATTTCGATCTTCTAGCGAACACGTGTCACAAAGCAATACAAGCTGATGACATGTAGGAGTATGGCAGTTGTAGAAATCTTTGGTCGGCGCTGCGCACTTTTCGCATTCGCCTATTACCTTTGCGTCCGGAGTGAAATCGAGAGCCATTCGCGCGTCGAAGGTATAGAGCGAGCCCTCCCAAAGTCCGGCATCGCCGCGATCTTTGCCGTATCGCACAATGCCACCCTTGATTTGGTAGACCTCATTAAATCCACGGTTCTTCATTACCGAGGTAAGAATTTCGCAGCGGATGCCGCCAGTGCAATAAGTGACGATTGGTTTGTCCTTTAAGTGGTCGTACTTTCCACTCTCGATCTCGGCAACAAAATCCCGACTAGTGGTGACGTCCGGGATGATGGCGTTCTTAAATTTACCGATCTTGGCTTCAAAGGCATTGCGTCCATCGAAGAAGACCACTTCATCGCCGCGTTCTTCAACGAGCTTGTCTACTTGCTTAGGCCTGAGGTGAACCCCTCCGCCTACCACACCGTTTTCATCGACTTTCAATTCACCAGGATTACCAAAGGCGACTAGTTCGTCTCTCACCCGAATTGCTAGCCGCGGAAATTGCTCACTGTTAGCTTCAGACCATTTGAAATCTGTTCTCTTAAAACCTGGGTACTCCTTAGTGCGGCGCACGTACTTTTTCAGAGCTGACATGTCTCCGCCAAGCGTGCCGTTAATTCCGTGGGGGGAGATGATGATGCGGCCCTTAAGTCCGAGCGATTCGCAGAGGGTCAATTGAAAGAGGCGGATTGCCTCTGGATCACTTATGGGAGTGAAGCAGTAATAGAGGATGACCTTTTGGAGTTCCACACACCTAGTGTATCGCTAGTGTCGATGCATGAACGAGACGCCTCCGTGCCGATGATGCTGAAGTCGAGCGTCGTGAAGAAGGCCTAAGAACTAAAGTTCAACATACTCAATCTCGAAACTACTTGAGAGGTGGTAACCGCCGAATTGAGAGTGTAAAAGTGGAAGCCTTCGGCTCCCACTTCGAATACCTCTTCACAGATACGAGCAGCAACTTCGACGCCAAGTTCTTTGATGGATGCAGGATCATTCTGATATCTCGCAAATTTAAGACGAGTAGCAGATGGCATGGTGCCCCCGCTCAATTCCAGCATTCGCACGATTTGCATGTAATTCGTCACCGGCATGATTCCCGGATAAAGCGTGAGCTTTGATCCACGATCACGAAGTGTGAAGAGAAGTTGGGCGTATCGCTCGCTGTCGAAAACAAATTGCGTTATTGCAAAGGTGGCGCCTAGTTCTTCTTTGCGAAGCAGCACTTCAATGTCTTGTTGGAAATTCCCATGTGACGCTGGATGAATATCGGGGAAAGCGGCCACGCCTACATTGAACCCACCCATCTTCGCCGCAAGGTCAACGAGTTGGTCGGCGAAATCAAGACCTCCAGGGGTTGAAATCCACTCTGATGTGGGCCCTCCTGTGGGATCCCCGCGCAAGGCGAGCAAGTCCTTCACACCCACCTTGCTGTAGTCATGCAAGATCTCAGTTAACTCCTTGCGAGTAGAACCCACGCAGGTGAGGTGGGCCATGGTGGGAATCTGATGGCGGGCAATAATTTCAGCAGCGATGCGCACTGTGCGATCTCGCGTGGAACCCCCGGCACCGTAGGTCAGCGTGACGAAATCCGGATTAAATTTCTTTAACGCCTCAATCGTCAGATGCAGATTGCTCTCGCCTAGTTCATCTTTAGGCGGGAAGAATTCAAAGGAGATGGTGGGTCGCGGAAGGAGTGACTTACGGGGTTCGAGTCCGTTCTGCTGATTCACTTACTTCTAGCTCCTTAGTTCACCGCAATCTTACTAAGAGTTATGGATTTAGATCTGGTACTTCTCAATATTGCTAAGGGTTTGCATATTTCTTTACTCGCTCACATCGAGTTCTGGTGTGGTGTGTTGAAGATCAAGGCGCTTCAAAGCCTCCTTCACCACCGCGCCGTCGCTTGTGCGCCAGAGTGGCGGCATAGAGTTAAGGAGTATCGACCCATAACGCTTCGTGACGATGCGTGGATCGAGAATAGCCACCACTCCGCGATCCTCCATTGACCTAATTAATCGCCCAGTTCCTTGTGCCAACATGAGGGCGGCACGGGGGAGTGAGACTTGCATGAAGCCACTGCCGCCGGCGGCATCTGCCTCTGCTGATCTCGCGCTGGTGATCGGTTCATCGGGCCTCGGAAAAGGAATTCGATCAATAGCAACAAGCGTGCATGAAGGGCCGGGCACGTCGATGCCCTGCCAGAGTGAAATAGTTCCCAAGAGAATGGAATTCGGTTGATCGGCAAACTTTTTAACAAGCGATCCCACGCTATCTCCGCGTTTTTGCGTAATGATCGGAATGTCGAGCTCGGAGAGCACATCCCGCAAATGTGCATCCGCTAGTTCAACGCCACGCCAAGAAGAGAAGAGCGCGAGTGTGCGCCCACCGGCCGCTTCAATCAGCTCACCTAATTCAGTGAGCGCTTCAATTGCGGGGCCATCGCGTCCAGGCTCGGGTAGATGGCGCGGCAAGTAGAGCATTCCTTGGTTCGCAAAATCAAAAGGTGAACCTACGTCGAGCATTTGTAGGTTTGCTGGATCGATCAATTCTTCTTCGGAAGACTCTTCCTCTGATTCGTACTCGGCATCACTGCCCCCGACCACAAACCCAATACTGCGAGCAATGGCATCGAAGCTCTTACCTACTGAGAGGGTTGCACTCGTTGCGATCACGGGTGTCTTCGTAAGCAAGTTGTTTCGCAGAATCGCGGAAACTGAAAGTGGCGCAGAGTAGAAAGTGGAGTAGGCGGGATCAAACCAGACCACGTTAGAGCCGTGGGGTTGTAGTAATCGTCCGGCGCTCTGTTGCACTTCTGTGAGAGCACCCTTCACACGCGCGCGTTCGGCAAGAATTGATGGTTCGGTGAGATCTGAATCTGCGTTGATAAGTGAAAGTAGTGCTTGGCCGTTTTCTCGAAGATTACGCAAAGGCCCCTCTAGTTGGTCTGGCAACTTTGTGAGCCGTCCTGTTTTGGTGGGATCGTGCGGCGCATCTTCTGCATAATCCCTGATCGCGTCCGCTACGTCATCGGCTGCCTGTTGGAATGCTTCCGCACTTTTTCCAGGTACATACTTCTTCGCCATCTTCGCGGCACGTTCTACCCGACCTGGGCTGAGCTCTTCTGTAATCGCCTGGGTAGTGCGGTCCATGAACTCGTGTGCCTCATCGAGAATGATGGCGTCGCGCTCAGGCAAGATGGGGTGCGAGTCAGCGATCTCGATGGCGAGCAGAGTGTGATTTGTGACGACTACATCGGCGCCCTGTGCTCTCGCTTTAGCTCGTACTGAAAAACACTCTGTCCCAAAAGGACAATTGTTGGCACCCATACATTCCCGGCCCGTGACCGAACTTGCTGCCCATACGCGTCGATCAACTTCGGGGGCATCATCACGATCGCCACTCACCCCCGGTTTTGCGGCCCATTCGCGAAGTTTTTTTGACTCTTTACCGAGCGCTCCTAGATCGAGTGGTAATTCGCCGTCGGGATCTTGTTCGCCACTATTCATTTTTTGTAGGCAGATGTAATTTCCGATGCCTTTATAGATTGCGAAGCTAAGTTTGCGGTTCAAGACCTTTTCGAGCGCCGGAACGATGCGCGGGAGATCGCGATCGATGAGCTGTCGCTGCAGCGCAAGCGTTGCGGTGGCAACCAAAACACGTTTTCCGTGCACTAAAGCGGGAACTAAGTAGGCAAGGGATTTGCCGGTCCCAGTACCGGCTTGCACCAAGAGGTGATGGCGATCGGAGAGTGCGTTTGCCACAGCTTCTGCCATCGCGACTTGGCCATCTCGGGTGCTTCCGCCAATTGCCGTGACGGCAGCATCAAGGGCAGCTCGTACTTCGTTCGAAGATGCGCCGTCGCTCACCTGAGTAATTCTAGTGAGCGATGTGGACGTCGGAGGAGCGAGTTAAGCGAGTACGCCCTTGAGCTCAGCGAGGTTCTCACCGTTGACTGCGATCGAGATGGTGAGCGGTGCCCCAACTTTACCGACACAAGAGGTGGCCCACTTGATTTCGACGCTAGCGCCGGCGGCGACGGGATCCATCGGTGCTCCTGCAAAGCCATTGTCTGCATCAAGCACATCAACACAACTTTGCGCTGCGCCTGTCGAAGAAGTGACCACCATGGTGGAGAGATCAAGAGGAGTCGTGCCGCCATTGGTGACCTTGATGGTGAAACTGTTATTGGTATTTCCGGCGGTGAGGTTTTGTGACACGAACTTCCCGGGAGTGAATTGAGCGGGCTGTGAAATCTCTACGGAGACGCCAGTTTTGGTCTTCACCGCGGTTCCGATGTCGCCCGAAGCGGCGGCGGGAGCGGTGGTGTCATTAACAAGTTGTTGTTGATCCTGGGCAGTCGCGTTACCCGCGCCGTTGCTGTTGCCACACGAGCTGAGAGCGAGGGCAAGGGTTACGGTCGCCACGGCAATCATGGATTTACGCATGAGGTCCTTCTTTCATCTACGTCAGGTTTCGGTAGGCGAGTCGATGGCCCGAATAAGATGACCCGGATCACGCTTGAAATCATACAAGTCTGGTGGCCGAAGCCCTCCCCCAGAAGTGGACCTAGCGTGATGACTTTTCCAGATTTCCGGGGTTAACCTCGTGTAGGCCCTTTAATAATGGGGCAAATCGCCCTTTTGATTCGCTTTCGATCCGTTATTGAGTAATCTCTCCTCTAGTTCAGTCGTTCTTTGCCTTGCGTTAATGTCTGGATATTAAGGAGGTGGCGATGTCGATCGAGGTAGTGGAAGGTTCGAGCGCGTCTGAGCCGCTCCTTGGCGCCGATGAGGAGCTCAAAGGTCGTAGCCCGCGCGAACTCGCTTGGCGACGTTTCCGCCGAAACAAGGTGGGTGTTATTGCCGCTATCTTCACCCTCGGCACGCTCCTTTCGTCACTTTTTGCACCTCTTATATGCAAGGTCTTGGGATTAGACCCAAACGAGTTGCATCTTGATCAAATCAAAGTGAGCACAGGTCTACCCAAGGCCTATCTCGGTGGCATCAGTTGGGAACATCCGCTCGGCCTCTTGCCTGGAACGGGACGTGATCTGCTTTCGCAACTTCTCTATGGTTCGCGCATCTCTTTCTTGGTCATGATCCTGGCAACCGTAGCCACCCTCTTCGTAGGTCTGCTCACTGGTATCGCAGGTGGTTATCTCAAGGGTCGCGTGGATGCCACGATTGGTCGAGTTACCGACTTCTTACTTGCCTTCCCAGCCTTCTTCATGATTGTGGCGCTCGCAGAGCCTTTGGTCGATCGCATCCAACGCCTCGGAATCGCGCAGGGAAATGGTGCGCGCATTCTCTTCCTCATCATTATTTTGACATTCTTTGGTTGGACGGGTTTCTCGCGCCTGATCCGTTCACAAGTTCTCAGTTTGAGTGAGCGCGATTTTGTGACAGCGGCAACCGCTCTTGGTGCCTCACGTTCCCGCATTATTTTTCACGAGTTAATTCCGAATCTCTGGGCGCCAGTGATTGTGGTGCTCTCTCTTTCACTGCCGGGCTACCTCACTGCTGAGTCGGTCTTCTCTTTCCTCGGTATTGGTGTGCAACCTCCCGGGTTCACCTGGGGCCTCTTGATTTCTAATTCCACGCAGTACGTCACTAACATGCCGAGTTTCTTCCTGATCGCAACGGTCTCACTTGTTCTCGTGGTCTTGGCTTTCAACTTGCTCGGCGATGCAGTGCGAGATGCTTTAGATCCGAAAGCAGATAAATAAAAAATAGGTTTCCGGTTCGCGGCCGCGTTCCGGAGGAAAAGGAGAAGGAATATGAGCAAGATGCCCCAAAGCAAGCGCTTTGGCCGGGCAGCAATTGCTACTTCCGTAGCGGCAGGACTTGTGGTCTCAGGCCTCATGTCTTCGTCAATCGGAACAGCAAATGCAGCAGCGGGTCCAAAGACTGGCGGAACCCTGATTCTGCTAGAGCACACCCCTAAGTTGGATCACCTTGATCCAAGCCGCATCTACACAGGTCGCGACTTGGCATTTGAGAATTCCTTCTTTATTCGCACCCTGGTTGCCTACAACCCAGTACCCGGTGCTGCCGGCGCTGGCTTGGTTGCTGACCTTGCTACCAACACTGGTGTTCCAAGTAACGAAGCAAAGACCTGGAAGTTCACCCTTCGCCCAGGTACCACCTTCGAGGATGGTGCCAAGATCACTTGCGCAGATGTGAAGTACGGCGTCTCTCGCGTCTTCGCTCAAGACATCATCACCGACGGTCCTGGCTACCTTCAACAGTGGCTTGATCTCGGCAAGGTGGAGTACAAGGGTCCATACGCCAAGGACACCGCTGGACAGGCTGCTTTTGATAAGGCTGTTACCTGCTCTGCAGATAATCGCACTATCACCTTCAACCTCAACAAGTCAGTTGCTGACTTTAACTACCTCGGTACTTACGGAGTTATCTCTCCAGTGCAAGCAAAGCTCGATATGGGCGATGCTTACGACCTTCGCCCACAGGCAACAGGTCCTTACAAGATTGCCGAAAACACTACGAACCAACTCAAGCTTGTTCGTAATCCAAAGTGGAGCAAGGCATCTGACTCGATTCGCACCCCTTATCCAGACGTAGTTGTTATGAAATTCGGTCTTGATGAGCAAGTGATGGATCAGGTCTTCTTGAATGACACCATGTTCAATGCTGTTAACTTCGATGGTCCGCTTCCTGCTAACAAGGATGCGTTCTTCTCAGATGACAAGTTCAAGGATCGTCGCATCAACACCAACGATCCTTACTCTCGCTACTTGGCATTCAACATCAAGAAGATGCCTTGCCTTGAAATCCGCCAAGCTATGTACTACGCGCGTAATGCCAAGGCAATCCTTGACTATGCAGGTGGAACATTCTTTGGTGGGTCTTACTCAACCGGTTCGATCAGCCCACTCCTCGGTCTTGACTACACACCTACTAAGGTCGTTGGTCCAGGAAGCGCTGACTTCGATCCCAAGGGTAACGTCGTCAAGGCGCAAGCTTTGATGGACAAGGCAAAGACGTCATGTCCTGCTGATTACAAGAAAGCAACTGTCGACGGAATTGTCATCGACATTTCGCAGTCCGTAACTCTTCAGGACACTATTCCAATCAACACGGCCGCTTGGGCACGCGTTGGTTTGAAGGTCACCTACAACATCATCAAGAGTGGTTACTACTCAACGGTGCTAAACCCTGCTAAGCAGAACGATCTCTCCAACTCCGGCTGGGGTGCTGACTGGGCAAATGCCTCGACAGTTATTCCTGAGCTCTTCACCCTCGAAGGTGGATTCAATCTCTGCCAGAACGGTGACGATCCTGCTTACAAGGACTTCAAGGCTGCAGTTGATGTAGCTATGAAGACTACGGATCGGGCAAAGCAATCCGACATGTGGAAGGCACTTGACGTAAAGGCCATGGAGCGTATGTGGATCCTGCCTACTAACTACGGCAAGAGCCAATACATCTGGGGCAAGGGAGTCGGTGGCGCCTTCTTCTGGCAGCCACAGGGCACCCTCGCTTGGGGCAAGCTCTACATCAAGTAATTCGTGAGAAGTGATTCCTCGGGGCGCACACGCGCCCCGAGGAATCACCACGTCGGGTTCATATTTAGATTCAAATTAATGCGAGGTCATGATGATTAATTACGTGTTGCGCCGTTTGCTATACGCGGCCGTCATCTTGCTCCTCGTCAGCATGGCCGTTTATGCAATCTTTCAATTTCTTCCTTTTGATCCTGCTGCGCTCACCTGCGGTAAGAATTGCCGCCCTAATTTGATTGCAGCCAATCGCGTACGACTCGGCTTCGATAAGCCCGTCTGGGAGCAGTACTGGCTCTTTCTCTCCGGAATCTTTGTCGGGCGTGATTACGGCGTGGGTTCGGCAGCGTTTTCCTGTCCAGCACCCAGCCTTGGTTACTCTTTCCGTCAAAATGCCTGTGTCACTGATTTGATCAAGCAGGCCCTTCCGGTCACGCTCTCACTCGCCATCGGCGCGCTTATTCTTTGGTTAATTGTTGGTATCGGGCTAGGTATTCTCGCTGCCCGCTTCAAGGATTCACCCATTGATACCGGCTCCACAGTCTTTGTGCTTATCGGCACCAGTCTTCCCACGTTCGTGACTGGCTTGCTTCTTCTCATTTATTTAACCTTAAAAAACAACATCATCCCGCTTAACTTTGACGGCTACGTCTCTATCTTTGATCATCCATCTAAGTTCTTTATCTATTTCCTACTTCCATGGATCACATTAGCGTTCGCATTTTCGGCTATCTATACGCGGTACACCCGCTCAGCAGTGATAGAAATTAGCGGAGAAGATTACATTCGCACTGCCTTGGCGAAGGGCCTTAAGCCTAAGGTAGTTTTGCGAAAGCACACCCTGCGGGCGGCTCTAGCACCGCTTACCACCTTGGCTGGATTGGACTTCGCCGGCTTGCTGGGAGGCGCTATCCTCACCGAAACAATTTTCGATCTTCCAGGTCTTGGTCGCATGTCGCTTAAAGCAGTAAATGACTTTGACCTTCCAGTAGTGCTTGCGACCACCCTGCTTGCGGCGGCAATTGTGGTCATCATGAACTTGATCGTTGATCTTTTATATGCGGTGCTTGATCCTCGGGTGCGTGTCGGATGACCCGCCTCCTAGATATCAATGACTTGCACGTCACTTTCCCGACAGAAGATGGCGATGTAAAGGCTGTCGATGGAATCAGTTTGACACTCGATGCCGGCGAGACGGTCGCCGTTGTGGGCGAATCCGGTTCCGGAAAAACGGTCACTAGTCTTTCAGTACTTGGCTTGCACAATAAGAAGCGGACTCGCCTCACTGGAGAGATCTTGGTGCACAGTGAGCGTGGCGCGGTCGATGTGGTCTCTTGCGGTGACGAGGAGTTGCGAAAGCTGCGCGGCAGTGCGGTAGCCATGATCTTCCAGGACCCGATGTCATCGCTTCATCCGTATTACTCGATCGGCAATCAACTATCAGAGGCATATCGCGTTGTCACGAAGGCTTCGAAGAAAGATGCTTTGAAGCGCTGTGTGGAGATGCTTGATCTTGTGGGAATTCCAGAGCCACAGAAGCGGGTCAAGGAGTATCCGCACCAATTCTCTGGCGGTATGCGTCAGCGCGTAATGATTGCGATGGCCATCATCAACAATCCACGCATTCTTATTGCTGACGAACCTACTACAGCGCTCGACGTCACCGTACAGGCACAGATCCTTACACTTCTTAAAGAGTTGCAAAAAGAATTTAATATGGGCATTCTTTTGATTACACATGACCTCGGCGTTGTTGCTGAAGTCGCTGATCGAGTGAACGTGATGTACGCCGGCAAGGTTGTTGAGCGCGGAACCGTCGACGATATCTATTACCGTCCCCTCGCGCCGTACACCATGGGCCTGCTCTCATCGATTCCGAGTGTTTATGGCAAGGGAACTGGTCGCCTCTCTGCGATACCAGGACAGCCACCGTCACTTATCTCGTTGCCAGAAGGTTGCTCCTTTGCATCGCGTTGTTCGTTTGCCTCACAAGTAGTCGGCGCTAGTTGCGCCACCGATGCACCCCAGCTCATTGAGGATGAACCGGGCCACTCCGCACGTTGTCACCTCGCTTTAGCTGATCGACGTACGGCGGGCGCAAAGTTCGCAGCAAAGGGTGGGACCGCATGACCCCGATTGTTAAAGTCGAGAATCTCACAAAGCATTTCCCGATCAAGAAGAATGCTCTGGCTCGCCGCAAAGCCGGAAATGTGAAGGCCGTCGACGGCATCTCATTTGAGATTGCTCCTGGCGAGACGCTCGGTATGGTGGGCGAATCAGGTTGCGGCAAGACCACCGCCGGCCGGACCATCATCAAGCTTTACGAACCTACGGGTGGAAAAATCTACTTCGAAGGCGAAGACATCACTGATATGGCACCCTCTGCAATGCGTTCGTACCGCTCAAAAATGCAGATCATCTTCCAGGATCCATTCGCTTCTCTTAATCCACGCCATACGATTGGTCGTATTATCGCGGCACCGTTTGAGATTCAAAACATCACCCCCGAAGGTGGCGTAAGGCGCGCCGTGCAGACCCTGATGGAGCGCGTGGGTCTTAATCCAGAGCACTACAACCGCTTTCCCCATGAGTTCTCCGGAGGACAACGCCAGCGCATTGGCATTGCTCGTTCAATTGCTTTAAAACCAAAGTTCATTGTGGCCGATGAGCCCGTGAGTGCACTCGACGTGTCGATTCAGGCACAGATCATTAACTTGCTTGATGATCTGCAAACTGAATTTGGTATGAGCTTCCTCTTCATCGCTCACGATCTTTCAGTTGTGCAACACATTTCAGATCGTGTCGCGGTGATGTATCTCGGAAAAATCATGGAGATCGCACCCACGACAGATCTTTATGCTGCGCCGCATCATCCTTATACCAAGGCCCTGCTTTCGGCTGTGCCTGTTCCAGATCCCCACACGGAGCGCACCCGTGAACGCATTCTGCTCCATGGAGATCTACCAAGCCCGATGAATCCACCTACTGGTTGTGTATTTAATACTCGCTGCTGGAAAGCCCAAGATCGTTGCCGGAGTGACGAGCCAGAACTTCTGCAAATTGGCGCCAGCTCAGTTGCCTGCCACTTCCCTGAGTAATTTCTACTTTCGCAGAGATAACCCGGTGGCAAGTTCTAATACAAGTAGCGCTGCGAGACGAATTGTTCGTTGATCTGGCGCGTCAAGGGTTGAATCAATCTCAGTGATATCGACGGCACGCACTTTCGCGTTCCTTCCGCACTCAAATGCAATTTGTCGTAATTCATCTGCGCTTAACCCACCAGGGGTGGCCGCCGGACAAGCTGGCGCCACACTGCGATCGCAGACATCGACATCGATATCAACGTAAATTGCTTTGGTACCGCTTCCGGCTACCGCAAAGGCCTCTGCCATCACATCACTCATCGACCGCCCACGCATCTCGTCACGTCGAATCACGGTGATCCCGAAATCCTTCACTCGGGCGGCGTACTCCTTAGAATTTGCGAAATCACTAATCCCGATTTGGACGACTTTCTCGCCTCTGAGTCCGGCTTCGATTAATCGGCGAA
>JAPLBA010000107.1 GCA_026393015.1 Actinomycetota bacterium
AGCTTCGTCTTTACATCGAGGACGACGAACGACGGGCCGACAAACGCCATCAGCAGGCCGTCATCACCAAACTCCACAAAGGTTTGCAAGGTCTCGTCAAGAGCCGCAACATCACCTACGTCGAAGGCGCCGGCAAACTCGTTGCGAAAGATACTGTCGAAGTAAATGGCGTGCAGTACACCGGCAAGAACGTGGTACTAGCTACAGGTTCAGTGCCCAAGTCTTTGCCCGGCCTTGAGATCGATGGCAAGCGAGTTGTCACAAGTGATCACGCGGTTAGGATGGAATCGGTACCAAACAGCGTCATCATTCTCGGCGGAGGCGTCATCGGTTGCGAATTCGCCAGCGTATGGAAATCCTTTGGCTCCGATGTCACTATCGTGGAGGGACTCCCCCATCTCGTACCCGCTGAAGATGAATCAAGTAGCAAGTTGCTAGAACGCGCTTTCCGTAAGCGTGGGATCAACTTTGAAATCGGCGTGAAGTACGCCAGCCACAAGGTCAGCGCCGACAACGTCACAGTTACTTTGGAAAACGGCAAGGAAATCACGGCCGACCTACTCTTCGTCGCAGTAGGTCGCGGGCCAGTCTCGCAAAACCTTGGTTACGAAGAAGTAGGCATCGCAATGGATCGTGGCTATGTACTAGCCGACGAGAAGTGCCGCACCAACGTGGCCGGCGTCTTCGCCGTCGGAGATCTCATTCCTACCTTGCAACTTGCCCACGTCGGTTTCGGCGAAGGCATTCTGGTAGCCGAAGAAATTGCCGGACTCAACCCACGTCCTATCAATTATGCGGGCGTTCCACGGGTCACTTATTCAGAGCCTGAAGTTGCTTCGGTGGGACTCACCACTGCACAAGCAAAAGCCGCAGGACACGATGTCGTGGAACTTAATTACGACCTTGCGGGAAATGGCAAGGCACAAATTCTCCGCACCGCCGGTTCCATCAAACTCGTCGGTCAAAAGAATGGCCCTGTCCTCGGCGTACATATGGTGGGCTCTCGCGTAGGAGAACTCCTTGCCGAGGCTCAGCTCATTTTCAATTGGGAAGCAGAGGCAATCGACGTGGCCTCTCTTATCCATGCCCACCCCACTCTCTCCGAAGCGGTCGGTGAAGCCCACATGGCGCTCGCTGGTAAACCACTTCACGCCCACGGTTAAGCAATAAGGAGAAATACATGTCTTATTCAGTCGTGATGCCAGCACTTGGCGAGAGCGTGACCGAGGGAACCGTGACGCGTTGGCTCAAGAATGAAGGAGACGCGATCGCGGTCGACGAACCATTACTTGAAGTTTCTACTGACAAAGTCGATACCGAAATTCCTTCACCGGTTGCCGGCGTCTTGAAGAAGATTGTGGTGGCAATCGATCAAACCGTCGGTGTCGGCGTTGAACTGGCAATCATTGAAGACGGCAGCGCTGCAGCCCCCGTGGCAGCGCCAGCACCCGTGGCAGCGCCAGCACCCGTGGCAGCGCCAGCACCCGTGGCAGCGCCAGCACCCGTGGCAGCGCCCGTGACAGCGCCCGTGACAGCGCCAGCACCCGTTGCGATCCGCCCAGCTGTAGTTCCCCCACATACTGCGGGCCCAGAGACTCCGATCACCATGCCAGCGCTCGGCGAAAGTGTTACCGAAGGAACCGTGACTCGTTGGCTCAAGAACGTGGGAGACACCGTCGCTATCGATGAAGCACTACTTGAAGTTTCTACAGACAAAGTTGATACCGAAATCCCTTCACCAGTAGCGGGCACTTTGCTTTCAATCGTGGTTCAAGTCGATCAGACAGTCCCGGTAGGCGCAACGCTGGCAACTATTGGTATTGCCGGCGCGGTGCCCGGCCCTACACCTGTTGCACCACCTGTTGCACCTGTTGCAGCACCTGTTGCACCACCTGTCGTTGCATCTGTTGTTCCATCATCACCTGCTACTGCCTCCGCAAGTGATGACTCATATGTCACTCCACTTGTGCGCAAACTCGCGCAAGAAAACGGCGTCGACCTTGGTTCACTCACCGGCAGCGGAGTCGGAGGACGTATTCGTAAGCAAGACATTTTGGAAGAAGCCGAACGTCGGCGCGTTGCTGCGGCCACACAAGCGCCAACGACTTCCTCTGCCACACAGTCGGCACCAGTGGCGGCGGTTGTCGATGGAGAGTTGCGAGGCACTATCGTTCCAATGACCCGACTTCGCAAAGTAATCGCTTCGCGAATGGTGGAGTCCTTGCAAACCAGCGCGCAACTCACCACAGTCATCGAAGTTGATGTCACCAAAATTGCGCGCCTTCGCGATAAATCAAAAGCCGCTTTCGAAAAGCGTGAGGGCGTCAAACTCTCCTTCATGCCCTTCTTCGCAGTCGCAGTGTGCGAGGCCCTGCGAGCTCATCCGGTCATCAACTCTTCGGTAGATGGTGACAACATCGTTTATCACGCCACAGAAAATCTCGGGATTGCTGTAGATACTCCTCGTGGTTTGCTCGTCCCAGTTATTCGCGATGCAGGACAACTCAACATCGGGGGTATTGCTCGAAGTGTTGCAGATCTTGCAGACCGCACTCGAGATAACAAAGTCAGTCCTGACGAACTCGGTGGTGGCACCTTTACTCTGACCAACACCGGAAGTCGCGGGGCGCTCTTTGATACTCCGATTATTAACCAACCACAGGTAGCGATACTTGGAACCGGTGCAGTCGTGAAGCGTCCCGTGGTCGTTAAGGATGAAGATGGTGGCGAGACCATAGCGATTCGCTCGATGATCTATTTGGCGCTCTCCTACGATCACCGCATCGTCGATGGCGCAGAAGCTGCCCGCTTCCTAGTGACGTTAAAGACTCGCCTCGAAGACGGTCGTTTTGAATCAGATCTAGGTCTCTAGTAATGAAGATCGCAGTAACGGGCTCTTCGGGATTGATCGGAAGCGCACTCGTGAAGCGTCTCACCAAGCAAGGCCATCAAGTCATCCGGTTAGTGCGGCGCTCCCCTATTGCAGAGGATGAAATCCGCTGGATTCCAGACGGATCTCCGCTTCCAGCAGAGTCGCTCTCCTCGCTCTCCGGAACAGATGCAGTAATCCATTTAGCAGGCGCCGGCGTCGGAGATAAGCGCTGGAGCGCAGCATACAAGAACGAGATACTCAAGTCTCGTACCGAAAGTACTACCACCATCGTCTCGGCAATAAACGAACTTGAGATTCCGCGCTTCCTTTCAGCCTCGGCTATCGGTTGGTACGGCGAAACAGGCAATCGCGAAGTCACTGAAGAAGATCGCGCAGGCGACGATTTTCTCGCTGATGTCTGTCGCCAGTGGGAAGAGAGCGCAGGCCAAGCAAGTGCGGTCACCACGTTGATGCGGACAGGGTTGGTCTTCGCCGCCAAGGGCGGAGCACTTGGGCGCATGGTGCCCCTCTTCAAAGCCGGACTTGGCGGAAAGTTAGGCGACGGTAATCAGTGGTGGTCATGGATTTCTCTCAATGATGAGATTCGAGCCATCGATTTTCTGTTGAACAACGAATTAGCCGGTCCTGTGAACCTGACTTCTCCATTCCCAGCGACAAATTCAGAAGTTACTGCGGCACTTGCGCGCGCACTTCATCGTCCAGCGCTCTTTCCCGCTCCAGCATTTGCCATCAAAGTTGCCTTGGGCGGATTCTCCACCGAAGTGCTCGGATCGAAACGAGTTGCACCTACTGCCCTGTTGCAAGCTGGATTCACTTTTGAGAATCCACATATTGGGCCGGCCCTAGAAGAGCTTGTTGATTAATTTCTCCTTGAAATAATTGCTTCGGCACACCGGCGGCCGCTTGCTAAGGCCCCTTGCTGCGAGGGCGTATCACGATGATCGCCCACCACCCAGATTCCCCTGCCGAAGTTGATCTCTCGACGAACTGCTAGCCCTGGAACTTGAGCAGGAAGGGCATCTGGGACATCAGAAACATGAAGCAATTGCCAATCCGAAACTTCGCGCCCCCAGAGCATCCTTAAGTGTGTGCATACTTCACCTTCAGTCGTCGATACAAGCGATGTAGAAGAGATCAGGCTCTTACCTCGCGGGGCGTATGAGCGCGAGACGTTGCTCATTACCACCGAGTTGATCAGCGGACCACGATGGAGGCCATCAACGACAAGCGCCTTGTGAGAAGTAGGGGCGTGATCCACAACGTGATACCAAGTGGTGCAATTCTTCATGGTGGGCATCGGTACTTCGGGAATCAACGCATGTGCCGCACGCGCTCCGGTAGCAATCACGATGTCAACTGCCTGCACGCTTCCGTTCGCAGCCAACACTTTCCCAGGTGCAACACTTTCAACTGCGATACCCAATCGCACGTCTTTGATCCGCGTTGCTAATATGCGCGGAAATTCACCCATTCCTTGAACGGGTACGGAAGGAGTCCCCTTCACGAATGATCGCAATACCAATTCACCGTAGCGCCGAGACACATGCGCTGGATCATCAAGAAAGACACCTTCAAGAAACGGCTTGAGGGTGCGATCGTAGAGTCGGCCTCCGGCGCCGGCATCGGAGAGCGCACCAGCGAAATCAGAATCGTCTTGTTCGGTGATATCGGCTAACGCTGATGTGAGAAGGTGGAGCACATAGAGTCCCAACCTTGCCTTCTCTGCAAGAGTTCCCGTTACTGTCGAAAGAGATGAGAACGCACTTAAGGGTGCCCTTCGCGGATCACCCACCAATGATCGGGAATTTTGCATCGCGACTGAAACTGCGGCGCCTAAAGGAGCAAGTTCAAGATCTAACGAAAGCTTTCGAAAATCGGGGTACCACGGATTGAGTACTTGAAATCCGCGATCGAGCAAGAAACCATCCACACGATCCGTGCGCACTCGTCCGCCAACCGAATCGCTTGCCTCAAGAACTCGCACGCGTTTTCCAGCACGTTCTAAATAGAACGCGGCAGACAACCCTGCTAGTCCGGCCCCTACTACGACGACATCAACGTCGTCACTGCCCACAACTATCCCTTGATCGCTGCGGGGTCGTGGCGCAATTTCGATGGCCACCACACGGCTGGGCCAATGTCGTGAACAAGGGCAGGGACAATGATGGAACGTACCAAGATGGTGTCGAGCAAGACACCGAACCCGACCGCGAAGCCAAGCTCAGCGAGCACAATGAGAGGGAGCACACCAAGGACGGCGAAAGTAGCTGCAAGGACAACACCGGCAGAAGTAATTACCCCGCCAGTGACCATGAGAGCCTTCAAAGTTCCTGGCCGTGTGCCAATCCCCAACGTTTCTTCGCGAACGCGCGTCATCAAGAAGATGTTGTAATCCACGCCGAGTGCTACCAGGAAGGTAAATGCGAAGAGTGGGAATGAGGCGTCTGAACCTGGGAAGTGGAAGATATGATTGAAGACAATCGCACAAGCACCAAGAGTTGCTACGAACGATGCTACCACCGTAAGCATTAACAAAATTGGTGCAATAATCGAGCGAAGCAGCAGCATCAAGATGAGCAGGATTACTAAGATCACAATGGGAATAATGACGTTGCGATCACGAGTAGAGGCTATTTGTGAGTCGTAATTAATAGCAGTGAAGCCACCCACGTAGACGTTTGGCCCCAGTTGTGAGTGTAAAGACGCACGAAGACTCTTCAGCACCTTGAAAGCCTCTGGGGAATTCGCCTCATACTTCAGGACCGCATCAACTTCTCCGATTCCATCAACAACTTTAGGTGGCGCCATATCAGCACCTGGCGTGCCTTCTGGAATCCCGGTATAGAAAGCCGCACCGGCAATTCCAGGAATGCTGAGAGCGATCTGCTTAATTTCTTCCAACTTGTCAGCAGGACCGAGAATATTCAATGGGTTCCCACGGCCAGCCGGGAAGTGGCGGGCAGTAGCTTCATCCGCAATAACCGAATCCGTTCGCTTAGTGAATGACTTATCGAGACCGCCGGCCTTAAGAGTGGGAAGAAATGCGCAGAGGATGAGCACAAAGGCAGTGCCAAGAATCCACGAGCGACGGGGGCGCCGACCAACGGTGCGAGCAACCTTCCCCCAGACGCCTTTCTCTTCTGGATGATCGCTACCAAAAGCAGGTTTACGTGGCCAGAAGCCGCGACGACCAATAAGCAAGAGCAGTGCGGGAAGCAAGGTAAGGACTGCAACATAAACAGAAGCTACGCCAGCGGCACAGACCGGGCCAGTCGACTTATTCGAAGTGAGTACCGAGAACGAAAGACAGAGCAGGCCGGCCGCGACAGTTGCTGCCGAAGCAGTGATGGGCTCAATGACACCCTTCAAGGTGACACGCATCGCGTCGTACTTACTTTCGTAATTGCGCAACTCCTCCCTAAATCTGGAGACCAAGAGAAGTGAGTAATCAGTACCGACACCAAAAACCAAGATGAGCAAGATTCCTTGTGCTTGACCATTGAGATCAATAACACCGGCCTTTGCCATGAAGTAGACCACCGCTTGGGCAAGTGCGTCGCCAATACCAACCGCCAGCAACACAATGATGGGGAGTAGAGGCGAGCGATAAACAAAAATAAGAATGATGAAGACCACACCGACGGTCGAATACAACAACGATCCGTTGATACTTGAGAAGACCCCAATCAAGTCACCGAAGAGTCCAGCCAGACCTCCTACGTGACCATCAAGACCTTCAGCTTTCATTTCACTTCGAATCGCTTGCACACTGATTGCAATCGGACTCTTGCCGCTGGCAAATGGCTTACTCGACTTTTGCGAATCAAAGAAGAAGAGCGTGGAGATTGCTTTTCCATCTTTAGATACCTGGCTGCCGACCGGTACTGGGAGCAAGAAATCACCTACGGTCTTACCCTCTTCGACGGCAAGTGATGGAATCTTGGCGATCAATGCATCGACTTTGGCTTGCGCGGCTGGCGTCACACCATCGGCATATTCAAAAATGAGCGTTCCCACGAATGGTTGATTTTCGCCGACCAACTTCTTTTGCGCATTAATGGCCAAAGTTGCTTCCGCCTTAGCAGGCAAGAACGCCGCGTTGTCATTCTTGATAACTTCGCTGAGCTTGCCAGCGAAAGGACCTGTCGCCCCGCTCACCAGGAGCCAGGCAACCACGATCAAGACGGGCACCAACCAGCGGCGACGGCGCGTAGGGGCAGGGGCAGTGGAAAGAGTGGAAGACATCAGGATTCCTTATCGGAGAGAAGCGGCCTCGTTGGCGACGGTCAAGCAGGGCTTCAGGATACCTGGTGAGCTACTCTCACGCACGCTCACACGTTCAGATCGGACTAGGCTATTGGCGTGTTGCTTACCACTATCTCGCTCCTCCATCCCGGGCTCTCTGCCCCATTCAAGGGTTTGGGCCTGATGGCCTACGAAGAGGCGCTTGAAATCCAAAAGAGCGAAGCTGATCGCGTGATTGCAGGCACGTCACCTGGAACGATTTTCTTCGTCGAACATCCGCCCACTTTCACTGCAGGTCGACGCACTGATAACGCAGAACGCCCCACCGATGGCACCCCAGTAGTTGATGTCGATCGCGGTGGAAAAATCACTTGGCATGGCCCCGGTCAATTAGTGTGCTATCCCATTATTGCCCTCGCCGAAAAATTCGATGTAGTTGGTTACGTGCGTTTGCTTGAAGAGATGATGATGGCCGCGCTCGCCGATCTAGGGGTAGACACGATTCAAATTCCTGGTCGTTCCGGAGTCTGGCTCCCGGCAAATGCGAAGCAACAAGAGCGAAAGATCGCCGCGATTGGAGTACGAATCGCAGGTGGAGTAACCACTCACGGCTTTGCCATTAACTGTAACCCTGATCTTTCATGGTTTGATCGCATCATCCCTTGTGGCATCACGGATGCGGGAGTCACCTCACTTTCGCGCGAACTCAACCGAGATGTCACTATCGAAGAATTGCTCCCTTTTATCGAGAAGCGCCTTACTGAATTTCTGCCACGAGTAATGAGGATTGCCTGATATGACAATGGCACCTGAAGGTAGAAGGTTACTTCGCATCGAAGCGCGTAACTCTGAAACTCCGATCGAACGTAAACCGGAATGGATTAGAACTCGCGCCACCATGGGGCCCGAATACACCGCGCTGCAATCTTTGGTGAAGAGTGAAGGCTTACATACCGTTTGCCAAGCCGCGGCCTGCCCCAACATCTTTGAATGCTGGGAAGATAAAGAAGCAACTTTCCTCATCGGTGGATCGCAATGCACGAGACGCTGCGACTTCTGCAATATAGATACGGGAAAACCTGACGCATTCGATCGTGATGAGCCACGTCGCGTAGGCGAATCAGTAGCCACCATGGGTCTCAAGTACGCCACCATCACAGGCGTGGCTCGGGACGACCTCGAAGATGAGGGTTCGTGGCTCTATGCAGAGACAGTGCGCCAAGTACATGCACTCAATCCAGGTACTGGTGTGGAGTTGCTGGCACCTGACTTCAGCGGCCACGAACATTTGCTTAATCCCGTTTTTGAATCACGTCCAGAAGTTTTTGCACATAACGTAGAAACCGTGCCAAGAATCTTTAAGCGCATTCGCCCAGCATTTACTTATGAACGTAGTTTGCAAGTAATCACGATGGCGCGAGACTTTGGTTTGATTACGAAATCGAATCTCATTCTTGGCATGGGTGAGAGCCGCGAAGAGGTATCGCAGGCGCTGCGCGATCTGCGCTCCGCGGGCTGCGACCTCATCACGATTACTCAATATTTGCGCCCCTCTCCTCGCCATCACCCTGTTGAGCGTTGGGTAAAGCCAGAAGAGTTCGTAGAACTAAAAACCGAGGCTGACGAAATCGGCTTCCTCGGCGTGATGAGTGGACCCCTCGTGCGCTCCTCATACCGGGCCGGCCGCCTCTACTCCCAAGCCCTTGCCCAGCGCGCCGCAAGCTCCCAGAACACCCACTAAAAGGGGTAACCTCTACCACCATGGCCACGAACAAATCAGCGTCTGCAAAGAAGGCACCCGCCAAGACCAAAGCCGAAATTAAGGCGGGGCAAAAGGCGGCAAAGGCTGCGCGCAAGGCGAATAAGCCGAAACGCTTTGCACAAATCCGCGATGCCTACGTTCTCACTCGCGAACGCGATAGCAAGATCGGCATTTGGATAGGTGGCACCTTCGGTTTTACGTGGGCAATCTGTATTGCACTCGGTTTTGTTTTCGGAAGCCCGATCTATGCAACCGTTGTCTCTCTCCCAGTAGCTGTACTTGCGGCCGTCTTTCTCTTTTCACGTCGCGCCGAGAAGAGCGCGTATGACAGCCTCGAAGGAACCACTGGAGCTGGAGCATCCGTATTAATGTCCATCCGTAAGGGTTGGACCACCGAACCTGCAGTCGAAGTGAATAAAGCGCAGTCGATGGTTCACCGCTCCATTGGTCGTCCTGGAATCGTTCTTGTGGGGGAAGGTGGCAACGACGTACGTTCACTCTTACTCGACCACCGTCGCAAGATGGAGCGCTTCTGCCCCGGCACCCCCATCACTGAGGTTTATGTAGGCGATGGTGAAGGTCGAGTTTCCATCCGGAAATTACAACGACATCTGCAGAAGTTACCCCGCGTTCTCACCCCGGCACAAATGCGCGAAGTACGTACGCGCCTCAAGTCTGTGGGTGGCATGAACATTCCGCTTCCTAAGGGTCCGCTGCCAAAGGGTGCGAAAGTTCCAAAGCAGCGCTGAGCTTGCGGTGCGCTTAAGTCCGGCAGCGCTAAAGAGTTTTGGTTTTGCGCAAAACGATTGTTCGAGCAGCGCGATCGTGGAGCCCACGTCCATCGCGGTCATAGATCACTGCAGGTATCGCTATGAAGAGCAGCAGTGAGCGAATTACCACTGCAATAGGTGAGAGCCGCCCACCATCTACGGGGCGCACTTCGATTCTGAAGAGCCGTTGGCCGGCGCTTGCCCCTTGGAGCATGGTGAGCACCAGAATTTCGGCGTAGAAGATTACTAACGGCGTAAGCCCACCCCAGACACGGGTAACGAAGGCACCGATCAGAAGGCAACTCAGCCAATCGACGATCAGCGCGGCTAACCGCAGACCCATGGGAGCTACCGAGCCAGGACCCTTTTCAGGGAAACCCAAGCGCTCACCGGGGAAGCCCAGAACCAACGGGCTGACCGAACGGGGGCCACCAAGCCACCCTCCAATAATGCGTCGACGCTCATCAAACATACGGACAGCCTACCCGGAGCGTGCTCAAATGCCGGTCGAACGTTAACACGGGCGAAACACGTGGGTCACGGTGGGATAACGAAAGAGCCGTAAGTTCATCACATCGGAAAGGGCCAAGAGAGCCCCGAAGGATTAGTGAAAAGGAGCAAATATGTTAAAACACGGCGATCTAAAGAACTCGACTGATGTTCTCAAGTACATCAAAGATAATGGTGTCGCACTGGTAGATGTGCGCTTCACCGATCTTCCAGGTGTGCAACAGCACTTTAACGTGCCAGCAGCATCATTTGATGAAGCAGTATTTACTGACGGTTTGATGTTCGACGGATCTTCCATCCGCGGCTTCCAATCAATTCATGAATCAGATATGAAGTTACTTCCTGCTCCAGAGACCGCCTTCATCGATCCCTTCCGCAAAGAGAAGACTCTCGTTCTTAACTTCTCAGTGCACAACCCACTTACCGATGAGCCTTACTCACGCGATCCACGCAACGTCGCTGCCAAGGCTGAGGCTTACCTCGCCGGCACCGGCATCGCTGACACCGCATTCTTTGCCCCTGAAGCAGAGTTCTACGTCTTTGATGACATTCGCTTTGCAACAAAGCAGAACGGTTCGTTCTACGAAATCGATTCCATTGAAGGTGCTTGGAACACCGGTCGCAAGGAAGAGGGTGGCAACCTTGGTTACAAGACTCGTTACAAGGGTGGCTACTTCCCCGTCTCCCCCACCGACCAAATGGCAGACCTTCGCGACTCCATGGTCATGAGGCTCGGCGAAGTTGGACTAGATGTAGAGCGTTCACACCATGAGGTCGGCACCGCCGGTCAGATGGAAATCAACTACCGCTTCAACTCATTGACGCGCGCCGCTGATGAAATCATGCTCTTCAAGTACATCATCAAGAACGTTGCTTGGCAGGCCGGCAAGACCGCGACCTTCATGCCAAAGCCACTCTTCGGTGATAACGGTTCTGGTATGCACGTTCACCAATCACTTTGGACAAACGGCAAGCCACTCTTCTACGACGAGAAGGGCTACGGCGGGCTCTCCGACATGGCTCGTTGGTACATCGGCGGTATTTTGAAGCACGCTCCGTCGCTGCTCGCCTTCACCAACCCCACCGTCAACTCATACCACCGCTTAGTTCCGGGCTATGAAGCACCAGTGAACCTCGTCTACTCCGCACGTAACCGCTCTGCATGCATCCGCATTCCGATCACCGGAAGCAACCCCAAGGCAAAGCGCATCGAGTTCCGTTGCCCAGATCCATCAAGCAACCCATACCTCGCCTTCGCTGCCATGCTTATGGCAGGCCTTGACGGAGTGAAGAAGAAGATCGAGCCACCACAACCAGTGGATAAGGATCTCTACGAGTTGCCACCAGAAGAGGCCGCGCTCGTGCCACAAGTTCCTGGTTCACTTCCTGAGGTTCTCGATAACCTCGAGCGTGATCACGCATTCCTCACCGAGGGTGGCGTCTTCACACAGGATCTCATCGAGACGTGGATCGATTACAAGCGCAGCGCTGAAGTTGATTACGTGCGCTTGCGTCCACATCCAGCCGAGTTCGAGCTCTACTACGACATCTAAACCAGCACTTCGAATGAAAGCCCCTCGCTTCGGCGGGGGGCTTTCTGCATTCACTCGTTAAAGGTTGGGCTCTTAAGAAGTAGCGCGTCCCACGACAAGTCGATGCATCACCATTCCGGTTATCGCAAACATCACACCCATATAGAGCCAACCCATTTGCCCAATGCCAATAGCCATGGCAGTAACGAATGCAGGACCAAAAGTTCCACCAAGTCCCCAACTGAGTGAGAAGACGCCTTGATATTGCCCCTGGTGTTTCTCATCGGCCATACCAAAGCCGATACTCCACGAACCCACAGACCCAACGAGTTCGCCATAAACGTGTACGCACATCGCAACGACCAGTAGCACACAGGCCATCACAACCGAACGCCCAGCAGAGAGTGCGTATAACAAACAAGAGAGTGCCACCGCGAATCCTGCGCGACGGAAGAGGAGAGATCCACGCTTCAAATCTCCAGATCCACGGCTGACCCGCACCTGGAAGATGATGACCGCGATGGTGTTCACCAACATGATCACCGACACCCACCAGCGTGGTGCAGATGTTTCTTTCACCACCCAGAGCGGAATAGCCACGCTCTGCAAGACAAAGTGCAGGGACATGATGCCGTTGAGCACTGTGGCACCAAGGTATTTGCGATTCCGGAGAGCTTGGAAGCCAAACGGCTCGCCACGTTCAACAGTGGGGGCGATGTATGGCAACTTCATGAAGAAGTAGCTAGCAAGTAGATAGGTGAGCGCATCCAGGAGCAACATAATCTGGTAGCCCTGCTTAGTGTTGAAAGCCAACGCAATTCCCGCAAACACCGTTCCGATAGCAATGCCAAGATTTGTCACTGACCGAGTAAAAGCGCGGATGCGCACCCGCTCTTCGGGCGAACCCATCTTGGAGATGGTCGCCATCCTCATCGTCTGCCCGATGGTGCCGAAAATTCCCATGGCAATGTTGATCAGCAGGAACGGGATGTAGGTATCAACGAAATAGAGCAATGAAAGGAGTAGCCCCTCAATCACCATCGCGGCTGCACCAATATTTCGCGGACCAAGTCGATCCGCGAGATGCCCTGTTGGCACGCTAAAGAGCAGTGAGATTCCGCCAGCAATCGAAAGAGCGAGTGCGACCTTGGCCGGAGAAAGCCCAATGATGAGCGTGAAGTAAATGACTTCCACCGTACGAAAAAGGCCATTGCCGATTGTGTTAATCAGCGTTGAGGTGCTGAGAGTCCGAATCGCTGGGTCCGTGGGGATGGCGGCTTCCCGCAACCGCTGGATTCGAGTTTTTTCCATTTGATGAGTCTATCTAGGCGCGCAGAGCCTTGAGTTCCTTTATAGACTCACTATATGAGTGACTTCACTTCCGCAATCGACCAGATCGCACTGGTCCATCAAGGCAAGAAGGATGCCCAAGAGCTCACCATCGAGGCACTTGCCCGCATCGATGCGATCGATCGAAACGGTTACCAACTCAATTCGATTCTCGCGCTCTCTTTTGATGCACTAGAAAACTCAGAGAAAATCAATCCGGCACTTCCTTTAGCAGGCATTCCGGTTGTCATCAAAGACAACGTAGAAGCTATCGGGCTACCCGCAAGCGCGGGATCTCTTGCACTTCGTGATTTCCCCGTCAAAGAAGATTCCACTATCGCCCGTCGCCTACGCATGGCAGGCGCCAACATCATCGGTGCCACCAATCTTTCGGAGTGGGCAAACAT
>JAPLBA010000091.1 GCA_026393015.1 Actinomycetota bacterium
AACTCTGCCGGCGCAAGCAACGTTGCGCAATGAAGTTGGCGTCACGGATTCGTCGGTCACCTTTGGAATTACCGTTCCAATGAGTGGAATCGCGGCTCCTGGCTACAACAAAGTTGCTCCAGCTGCTCAAGGCTATCTCGACTACATCAATGAAAACGGTGGCGTCTTTGGTCGCAAGGTCACTCTCAAAATTGAAGATGATCGCTATGCACCAGCTACAGCCGTGTCAAAGACCAACAAACTTATCTTGCAAGACAAGGTATTCGGGTTAGCGGGCTCTCTCGGAACTGCCACCCACCTGGCCGTGCTCAAGAGCATTAACCCCGGCAAGCGCGGCATTCCTGATCTCTTTGTGAGCACGGGCTACAGCGGGTTTGATAATCCTAAGAAGTACCCCACCACTTTCACTTACCTTCCTTCATACGTAATGGAAGGCAAGATTGTGGGCAAGCTTCTTGCAGCCAAATTCCCTGGTAAGAAGATCGCCATCCTTTACCAGGATGATGACTACGGTCGCGATGGTCTTACAGGCTTTAAGAGTGCGGGTACCACATTCGTTTCCTCTAAGGGATACGCATCCGGTTCACAATCTTCACCCGGTCTCGGCGCACAACTTACTGCGTTCAAGGCTGCAGGTGCTGAAGTAGTTGTACTCTTCGGTGTCTCGTCAGCGAACGGCATTGCAATTGCAACCGCTGCCAAGTTGGGCTTTGCACCTCAATGGATCCTCGGATCTGTTGGTGGAGATGCCACCACGTTGAAGGCGCTCGGCATTCCTGCAGCACTGATCAATGGCGCTATGGGTGCTTCTTTTCTTCCTTCGACTTCTGACGACAAGGATCCATACGTCGTCAAGTTCAAGGAGATCAACGAGAAGTACAACAAGGGCAAAGATAAGACCTGGGATAACAACATCCTCGTTGGTATGAACATGGGTATGACTCTGGTGACTGCACTTCGTGCAGCAGGAAAGGATCTCACCCGCGCCGGTCTTGTGAAGGCTCTCGAGGCTAAGGGCAGCAGCTTCGCTACCGCTGGTCTCGTTCCATTCGGTTACTCGGCAACGAGCCATGCTGGTTACACCGGTTACTGGTTCGGTGCCTATGACGCTGCTGGCAATTTGGTTCCAGATGGCGGCAAATACACCATCTACACGACCGATTCTGGAAGTGGCGCAGTCGTCACCTCTACCTATGTCCGCCCGGCGATGCCGGCCAACGCAATTCCGAATAACTAAGGAGGATTGACATGTCGAATCGAATCACACGTCGCGGCGCGGCAATCCTTGCTTCGTCGGTACTTGCACTCGCAACTACGGTTGCGATTCCATCAGTAGCAAACGCTGCTGATCCCACTTGCGATACTGCACTTGGAATCACTGCCTGTAACGGAGTGGGAAGCGATGGTGCCGCCTACTCATTTAGCGCACCTACCAACTTCGGTGGCACGCTTTACCTCTGGTCACATGGCTACCGTTACCCAGTAGATCTACCGGCTGCTATTCCAGTCGTCGGTGGCTACAAGGTCACTTCAACTCCAGAACCAGCACCGAGCACAGATGTTGCAAAGGCGCTCTTGGGTACCGGATTCGGCATTGCCGGCTCGGGATATTCCAAGCAAGGTTGGTCACCTGAACTCGCAGTGAAGAGTCAGATGGAAGTTGTCGCTGCATTCAAGGCAAAGTTCCCTAGCACGAAGAAGATCATTGCGTGGGGTGCCTCTGAAGGTGGTTTCATCACGCAGTTGCTCGTTGATCAAAACCCAGGAACGTTTGCCGCCATGGCTCCGCTCTGCACGGTTTCCAACGACATTGGATCTTCATTGGATTACGCGACTGACATCGTTTGGGGAATGCAAACCTTCTTTGATCCCACCATTGTGGGCCATGGTTATGCAGCCGGCCTTGCCGGTTATGCGCAAGCCATGGGTGACATTGGCAAGATCTTCACGGCCCTTGGCGCACTCCAGGCAGGCATTACTGTCGGAACTTGGCCAGAGACCGCAAAGGCTTCACCGCTTGCCGCTAACCTCATTGCTGCAGGTATTCCGGCGCGTAGCGCACTCTTAATGGTTGGCTTGATTTCAGGTCTGCCTACACAAAGCGCGCACTTCGATGGCACCACCGGTCCAGGAGATCCAAGTAATCCGCTCAACCAGGATTACGACAAATTCGCCTTGGCTATTTCGCCAGCTCTTGGTGTTCTCGAGAACCTTGCTAACGCAGCAGTCCTCGGAATCGTGGTGAATTACGATCTCGAGCAGCAAATGGGTGGCAAGATCCTCGACAACTCCACCCACGATTATGTTGCACGTGTGGGCGATGCTGCCGGAACTTACAACATGGCACTCTCTGGAGATGCGGCAATTGCCGGCATGCAAGGCGTGCTTAAGTTGGCACCTAAATGGACTGCTGATGCAGCCGCTGTTGCCAAGTTAAAGGCCTTGAAGTCAACTTCAGGCAAGGTTGTTATTCCCACAGTGACAATGCACTCTTTGAATGATCCAGCAGTCTTTGCTGGAAACACTCAATGGCTCACTGATAAATACCTAGCTACCAATTCAGCCAAGGAGATGTACGCAACGTTCATCACCGCAGGCCCTGAGCATTACACCCAATTCACCGCTGCTGGTTTGCCAGATACGACGTATCCTGCGCCTACCTCAGCTAATCACTGCAACTTCTCATCTATGCAGCTGTTGACCGTTGCCTGGATGGCGAATTACGGTGCGCAAAATGGCGTGCTTCCAGATGCTTTCATCACTCAATTCCTCCGCGAAACCATTCCTGGTTTCTCAACGGATGACATGCTGGAGACACCGCTTTTGAAAATCTACGGGTAGTAGATACGAAAGTTGATCGGGGGGCTCGAAAGAGCCCCCCGATTCTTTTTGCCCCCAGCGAGTGCCTCAGGTCGAGCAAGTAGGCTCCTCTCATGCAGATTAGTGCGAAGATCACCACAGTCACCGAGATGGAAAAACTCGGTACGGCGATTGCGGCTCGTCTCTCCGTAGGCGATTTAGTGATTCTTCGCGGCGAGTTAGCTGCTGGAAAGACTGCGTTAGTGCGTGGCCTCGGCGCTGGACTGGGGATTATTGAACAGATCTTTTCCCCCACCTTCGTGATTGCCCGCCGATACTTTGGCACTATCCCGCTCACCC
>JAPLBA010000030.1 GCA_026393015.1 Actinomycetota bacterium
ATGCAGACCTCCACAATGTAGACCTGAAACTCACCGACCTGCTGGCTCATCTCCTCTATCTCCTCGTGGCTTTTTATCCGGCCTGAATACTGGCCGAGTAAATCCCCAAAGGTGTAGCGCAATTCAAAGAGGTGCTCTTTTCGACAGACCGGGCACTTCCGATCGCTAACCCGACCGTGATGTTTAGCGGCTTTGATCAAGTAGGGGTCAGCGTCAAGTAGTTCACTCGAAAAACCGCGGAAGAGTTCACGAAGCTTCGCGCGCCGATCGAGTGCGTAGTCGATGATCTCTCGCGCGCTCTCTGGGATCAGCAAGGGAGCAGGCGCGATCCGAGCGGGGGAGCGAGACATGTACTAAGCGTAAGACCCAACCTGATGACTTTCCTGAGCGGGGAGAGTGAAAGGGGTGAGTTTGCCTCCATATTCGATTTCGGGGCATTTGATCTCGGGGCGCTCGACCTTGGGGCCCTTGCTCTTCGGATACCTGGGCATAATTTGCGCCTGAAAGCTCCCCGGAATAGAGTTTGGATATATCGACTCGATATAACAGAGTCGTCGGGATATAGGCGGGGGACGTCAGTGGCCACGAAGAAGAAGCAAGTTCTTGAACTTGCCATCCTTGGTGCCCTCAGCAACGGCGAAGCCCACGGCTATGAACTCCGACGCCGGGCGGTAGCTCTTCTCGGAGCGGTACGCACACTCTCCTTTGGTTCGCTCTATCCCGCACTTGTTGAACTGACTTCCATTGGATTCTTAGAAAGCGATAGCGCGGGGGCGCTTCCTCGAGGCGCTAATCCACGTGCGCGCATCGTCTATCGATTGACCGCAGACGGCAAAGAACGTCTCAGTGATTTGCTTGGGCAAGCTGGTCCCAATGCCTGGGAGGACGACGCCTTCCCGCTTCGTGTTGCACTCTTTGGAGATACCGAACAGAAGGTGCGCGTTCGTATTTTGGAAGGTCGTAAACACCGTTTAGAGGAACGTTTAGAGAACCTGCGCGAATCCATGGTGCGTGGGCGTGAACGAGTAGATATATGGACGTTGGAGTTACAAAAACATAGTGAAGAGGCTGTCGAGCGCGAAGTTCGTTGGCTTTCCGAGTTAATAGAAGAGGAGAAGCCATGAGCGAAATTCGCGTGGCAATCGTTGGTGTGGGTAATTGTGCTTCCTCACTTGTACAAGGTGTGGAGTACTACAAGGATGCGAGCCCAGATCATCGCGTTCCAGGTCTCATGCACGTGATGATTGGGAAGTACCACGTCCGCGACGTTAAGTTCGTGGCGGCTTTCGATGTTGATGCAAAGAAGGTCGGTTTCGATCTTGCTGATGCAATCAGCTCAAGCCAGAACAACACCATAAAGATTGCTGACGTAGCTCCCACAGGCATTTCGGTACTGCGTGGACACACATTCGATGGTCTCGGTAAGTACTACCGTGAAATGATCGAGGAATCCGATGCGCAACCAGTTGATGTGGTAGCCACACTCAAAGAGTCAAAAGCTGATGTCTTGGTCTGCTACCTCCCCGTTGGCTCAGAAGATGCCGCTCGCTTCTACGCGCAATGCGCTATTGACGCTGGTGTGGCATTTGTTAATGCCCTTCCGGTCTTTATCGCAGGAACTAAAGAGTGGGCAGACAAGTTCACTGCTGCGGGTGTGCCAATCATTGGTGATGACATTAAGAGCCAGGTAGGCGCCACTATTACTCACCGTGTGCTCGCTAAGCTCTTTGAAGATCGCGGAGTTATTCTTGATCGCACTCTTCAACTCAATGTTGGCGGCAATATGGACTTCATGAATATGTTGGAGCGCGATCGCTTGGAATCGAAAAAGATTTCTAAGACGCAATCGGTTACCTCGCAACTCTCACATGACATAGGTAAAGGCAACGTTCACATTGGCCCCTCTGACTATGTCTCGTGGCTAGATGATCGCAAGTGGGCCTATGTGCGCCTTGAAGGTCGTGCATTCGGAGATGTCCCACTTAATCTTGAATACAAGCTTGAAGTATGGGATTCACCCAACTCAGCAGGTGTCATCATCGACGCAATTCGTTGCGCCAAGATTGCACTTGATCGCGGGATCGGTGGACCAATCCTCTCAGCGGCTTCTTATTTTATGAAGTCCCCTCCTGTGCAGTATTCAGACAGCGAAGCTCATGATGCTGTAGAAAACTTCATCGCTGGCACGATCGAGCGCTAATTTCACACCTGAAATGGCATTCCTAACAGTGAACGGCGCGCGATTTAGAAGATTGCTCGCTGTTCGCTGGATTTCGCAGGGTATGGATGGGCTCTACCAAACTGCTTTAGCCTCCTTTGTGCTCTTCTCACCTGAGAAGCAAGCCACCGCCGGATCGGCAGCGACTGCATTTGCCATCATGTTGTTGCCTTACTCATTTCTTGGACCTTTTGTCGGCACCATCTTGGATCGCTTCTCACGTCGGCAGATCATTTTCTTTGCAAACACCATTCGTGCCTTCGATCTTCTTCTTGTTGCGTTGGTAACCACGCGAGGTAAGAGTGACTTACTTCTCGTTGTTGTAGTGCTCTTCTCCTTTGGAGCTAATCGCCTTATTTTGGCTGGATTATCTGCCGGACTCCCTCGTGTTATTGATCGCACTAAATTAATTGAATCAAATGCCATCGCGGTGACGGGCGGATCCATCGCGATAGTTATAGGTGGGGGCCTGGGATATGGATTACGCTCCTTACTTGGACACTTTGATTCACTCAGTACTATTGACTCAATATTGGTTGCAGTTGCCGCTCTCGGATACTTCATATCTGCCTTATGCTCACTTCGTCTGAAGCGTGATGAATTAGGACCGACCGAACATGAACTCGTGCAAGCTAAATCAGTGGGAATTGTCACCGCTGGGATTCTTGACTTCAAATCGGGATTAGCGCATTTACGTCTCCATCGCGATGCCGCACTTGGG
>JAPLBA010000146.1 GCA_026393015.1 Actinomycetota bacterium
CATCGAGTATGTGAAGTCGCTGCTCTCCTACCTTCCGAGCAACAACATGGATCCAGCTCCCGCATTTCCAACAGTCGCAGATCTCGAGATCAACGATACAGATGCTGCGCTAGACACATTGATTCCCGATAGCGCTAATCAGCCGTATGACATGAAGAAGGTTATTGAAGCCATCCTTGATGACGGTGATTTCCTCGAAGTCCACGCGCTCTTCGCACCAAACATCGTGGTGGGATACGGTCGCGTGGAAGGCCACTCTGTGGGCGTTGTGGCAAATCAACCCATGCAACTTGCGGGCACACTCGACATCGACGCGAGCGAGAAAGCCGCTCGCTTTGTGCGCACATGCGATGCATTCAATATTCCAGTCATCACACTGGTCGACGTACCTGGATTCTTACCTGGCACAGATCAAGAGTGGAACGGAATTATTCGCCGTGGGGCAAAGTTGCTTTACGCCTACGCTGAAGCCACTGTTCCGCTCATTACAGTCATTACCCGCAAGGCATACGGCGGGGCTTATGACGTGATGGGTTCCAAGCACCTGGGCGCTGATGTAAACCTTGCGTGGCCAACTGCGCAGATAGCGGTGATGGGCGCGCAAGGTGCAGTCAATATCTTGTACCGAAAAGAGCTTGCAGATACGAAGAATCCAGAGAAGCGTCGCGCAGAACTCGTCTCTGAGTACGAAGACGCTTTCGCCAATCCATTTATCGCTGCTGAACGCGGTTATGTGGATGCGGTCATTCCACCGCACGACACTCGATCGCATGTGGTGCGAGCGCTTCGCGCTTTGCGCAACAAGCGCGAGACACGTCCACCGCGTAAGCACGGAAATATCCCGCTCTAGGATGTCAACAGAGAGCGCCACCTCGGCATTTAGCGGATTCCAGATCAACGGAAATCCAACCCCAGAAGAAGTTGCGGCAATAGTGGCAGCTCTGAGTATTGTCACTGCGCGGCAAAGTGCGAGATCAGATGTGAATGCGACTTCACCTTGGGGCACACCGATTTTGCGCACGCCATTGAATGGCGCATGGGGCGCACCACAATTTCGATAATGCCGCCACACATCATCCTGGCTTCTGCCTCCCCTGCTAGGCATACCCTTCTCCTTAGATCAGGAATCACTCCAGAAATTATTGTGAGCGGCATCGACGAAGAGACTCCAGAACTTCTCGCACTCGGCCCCAAGGAATTGGCCTACGAGTTAGCGCTGCGCAAAGCATCCGCTATCGATCCAGGTCGAGGTGACGGATTTATTATCGGTTGTGACTCCGTCTTTGAATTAGATGGTGTTGCTTATGGCAAACCCGGAAGTCCAGAGGTGGCTAAAGAGCGGCTTCAACAGATGAGCGGTCGCACAGGGACCTTGCATACCGGACACGCACTTATCAACATCGAGACGGGGAAAGTAGCGCGCGCCCTCGCCTCTACCGAGGTGACGATCGTAAACATGAGTGAGGCAGAGATGGATGCCTACATCGCCACGGGAGAGCCCCTTCAGGTGGCCGGCTCATTCACCATCGATTCACTCGGCGGCCCGTTAGTGGCTTCCATCCATGGCGATCCCTCCAACGTAGAAGGACTCAGTTTGCCTACCTTGCGGGAGCTCTTTGCCCGCCACGGGCTCGGTTGGGAGATCTTCCTCGCCCAATAACACTCAGCCTGAGGTTTAAGAGTGCGCCCAGCCAGGCGCTAGCCTGTGGGGGTGCGCAAAGTCCTCATCGCCAACCGCGGCGAAATTGCTATTCGAGTTGCCCGAGCCGCCCGTGACCATGGCCTAGCCAGCGTTGCCGTCTATGCCGAGCCTGATATCGATGCACTTCACGTCAAAGCCGCCGACGAAGCCATCGCCCTCGGCGGTAGTACGGCAGCAGATTCTTATCTGGTTTTCGACAAGATCATTGGCGCTACCAAGAAGAGTGGCGCAGATGCCATTCACCCCGGTTATGGATTCCTCTCGGAGAATGCAGAATTCGCGCAAGCAGTTATCGACGCTGGGCTCACGTGGATCGGACCACCCCCTGCCGCCATCCGCTCACTCGGCGACAAAGTTGCTGCCCGCCACATTGCCCAGCGCGCAGGTGCTCCACTTGTTGCCGGAACAAAAGATCCAGTTTCCGGTGCCGATGAAGTTGTCGCTTTCGCCAAGGAGTTCGGTCTTCCCATCGCCATCAAGGCAGCCTTCGGCGGCGGCGGACGTGGACTCAAGGTCGCGCGTAATTTAGAAGAAGTTGCTGAACTTTACGATTCTGCAGTGCGCGAGGCAGTGGCTGCCTTTGGCCGTGGTGAGTGTTTCGTTGAACGCTACATGGATAACCCACGTCACGTAGAGACTCAGGTACTCGCCGATTCTCATGGGAATGTTTCGGTTATCAGTACACGAGATTGTTCGTTGCAACGTCGCCACCAGAAACTTGTTGAAGAAGCACCTGCACCGTTTCTCAGTGAAGCCCAAATCGCTGAGTTGTATCGCGCGTCTAAGGCCATCATGAAAGAGGCCGCCTACGTAGGCGCTGGAACCTGTGAGTTCCTCGTCGGCCAAGATGGCACGATCTCTTTC
>JAPLBA010000082.1 GCA_026393015.1 Actinomycetota bacterium
AAAAAACCGATAGTGCGATCCTTCCAATCCAGGTTTACCGTTGCCATCGCAAATGGCGCTGTGTCGACTCCGTTCGGAATCACCACCGCGTCCCCTCCGAGATATTCGACCAAGGACGAGTGCGCGGCTGAACTGACTGCAATCCGTGCACTCAACTTATCCATCGCAGGCTCGAGAATCGGAGCCGCCACATTCATCGCCCAACTCTGCGGATAGGCGGCATGAAAAGTTCCCACCATTGGACCGCTTGCAGCCCAGCAAGCCAGTAATGAGAGTGAAGGAATTGCCGGCTCATGTAAATGCAAGAGATCGAAATCACCCTCTGAAATCCACTTACGAACTCGAGCATTTGCTATCGGCCCAAACGCCAGCCGTGCGACTGCTCCGTTGTAAGGAACGGGAATCGAACGTCCGGCTCCTACGATGAACTCAGGACGCTCCTCTTCCCCCGTGTCAGGGGTCAACACCGAAACAAAATGACCCTCCTCCATAAGTCGCAGGGCGAGATCGCGAATATGAAATTGCACTCCACCAGGGACGCTCCAGTCGTAGGGCGAGACCAATCCAATGCGCAGCTTCTTCATCGGTCAGCACTCCACAACGGTTGGAACATATGCCAATCCCACGGTGCTTTGGCGATTTCATCGGCAAAATAGTTGGCGCACTCTTGCGTGATGCGTCCAATCTCTGCCGACTTGTCTGCCATTCGATCCGGCTCAATCGGAGATCCAAAGCGAAGAGTTATCCCATTTTTTGTGTAGGTAACTATGGTCGGCAGGATTGGTCTACCGCTTTGAAAGGAGAGCGCGGCCGGGCCGGGGGGCATCGTGGTCTGCTCACCGAAGAATGTCACGGGAATGCCATGTTGTGAGAGATCGCGATCGGCAACGAGTGCGATGAGTGAACCCTCTTTGATCTTACGCATCAGCGGAAGCATGACCGTTGCGTCAAGTGGGTAGACATCCATGCCGAGGCTCTGGCGATACTCAAGAAATTGTTGAAAGAGGCTCTCTGGTTTAAGTCGTTCAGCAACCGTTGCTACCCGGATGCCCTTCAACGCGATGCAGGCTCCCGCATGATCCCAATTGCCGGAGTGTGGAAGAGCGGCAATGGCACCGCCCTCGCTGAGGGCCGCGCGTAAATTCTCTTCTCCCTCTATACGTACGGTGTCTACAATCCTGGCATGGCTCCAATCTTGCATGCGAAAGGTGTCACACCAATAACGCATGTACGAGCGCATTCCCTTGCGCGAGAGTTCGCGCATTTCTACCCTGGTGAGCCCAGGACAAACCCGCGCCAAATTTCGTTCGTATTGTGTGATGGTTTTGCCCTGAGCAAACCAACTTTGATCCGCAAGCAGCGAGAAAGACCGGTATGCCAAAAATTCCGGAAGGAAACGCGTAGTACTCCAACCGGCTGAGTAGGCGACCCCAGCGAACTCATCAAACATCGCTGCGCCACACTTGTGCCATGCGTTGTCCAAAAGTAACGATCGTGGCAACAGCAATAAGCCAGAGACCGATTGCGGCAATATATGGCACGCCTAGGCCTGAAACACCAGTAGAGATCAAAATGGCAGTGATCCGCTCTGCGCGCTCAGCGATTCCGCCATCACAAGCGATGTCAAGAGATTCCGCCCTAGCCTTTACGTAAGGAACTAATCCACCAGAGACCAAGGAGACGCCCGCTAGTACGGCAAGAAGGTGATCGTGCTGCGCGTAATAGATCAAAAGTCCACCAAAGATGGCTGAATCCCCCACGCGGTCGAGTGTGGAATCTAGGAGAGCTCCCCAGCGCGAACTCTTTCCCGAGATACGGGCCATCGTTCCATCGAGAAGATCACTTAAAATAAAGGCCGAGATTATCAACGTGCCACCGAAAAGATGCCCGGTAGGAAAGAGCAGAAGCGCAGATGCCGCCGCGCCAAACGCGCCTATGGCAGTCACCATATTTGGGGTTAAGCCAAGCCGGAGTAAGCCTCGAGCCGGCGGCGTAAGGATCTTCGTGATCGGTCCTCGGATCAATCCATTCAACATAGTGGCTCTATCGTATGCCCAAAAAATGGGAGGTCTACGTCCATGAAATGCCCAGGTTTAAGCGTGGGCGACCTAAAATGGCGGCTATGAAACCCACTGTCGCCCAGCGTGTACTTCTCTCCGTCGGCCTAGGTTTGAACCTGCTCTTCGGCATTCTGATTTATATGAATGAGTATGGCTCACCCCTGTGGACCTCAGAGATATTCCAACTCGTGCGCATAGTCGTCACACTCATGGCATTGATCATGGGGTTCAGTGGTAAGAAGAGACTCACGTTCCCTTTAATATATTTTGGCAGTTTCCTCGTGGGAATCATCCTCAACTTCGTGATTGGTTTCAATTTTCTTGCAAGTATCTACCGTGGGCTCTTTAACGTTCGATCCTGGATGTACTTAGACCTGCGCGAGCTGATGCCCTACATCATCATCACTTTGATAGTTAACTCCCCCTTCCTAGTCGCCTTCATCCTGGGTCTCGCGCAAAAGCCTAAGAATGAATCTCATCTCGTAGCGACGCAATTTTCTAATCCGGGAGCAATGCCCCATAGCGAAGTTCGTTCCTTGAGGAGCGACCTCGAATCACTCGCCGGATTACTTCGAGAGGGACTTATTACTCAAGAAGACTATGACCGGAAGAAGGAAGAGCTCCTACGTCGCCTCTAATTTCGCACATAGGATAGGAGCCATGACTCGGATAGTGGTGATTGGGAGAAGTGCCAATAGCACCATCGCTCATGCCATTCCTGACGGCTGGAGTGCGACCTTCTTAGATGGATTCGATGAATCGAGCGATTTTAGAGAAATCCATCGCGCACAGTTCGCCCTCTTCTGTATGAGCGCGACAGTAGGTTTTGATATTACCTTTATCAAATATTGGAAAGCTTTAGAAGAATTGCATATGCCGCGAGCGGTAGTGGTCACTGACCTGGACAACCCCGAAGCTGACTTTGATGAGAGTTGTGCACTCATTGCACGAGTGTTAGATGAAGGAATTTTGCCGGTAGCCCTCGTATTGCACGAAGAGGACGGCTCACCTGCGGCACTTATTGATCTCTTCTCTCTGCAAGTATCTCAAGGAGAATCACTCACTGACGCTGAACCTGAAGTGGTGGAACTCGTAATGGACGCCCGAGAGGAACTACTTCAGGAAATAGCCACTTCAATTGCAAATGAGTCCATTTCAAATCAACTCATGCAAGGCATCACCCCAAGTTCATCCGTTTTACACAGCGCACTAATCAATGCCGTCGCTACGGCGGTCTTCATACCAGTGCTGACGAGTGCGGAAAGTGGAATACTTGGCAGGCGAGAGATGCATGCTCTTCTCAGTGAAGTTCTGACTGACCCAGGGTTTGAGGCTGAACAGCCGACGGATGAAGGCAATATGGAGGGTTTCCTTAATCGCTATCTGCCGCAGCGTCTCCTCGAAGGAAACGTTGACGGCGAAATTACGTTATCAATTAATTTCCCAGACGAATATGCCACTGAGGTAGATCGCGAAATTTCTCGAGCTCAAGTAACGGCTCGAATTTCAACCGATCGACAGGGAGTTTCGCTCAGGGAATTTGAGATTTCACGATTAACCGCGATGACTTTCCTTACACTGATACAAAACGCATGTGATTACAACGCAGTCGTAAAGATAATAGCTAATTAGTCGGCCACGCTTGAGCGATCAGGACCCGCGTATCTCGTAATAGAGCCGGCAACACTTTGGTTTGGCCAATAATGGGCATGAAGTTGGCGTCTCCGGACCACCTTGGAACGATGTGTTGGTGAATATGCGGCGCTACACCGGCTCCCGAAAGAGCACCTTGATTCATGCCGAGATTAAATCCTTGGGCGCCCGCAGCTTCTCGAAGTGCAACCATGGCAAACTGCGTAAATATAGCCATCTCGTCGCGCTCAGAAACAGTGATATCTGTGTATTCGGCAATGTGGCGATACGTGCAGATCAACATATGACCTGCGTTGTACGGATAGAGATTCATGACGGCGTATACATGCGTTCCTCGAGCGACAACTAATCCCTCGTCATCGGAGAGAGTGGGAACGCGGCAGAACGGACATCCATTCTCGCCGCCAGTGACGTCGGGTCGGTTCTCGCCTTTGAGATAAGCCATGCGATGTGGGGCCCATAGGCGTTGCCACCCATCTGGAGCACCCGCGAGACCGTCGACCACCATTAGACCTGAACGCGTTCCTTGATACTCGCCACAATCTCTTCGATAGCCTGATCGATTGGAATGGAGTTGCGTTGCGTACCATCGCGGAAGCGGAAGGAGACTGCGCCAGCTTCCACATCTTCACCACCGGCGATCATCATGTATGGAATCTTCTCACTTTGCGCAACGCGAATTTTCTTCGGCATACGGTCGTCGCTGTCATCTAGTTGCGCACGCACGCCGCGAGCCTTCAATTTCGTCACTACCTCGCCAAGGTAATCATTAAATGCTTCGGCAACAGGAATTGCGACAACTTGAACAGGAGCGAGCCACGGTGGGAATGCTCCTGCATAGTGCTCGGTAAGCACGCCAAAGAAACGCTCGATAGAACCAAAAAGCGCTCTATGAATCATGACTGGACGAGCACGCCCACCTTCGCTGGCTGAGTACTCGAGATCAAATCGCGATGGCAGCTGGAAGTCAACTTGAATAGTAGACATCTGCCAAGTGCGGCCAATGGCATCTTTAGCTTGCACGGAGATCTTTGGACCGTAGAAAGCAGCGCCACCTTCATCAAGCACGAGGTTGAGATTTTGCTTGTTGGCTGCCTTACGCAATGTTTCGGTGGCTTCTACCCAATCGGCATCCTCACCCACAAACTTCTCTGGGTTCTTAGTAGAAAGCTCGAGATAGAAATCGTTGAGGCCGTAATCGCGCAAAAGATTAAGCACGAAGGTAAGCAACTTGTCGAGCTCCTCGGCCATCTGGTCGCGCGTGCAATAGATGTGCGCATCATCTTGGGTGAATCCGCGAGCACGAGTGAGCCCGTGTACAACGCCTGACTTCTCGTAACGGTAGACAGTGCCGAATTCAAAGAGGCGCAAGGGAAGTTCGCGATAGGAACGTCCGCGGGAACTGAAGATAAGACAGTGGAATGGGCAGTTCATTGGTTTCATGTAGTAGTTCTGTCCTGCTCGCTTTACGGTTCCATCTTCGTGACGTTCCTCGTCGAGGACCATCGGTGGGTACATGCCTTCGGAATACCAGTCGAGGTGGCCACTTTTTTCGAAGAGCGCCGCCTTGGTGAGGTGCGGAGAATAAACAAATTCATATCCCTCTTCCTCGTGGCGAATGCGTGAGTAATTCTCCATCTCGCGGCGAATGATGCCGCCCTTGGGATGGAAAACAGCGAGACCTGAACCGATCTCTTCTGGGAACGAAAAGAGGTCGAGCTCCGAGCCAAGTTTGCGATGGTCGCGCTTCTCAGCTTCCGCGATTTGATCAAGGTGCCCTTGAAGATCTTCCTTAGAAGCCCACGCGGTTCCGTAGACGCGCTGCAACATCGGGTTCTTCTCACTCCCCCGCCAATACGCAGCCGCGGTGCGCATTAATTTGAAGGCCGGGATGTAGCGAGTGGAAGGAAGGTGCGGTCCGCGGCAGAGGTCGCCCCAGAAACGTGTGCCATCTTTATCGACGTTGTCATAAATGGTGAGCTCACTGCCACCCACTTCGGTGCTCTCATCCCCATCGCCAGGACCCTTGATGCCCACGAGTTCGCATTTGTACGGTTCGCTAGCAAGTTCTTTGAGCGCATCTGATTCGGTGACTACGCGACGAGAGAAGCGTTGGGCGGCGCGAATGATTTTCTCCATCGACTTCTCGAGTGTTTTGAGATCGTCAGGAGTAAATGGTCTGGCTACATCGAAGTCGTAATAGAAACCGTCTCGTATCGGGGGTCCAATTCCGAGTTTGGCCTCAGGGAAATTCTGTTGAACGGCTTGAGCGAGAACGTGTGCGGTGGAGTGGCGAAGAACGGCCAGCCCTTTGTCAGAAGTAATGGGCACTCCGACGACGACGTCGCCATCATTGAGGGTGGTGGCTAAATCCATCAACACACCGTTAATCTCAGCGACTACGACCTCTTTAGCATCCAAGTAGAAATCAATGGCCTTGGCATTGGGCGTGAGATCCTTCTTAGCCCCATCTATTACTACCGACGCCACAGCGCTACTCCCTCGACTCAATAACAACTCAATAACAACTCAACTAAAACCTGCAGCTGACCTTACATTCAAGCGTGGGCGATACTGGGATCGAACCAGTGACCTCTCCGGTGTGAGCGGAGCGCTCTCCCGCTGAGCTAATCACCCGGGAAGGCCAAGGTTACCCTGTTGAGAGCGGGGCTCGGGAGGCTCGGGAGGCTCGAGAGGCATAGACGACTCCAGCCAAAATGACCGTCCCACCGAGAAGTTGAATAAGGGTCGGGTGTTCACCCAGAAAGAGCATGGCGATTCCGATGCCACCCAGGGGCTGGATCAGCAGAATCAACGCTGTCAACGCTGCCGGCAGGCGAGGAAGTGCTATTGAGATGATCAGCCATCCGAGTACCTGGCAGAGGTTCCCAAGGATGGCGAGATAGATGTGTGAATGAAGGTTTGGCAAGAGATGAAAGTCTGGGTCCACGAAGGGACCGAAAACCAAGGTCCCTAATCCACCAAAAAGGGTGGCATCAAAGAGCGGGCCGGCGATGCGACGGTCGTCCTTGCCGCCAGCTCGATAGACCACGATGAAGATGCCGTAGGAAATAGAGCAAGCGATTCCGAAGATCACACCGAGACCCGGGTTGATCCCATCGGCCCCGCCTCCGAGTACGCCAGTTGTCATAGTGACGCCAAGGAGAACGAAGGGAAGTGCGATCAAAAGACGATTCGAAGGTCGTTCCTTCAAGAAAATCCACGCTACAAAAGCGACCACGACCGAGGACAAGTTCCCCAGTACAGTGGCCATACCTGCACCGATGTAGTGAATCGAGTAATGCCACATCACGAGGTCGAAAGTAAATGCAATACCGGCCAGTGCCGAAAGGATGCGATCGCGCTTAATGCGCTTTCCAAATTTAAGAGTCTCCCGATGTGAAAAGAATGCAAGGAGGGGCAAGGCCCAGATGCAGCGCCACAACGCGATCGTCGCTGGCGATTCGAGAGATTGTTTGGTCAACGCCCCTGAACTGGAGATGATGAAGGCGCCGATAACAGCAGCCAGAATCGGGCGTGAAAGTAATTTGTTAAAATTCACTTACTCATCACAATGGGTCTACTTCCTCAAGTAAGCGTTTAGAAAACTCTTGCGCCAAGGTTATCGCTTCAGGTGCCACTGGGATTTCCTCGCCATCAACGTGAGAAACCAATTGCAGGTCGCGCAATGACGAGGTCAGAAGTATGGACGTCGCACTAGTAAGTGCCTCCATTGGAATTTCACCTTCGCGAATTCCGCACCACTCGATTGCTAAACCGCGAGCCGTACCGGCTAGGACTCCGCAATCAAGTGAGGGGGTCACAAAGTTGGTGCCGTCGAAGATGATGATGTTGGAGCCAGTACCTTCAGCTAGGCGACCTTGGGTATCTGCGAATATCGCTTCGTCTCCCCCGTGTTCGCGGGCATAAGAAAGCGCCAAGACATTCTCGGCATAAGAAGTGCTCTTAATTCCAGAGAGCGGAGAGCGCTCGTTGCGGGGAAAGGGCACCGTAACAACGCGGGCGCGATCGACCGGAGTGGGCGCCGCAGTATGTGAAATGACCAATGTGGGTCTGACGGGATCAGCACGGAGTGAACCTGCCGGCCCGGGACCACCACTCCAGGTGATTCGAATGCGACCAAGACCAACGAGGGGATTCTTTGCAAGGAGTTGGTCAATCACTCCACGAATGATTTCAGGGGGTGGTGGAAGTCTCAAGCCCAGAGCGCTGCGTGCGAGGCGCTCAAGATGGCGAGTTAATGCATAAGGAAGTGAATCGATAGTTTTGATTGTTTCAAAAACCCCATCACCAACGGTGAAGCCATGATCTGACACAAGAAGCGCAGGTTCATCGGCCTCAAGGAATTTACCATTTACATAAACCATCATGAGAGTGAGGCTACTTCGTTACCACTTGCTAAAGCGATTAGACGTGCAGCCTTCAACTCTGTTTCTGCCCACTCGCCCTGAGGATCACTTCCCCAGGTAATTCCTGCACCCGTGCCAAATTTAAGGTACTTGCGATCACCTTCCATCCAAAAAGTACGGATGCCTACGGCGAGCTCAGCGCGCTCGCCATGTATCCAGCCAATGGCGCCGCAATAAGGACCGCGCGGAGTTGCTTCTAATTCTGCAATGATTTTAAGCGCACTGGACTTAGGAGCGCCACTGACTGAGCCCGGCGGCATCGTTGCTGCAAATATCTCCGACCATGTGATTCCCTCTCGCAATTCACCGCGCACATCAGATACTAAATGCACCAATCCAGGATGTGTCTCCAACGCAAGCAACCTCGGAACGGTAATACTTGCCGTGCGACAAATCGATCCAAGATCGTTGCGCATGAGATCAACGATCATCACGTTCTCATCGTTATCTTTGGCGAGTAACTGCTCGGAAGTCGTTGCTGTTCCCTTAATAGGAGTAGTCAGGATCGAAGTGCCATCACGCGAGAGAAAACGTTCCGGCGATGCCGAGACAATCTCCATTCCAGGGATTCGCACATAACGCGAGTGCGGGGCTGGATTCTCGGAAGCAAGGTGAAGCGCAAGGGGAAAGAGATCCACGGCCGGTTCGATGGGGGCAGAAAGAATCCGACAGAGATTTGTTTGGTACACCTGGCCACGTCCGATATTTTCCCGAATCGCTTCGACGCCATTCCTATATTCCTCTTGCGAAAGGGAACTCGACCAACTCAAAGGCTGAGGAGCCCAACCCATTGCTGGCACACCTTCCGGCGCCCGAGTCACCTCATTGAACCTCGCGAACGTGTACTGACATTCAAAGGTGGCGATCACCACCCAGAACCCAGGCTCGGAAAGCGCATCCAGGTCGTTGCGGACCTCCGCGAGACCGCGAGCGAGCAGGCCATCCCCCCAGAAGAGGGGTTCGCCTGGGGCGATTGGTGGAGTCAGGGACACAGGAGAAGGGTACGCACCCCTTGGAAAAGTTGCCCGAATCCGCCCGGTTTGGGGCAGGGAGCCCACCTGCGATAGATTGCGTCTGCTTTGCGGACGTAGCGCAGTTGGTAGCGCGGAACCTTGCCAAGGTTCAGGTCGCCGGTTCGAACCCGGTCGTCCGCTCGAAGGATCCAGCTATCTGGATTCGTGTGCGGTGGAGTGGCCGAGAGGCGAGGCAGCGGCCTGCAAAGCCGCGTACACGGGTTCAAATCCCGTCTCCACCTCGAGTATGTCCCAGACAATTACATAGCAACTCGGACCGTTAGCTCAGCGGTAGAGCGCTTCGTTGACATCGAAGAGGTCACTGGTTCGATCCCAGTACGGTCCACCATCATCCGGAATGACGCTGAGTCCTTAGAGCAGTGGAATCCGGTACTGAATTTTTCCAGATTCTTGCGTATAAGTGTCATAGATCTTGCGCGCTACCTCGTTCGAACGATCGGTATTCCAATACAGGCGGCTTGATCCGGCAGCTATCGCAATCTCCTTGACCGCATCTATCAAAGCCCTCCCCAATCCCAAACCACGAACCTCTGGATTCACGAAGAGATCTTCGAGATAGCAATAGTTAACGGGCGCCCACGTCGATGTTTGGAACGAATAGTGCGTGATTCCCTGAACAACACCATCCTTTTCGACCACAAGACAATGACTTTCGTAGC
>JAPLBA010000156.1 GCA_026393015.1 Actinomycetota bacterium
AGCTATCGGGCTACCCGCAAGCGCGGGATCTCTTGCACTTCGTGATTTCCCCGTCAAAGAAGATTCCACTATCGCCCGTCGCCTACGCATGGCAGGCGCCAACATCATCGGTGCCACCAATCTTTCGGAGTGGGCAAACATCCGCTCTCCAGAATCGACGAGTGGTTGGTCTGCACTTGGGGGTCTCACCGCAAATCCATGGAAACATCCACACTCTGCAGGTGGCTCATCATCTGGGTCAGGTGCAGCTATTGCCGCAGGACTCGTGGCACTTGCGGTCGGCAGTGAAACAGATGGTTCCATTGTCTGCCCGGCATCGCTCAATGGTTGTGTGGGAATTAAGCCGACCGTCGGATCAATTCCACGCGATGGCATGGTGCCCATCAGCTCAAGCCAAGACTCCCCCGGCCCGATGGCCCGTACTGTTGCCGATACTGCACTCCTCCTTGAAGTAATGATGAGTGCTCGCGGATTTGTGAGCGCCGCTCACGCGGACTTCTCCCCAACCATTGGCTTTGTGAAGTCGTGGACCACAACTCACGATGGTACGAACGCATTACTCGAGGACGTAGTCGCCAAACTGAGTGCGGCCGGGCTCACCATCGTAGAAATAGATGCACCCACACCTGATGATTCGGTCGGTCTCGATGAGTTCCATGTACTTCTCCATGAACTCCACGACGATCTGGGCGAATACCTTTCACAGCGCTGCGGAAATTCCCTCTCCTCACTCGCCGATGTTGTTGCTTTCAACAGAACCCACTCCGATACCGAACTTCAGTACTTCGGCCAGGAGTACTTCGACCTCGCCCTTGAACTCGGTGGACGCGGTGATGAATACCTCGCCAAACGCAAGAGAAATATTGATTGGGCATCAGCCATGCTTGGCAAAGCATTCGCTGGAGTAGATGTACTCATCGGTGCCACGTATGCGCCAGCCTGGCTGAGCAATCTCGGCGGTAGCGATGATCACAGCGGCGCGAGCTGGATCACTACCGCACCATCTATCACTGGCGATCCCGTGGGTTGCCTTCCTATGGGCATCACTGACGGTTTACCTGTTGGGCTGGGTGTAGTCGCGCCTGCTTATGAGGAGGAACTCCTCATTGCATCGATGGCGCGCATAGAGAAAGTGTTAGACATCGGAATTTTGCAACCGAGTTTTATTCGATGACCACTTTCCCGAAGTGGGCCACTGAAGAAATTGTCATCGCACCGTATTCAGAGCAATGGCCGTGGGTGGCGAATGAAATTATTTCCGAGCTCTCGCAGGTTTTTGGAAGTGATGCACTCGCTATCGAACACATCGGGTCCACCTCGATTCCCGAGCTGGCAGCAAAACCTATTATCGACGTCATGGTCAAGATGAAAGATTTCGACACCATCGACCGAAGCGCGTTAAGGCTCTCACAATCGCATTCGTCCTGGAACCTCGTTCCCGCAGAACTCGACGAGCGACCATGGCGGCGCTTCATGGTGAAGGTGGTGGGCGATCATCGCTTCGCTCACCTCCACCTCGTGCCCGAAGGCCAACCACGCTGGGATGAACATCTCAAGTTCAGAGAGACTCTCCGCGCCGATCCTCTACTGATCGCGCAATACGCAGCTTTGAAGGAGAAACTCGCTGAAATTCATCAGAGCGACCGTGAGGCTTATACCGACGGCAAGGCAGAATTCATTCAATCGGTACTCCGAATGGTAAATTGACGACTTGATTTCGAACTAGGTTGGGGATTATGAAGAGCGTTATTGCAGAGAACTTAGTCAAGACTTATAACAAGGGCAGTGTGCGCGCACTCGATGGTTTAAGCCTTGAAGTAGAAGAGGGCACCGTCCTTGGCGTGCTTGGTCCTAACGGCGCCGGCAAAACCACCACTGTGCGCATCCTCGCCACTCTTCTCAACCCCGATTCAGGCCATGCATCCGTAGGTGGCATTGATGTTCTCAAATCCCCCAGTGAAGTACGCAAGATCATTGGCCTCTCCGGACAGTATGCAGCAGTAGATGAAACCCTCACCGGTTGGGATAACTTGGTGATGTTCGGCCGTCTCTATCACCTCAACGCAAACGCTGCTAAAGCTCGCGCCGAGGAACTCCTCGAGCAGTTTTCGCTCAGCGAAAGCGGTAAGCGTCCTATCCGTACGTACTCCGGAGGCATGCGTCGTCGCTTAGACCTTGCCGCATCCCTCATCGTTAAACCAAAAGTGCTCTTCCTCGATGAACCCACCACCGGCCTAGACCCCCGCGGTCGCCAAGAAATGTGGGGCGTGATTGATGAACTCGTGAAAGGTGGCGTCACAATTCTTCTTACTACGCAATATCTCGAAGAGGCCGATCAACTCGCTGACGAGATTGCAGTGATCGATCATGGCAAGGTCATCGCGCGCGGTACTTCTGATCAACTCAAGCTACAAGTGGGTGGCGAGCGACTCGAAATCATCGTGGAGAATCAACATCTCAATGCCACTAACGAAATTGTTGCGCGCATTAGCGGAAGCGCCACCAGTATCGATGAGGGCATGCGCCAAGTTTCCGCGCCGGTCACCACTGGAAGCAAGGCGCTCATTGAGGCCGCACGCGCGCTCGACGAGGCCGGCATTCATCCGCTCGATATCGGCTTGAAGCGCCCTTCACTTGACGATGTATTCCTCTCACTTACAGGCCACGTAGCAGAAGAGAAGAAAGAGGAAGAACCCACCGACCCTCGCGAGAAGCGTCGAAGAATAAAAGAAGCGAAGAAGGGAGCAAAGAAATGACCGCCATCACCGACGCGCTTGTCATCATGAAGCGCCAATTGCTCCAACTTGTGCGCGTTCCTGAAGTCTTGATCTTCTCCACCATCCAACCCGTGATGTTCGTGCTGCTCTTCCGTTATGTCTTTGGAGGTTCTATTAGCTCTGGACAACCTGGTGGATACGTGCAACTGCTCATGCCCGGAATCTTTGTTCAGACTGTGGCATTCACTCTCGCCGGAACAGCCGTAGGCCTTGCTGCCGATATGCAAAAGGGCTTAATCGATCGATTCCGCTCTCTCCCCATCTCGCGCGGTGCGGTTGTTTTTGGTCGTACATTAGGAGACGCCGCGCTCAACGTGGTGGTCCTCGGAGTCATGGGCTTCGCTGGCTTCGTCGTCGGTTGGCGCCCCAGCTCGGGATTCGTGCATATCGTCTTTGGATTTCTCTTCTTGCTCGTCTTTGGCTTTGCCATGTCATGGATTGGCGTCATCATCGGCCTCTCAGTGCGCGAAGAGCGGGTGGCTCAGAACCTGGTCTTCATCTCGGTCTTCCCGCTCACCTTTCTCTCTAACGCCTTTGCTCCCACTACGGGAATGCCCAAGGCTCTGCAGTACTTTGCGGAGTGGAATCCGGTGTCAACGATGGTGGCTGCTTGCCGCGAACTCTTTGGGCTCAAGAATGAATTTGGCGCCACCGCTGGCTCATTCCCCAGCTCGCATCCTTTAGTAATGTCTTTGATCTACATGGTGCTGATCATGGCAGTGTTTATGCCCATCAGTATTCGCAAGTACATCAAAGCGGCAAATAAGTAGGGAAGGCGAAGGCTTCCCTACTTTGGACTCCTACTGTTCATCTCCTGGACAGGTGGTCGAGAGTGATCGTTAACTTCTTCACGGAACTTTACTCGCATGACAATAAATTCACGAAAGAAGTATTCGCTCACCACTATCGCCTTCGCACTCGTCGCTACTTCTCTCTTTGGAGGAGCAGCCCACGCAGCTACGAAGCCAACCACGACTAAGCCGGTAACTAAGCCGGTAACCAAGACTGTTACTAAGCCAGTCGCAAAGCCGGTCACTACTACGACGCCCGTAGCGACACCAGTCGTACCGACGCCAGTAGTGACGCAAGCCCCGGTCTCCAACTCCTTCTCGATCGCCCTCATTGGCGACATGCCTTATGACGCACTTGGAGTAACCCAAGTTCCCTACGTCATCAATGAGATCAACGCCAGCAAGGTTGATTTCACGCTCTTCGGCGGAGACACCATGTCGGGCAAGGGCGATAAGTGCACGGATGAGGCTTACCCCGCGCTGAAGACAAACTTCTTCAATAAATTCGGCAAGCAAATCTTCTACACAGTCGGGGATAACGAATGGGTTGACTGTGATCGACCAGTCAAGGGAGCCTACGATCCTGCGACTCGCTTAGCGCTGATCCGCTCTACCTACTTCGGATCCGCTGGTTCATACATCAACCTCGGGTCATCGACGCTTAACAATGCAGGCACAACGACTCCGGTAACAGTGATGCATGACGCGACATATCCTGAAATGCAAATGTTCACCTACAAAGACATCACTGTCATCATTCCGCACATTCCAGGCTCTGCAAATAATGCCGCCGTGGATGGAGTGAAGTGCAAGGTGTACAACGACTTGACGAAGGACGGCGATGCGGCCGAGTACACCGCTCGCGATGCAGCAAACGTGGCCTGGATCAACAAGGGTTTCGGAAAGGCCTACACCGATAAGGCAATCGGCGTCATCGTCCTCACTCAGGCCAATATGGACTGGGAGGGTTACCTCGCAGGTCAAGCAATGCCTAACGCTGAATGCACCTCGGCATACGATGCTGACAAGCAAGCATTGCTCACCAATACTCTCCAATTCAAGAAGCCAGTCTTGCTTCAAAATGGTGACGAGCACTGGTTCCAACTAGATATGCCAATGAATGAAACTGCTGGCAAGCTTGTGCAAAAGGACAAGGGCTTCCTTGTGGAGAACTTCACCCGAGTACAAACCTTTGGATCAGCATTCAATCACTGGGTAGAGCTCGTAGTTGACCCAAGCTCTTCATCACTGTGGTCCTTCAAGACTCACATCGTGAAAGAGAACGTTGTTAATCACGGCTAAACAAAGCAGTTGAAATGTTGAAGGCCTGGCGCATGCGCCAGGCCTTCAACATTTCATGCAAATTTACTTAAAGCCCTTCTTGGCCTGTTCGCGCATTGCTACCCGAGTGGGTTCGCCCGATGCCCACCACAATCCAAATGCGGTCACCATGGCAAGCGGAAAGAGCGCCACGCTTACTGCACTCGTGCGATTGAAAGCGTTGATGATGGCCGTAAGCGCGAAAATGACGGCAAAAAGTCGCACGGTCTTATCTGGTCTGAAGAGCACACGGATCGCGCCAAGTGCCATCACGATAGCCGAAGCGCTCACTAGCCTGTCGGTAGCGGGCATGTGATCCACACGGCTACCTAGCGGCATGCCAGCAAGCACACTGAGCTGTACCAAGATAAAAAGAATGAGTACCAAGAGCGTGATTCGTTTCATGCGTTACTTAATTCGCTCTGCCGTAGTCGTCTTCGAAGCGTTCGATGTCATCCTCATCAAAAGACGTTCCCGTTTGCACTTCCACAAAGACCACTTCGTCGGTGGGCGCCGAGATTCGATGCTTAGCCATGATGGGAATATCGATGCTCTCCCCTGGCCCAAGGGTGATCGTTACATCGTCAAGAGTTACTTCGGCGTGACCAGAAATGATCTGCCAATGTTCAGCCCGAAACTGGTGACGTTGGTAGGAGAGGCGCTTGCCCGGGTTCACCCAGACACACTTGACCTGATGGTCGGTGGCGGTCTGCAGTACCTCGTAATGGCCCCAAGGGCGCACGTTCTCGCTCATCACCGCCCTACTATATGGGCAAGGAAGCGTAAAAGGGCAGAAAATGAGGCGAGCGGTAGGCTGATCTAGATGAATACTTCCACCGAAAATTCAATTCCAATTCCATCCGCAACGGCCTTGCCGACCCCGCGCCTGCGTGGAGTTATTCATCTTGTGATG
>JAPLBA010000055.1 GCA_026393015.1 Actinomycetota bacterium
CGGAAGTTCACTTGATTTTCAGAGAAGTAAATCATCACGTGATTCGGAGTCGTAGGTGGTACCAACTTCAACATCGCACGTGGCTCAAGCATCTGTGATTCCGCGCTGCTGGGCATGATGAGCGTTCCAGTAAGTAGCAGTGTCAGCACCGCCACACCCGCAGCTTTCGCTCTGTTGAGCATAAATTCAGAGTAAAGGTTATCCCCAAATTTATCTACAACAGCAAGCTAAAGAAGTACTAGATCGTCCCGATGGACGAGTTCACGCTCAAACTCAACACCAAACATTGCTGCCAATTCTTTTGTGGTCTTGCCCAGCATCTTGGGAATCTCCTCCGCATCGAAGGCCACCAGACCTCGTGCTACGGCCACTCCAGCAGGGCTCACCAAATCCACTGGATCACCCGCCGAGAACTCCCCCTCCACGGCAGTCACACCAGCAGGCAAGAGTGAGAGGCGTCGTTCCACAACTGCGGCGAGCGCTCCTTCATCGAGCGTAAGACGACCCCGCGGTGAAGATGCGTGTGCCAACCAGAGTAATCGCGATGGGGTCTTGGCAGGAGATGCTGCAAAGTGCGTACCCACCTCAGCGCCTTGTAAGAGTGCGAGTGCATTCGTTGCTGAGGTAAGACGGACATCTACCCCAGCCGAAGTAGCGATGCGAGCCGCTTCAATTTTGGTGCTCATGCCACCCGTTCCCACGCCGGCCTTGCTCTTGCCGGAAACATCTACGCTCTCGAGTTCATTCATCGACGCGACAAAAGGCACACGCTCAGAAGAAGGATCACTCGGATCTCCTGTGTAGAGCGCGTCGACGTCGGAGAGCAGAATGAGCTCATCGGCGTGAACGAGGTGCGCCACGAGTGCTGCCAAGCGATCGTTATCGCCAAATCGAATCTCATGGGTTGCCACGGTGTCGTTCTCGTTAATGATGGGAATAATTCCGAGTGCGAGAAGACGATTGATAGTGCGCTGTGCATTTTGATAATGGCTCCGACGGATTACATCCTCGGCAGTGAGTAGAACTTGTGCGCCAATGAGCTGATGACGCGCGAGTGATTCGGTATAGCGATGCACGAGCAAACCCTGTCCCACCGCGGCAGCCGCCTGCTGAGTAGCAAGATCACGGGGGCGGCTCTTCAGTTGCAGCGGAGCCAAACCGGCCGCGATGGCGCCGGAAGAAACTAAGAGAACTTCATCTCCGCGAGCGCGCACAAATGCCAACGCATCGACGAGTGCATCGACTTTCTCGGGATCGAGATGTGAACCAGCAGCACCAGTAAGCGATGAAGAACCGACTTTGACGACGATTCTCTTACTCATCGTCTTCTTCCGATTCCTCCGCAATCTCTGACTCCACGCGAACTGAAAGACTTCGGATGTAATCGGCATCATCAATGCGTGCATCAGCGCCACGAGGTCCGAGCAATTCAGCGCCAGCTTCGATCGATGGCTCCCAATCGAAGGCCACGGCATCTTCATCGATACCGATCTGCACTTCATCGCCCGGCTTTGCGCCCTTAGCAAAGAGCGCCTTTTCTACGCCGATAGTGGCGAGACGGTCTGCAAGGTATCCAATAGCTTCGGCGTTGTTGAAGTCTGTTTGGCGCATCCAACGCTCTGGCTTTTCGCCACGCACGATGAAGATCTCGTCGCCATCTTCGTTGCGACCATTCTCGAGAGTAAAGCCAGAGTTATTGAAGGCGCGAGGACGAATAACAATGCGAGTAGCTTCTTCAACTGGGGCGTCTGCACGAGCTTGCTCAACCAAACGAGACATTGCATACGTAAGTTCGCGCAAACCTTCACGTGATGCGGCCGAGATCGGATACACCTCGTAGCCAGCTTCCTTCAATTGCTCGATCACCATGTCCGACATGGCGCGACCATCAGGGAGATCGATCTTGTTGAGAGCAATGATGCGTGGGCGGTCGTTAAGCCCGCCGTAAGCATCGAGTTCCTTCTCGATCATGGCTAGATCAGTGACTGGATCGCGGTCGTTTTCCAATGTGGCGCAATCGAGTACGTGCACGAGGGCAGCACAGCGCTCAACATGGCGCAAAAACTCAAGGCCTAAGCCTTTTCCTTGACTCGCACCCGGAATCAGACCAGGTACGTCGGCCACGGTAAATCGGTTGGCATCTGCTTGTACTACACCAAGGTTAGGAACCAAGGTGGTGAAGGGGTAATCCGCAATTTTCGGACGCGCTGCAGAGAGTGCTGCAACCAGTGATGACTTGCCGGCGCTCGGATAACCCACGAGTGCAATATCGGCAACGCTCTTAAGAATAAGGCGGATGCTCTTGGCATCACCTGGTTCGCCGAGGAGTGCAAAACCTGGTGCGCGGCGACGTGAGGATGCAAGACCTGCGTTGCCTAATCCTCCACGACCACCTTGGGCGATGACATAGCGCGTACCGAGGCCGACCATGTCGATGATGACATTGCCTTCCATGTCTTGCACGACGGTGCCGTTGGGAATCGAGAGGGTGATGTCATCACCAGAAGGACCATCTCGCCAGCCACCGTAACCTTGACGACCGTTTGTCGCGCGGCGGTGCGGTGCGTGGTGGTAATCAAGGAGCGTGGTGGTGTTGCCATCAACGACGAGGATGACATCGCCTCCGCGGCCACCCGTGCCACCATCGGGACCGCCGAGGGGCTTGAACTTTTCACGGTGTACGGAGACGCAACCATTGCCGCCATTGCCACCTGACACATGCAGGATGACTTCATCAACAAAGGTGGTCATAGGGTCAAGTCTCCCAGACTTTGTCCCGGCCCCACTCCACCCCAAAGTGCCGACAAACCTCACTCTCAGTCAAGGCGCTGTGTAGAGAGCGGCCACCCGGTAGGCAATTGGGTTAAAGTGGGAATTAATACCCCGCATGCTTCGACATTCGGGCCCCCCGCTCAAGTCTTACTCGAGCGGGGCTTTTATTTCCAACTCTCCGGGCGCGAAAGCGCCTTCCCTCGTCCAATGTGTAGTTGTGGCAAGAATTGCGCCTCCTCGAGCGTTGAATCCGAGATTTGCAGAACTCCAGAGGCAACTGATGCCAGGTGAGCAGAGCGACCACGTCTCGCTGTGGGAGCCAGTAACACTTCAAAACCACGACTCTTAAGTATCTGGAGTGGATGGAAAAAGTCACCATCATTCGTTAGCAATAAAGCGCCCTGACAATTTCCAGAGAGTCCGTCACGCAACAGGAAACTCGCGAGGCTCACATCCGAACGTTTTTCTTGTGTGTGCACGACCATAGCCCGAGGGCGCTGTGGCTCAGCACGCACACACGCCTGCCTCATCATGCGCTCCCATAAGATGGTAGGAGCCAGTGGTGGATCAATGAGCTCTACAAGGCGCTTTTCACGCACAGCCAATGGAAGAGCGCGAATATGATTCCGGAAATAGCCACGCACGACCGTTACTCCAGTACTTGCAATGGCCCGAAGATAAACCTCGTGAAAAAGGGGTTCACGGTCACCTTGAAATCTTTCCTTCTTCGCTGCAGTGAAGTAGAAACAAGTACCTAATTGATTTTGTGGAAGAAGTCTTTCGCCCAACTTGCGAACATTCAGCCATCTCAATTCCGGACGCCCATCGAGCATCCCCTTTTCGAGGTTAAATCCATCAACATATGCATTGAAGAGCGACATAGTCAGTTAGAGTGCCTAAAGATGATCGAAGAAGACAGCCTCTACAAATTCCTGTGGACGAACCTCTCAGGAGCTTGAGAATGCAAAAAGCGGACCGGCTGAACCGATCCGCTCCCCACAAACTTAAAGTTATGCGCTGACTGGCAACACATTCACTACTTTGCGACCTCGTGCCATGCCGAATGAAACTGCACCAGGTGCGAGCGCGAAGAGAGTGTCATCCTTACCGCGGCCGACATTTTGGCCAGGGTGGAAGTGGGTGCCACGTTGACGCACGAGGATTTCTCCACTGCCGACAACTTGACCACCGAAGCGCTTGACGCCGAGGTATTGAGCATTTGAATCGCGCCCGTTCCGTGTGGAGGACGCACCTTTTTTATGTGCCATCGTCTACCCCTTTACTTTCCGGCCGAAATTTCGGTGACTTTGATACGGGTCTGCTTCGCGCGGAAACCTTGGCGACGACGGTACCCGGTCTTGCTCTTGTAACGAAGAATGATGACCTTCTCGCCCTTCACTTCTTCGATGATCTCTGCGGTGACTTTGATGCCAGCGAGAACTGTCGAATCAGTGGTGACCTTCTCGCCATCGACGAGGAGAATTGCGGGAAGCGAGAGCGAAGCTCCAGCTGCAGCATTAACGCGATCGATCAGGAGTACATCTCCCACGGAGACCTTCTCCTGGCGTCCGCCAGCTTTCACGATTGCGTACACAGCTTTGCTCTCTTTCAGATGATGAGGAATTCCCACGTAAAGACCCACGTGATCCAAGGTCTTAGGTTACGGATCTACGCCCAGTGGGGCAAATCGCCCTGTGCGCCGCAATCCCGAGCGCCAAATGGCCACCGGCGGGTCTTTGGTCAGCGGAAGGTGGCCACCCGGGCTAGGGTAGGGCCAGATCACGGCGAGTAACGGGGCGGTTGGCCTCCCCGCACCGTGGGGGCGTACTCCGGAGGACCCGGGATGCCCGACCTGAGATAGGGGTGTGACCGGCTTCGCCGGCGCTTCGATGGAGACCATCGACCCATACGTATTAAGAAGCCTCGCAGACGCTCAGCCTGACATGTACTGGTCAGACTCTGATCCTCTCGAGACCGAAGCGCACTCTGCCCTCATTGGCTCTGAAACGGCCGAGTTGGTGGTCGTCGGTGCCGGGTATACCGGACTCTGGACCGCACTCCTTGCCAAGGAAGCCAACCCCGAGCGCGACGTTGTCATTATTGAACAGCGCGAAACCGGAGCTGGGGCTTCGGGACGTAACGGTGGCTTTGTAGTCGCCTCCCTCACACACGGCTTCCAGAACGGAAAGAACCGGTGGCCCGACGAGATTGGCATCATCGAGCGGATGGGACGAGAAAACCTCGCTGCTATAGAAGAGACCATTCATCGCTACGGCATTGAGTGCGATTGGGAACGTACTGGCGAATTGAAAGTCGCCGTTGAGCCATGGCAATTAGTAGGCATGGAGGAAGAAGCAGCCGAGCGAAACGAGCTTGGCGACGACGTGGAATTCCTCGACGTTGAAACCGTGAAGAAGATGATTCACTCCCCCACCTATCA
>JAPLBA010000139.1 GCA_026393015.1 Actinomycetota bacterium
ATGACAGAGAGCGTGATGATCACAAAGAGTCCGCCAAGGAGAGCCAACAAGCCTTGCGTGCGGCTGATAATCGCAAGGCCAGCGAGCGCGCCGCCGAGTGCAAGCGAACCAGTATCACCCATGAAGATTTGTGCCGGACTCGCGTTCCACCAAAGAAAACCAAAACAGGCGCCCATGAGAGCGGCCGCCACAATCGCAATGTCAAGTGGATCTCGCACGTCGTAGCACTTTGGACCTGGATTGACCGCGCAACCCTGCCCAAACTCCCAGACACCAATCAGAATATAAGCGGCGAATGTCATCACACTGGTTCCGGTTGCAAGTCCATCTAGACCGTCAGTCAGGTTTACCCCGTTACTAGTGGCAGCGATCATGAGAAAGACCCAGACGATTACGAGAATCACTGGCAACGCAACCGCAGTATCGCGCACAACCGAGAAGTGAAGTGAAACTGGAGTCAAACCATTTTCATCAGGAAAACGTAAACCCAGCACCGCAAAGCCCACGGCAACTAGCGATTGCCCAGCGATCTTGGTGCGCGCACGCAATCCAAGAGAGCGTTGCCGGGAGACCTTGAGCCAATCGTCTAAAAATCCAACGAACCCGAGCCCTGTCATCAAGGACAGCACCAAAATTCCTGAGGCCGTGAAATGGTGGGAAGTAAGTAGATGAGAACCAAAGTAGGCAATGAGCGTCGCCAGAATGATGACGGCGCCACCCATCGTGGGTGTGCCACGTTTTGTATGGTGAGCTGATGGGCCATCATCACGAATGAACTGACCGTAGCCGCGGCGGACTAAGAGTCGAATTGCTAGAGGAGTACCAAACATAGTGAAAAGAAATCCAAGTGCCGCAGCGGCGAGTACGCCCTTCACTTTGCAACACCTCCCGCTAATTGCGCTGCAATGCCTTCAAGATGAGTTCCACGGGATGCTTTGACGAGAATGACATCTCGAGGGTGAAGATCCGCCTCGACAAAACGAAGAGCCGCATCATGGTCGATGAAGGAGCGAGCATCTTGATGCCCTTCCAAAAGCGCTGCCTTCACCATCGTCTCTCCAGCCTCACCGATACCTACCAGTCGAGAAATCTCCAACTGCGCCACTAGCCTGCCGATACTTTCGTGTGCGGATCGACTGGACTCGCCGAGTTCCCGCATTTCCCCCAGGATGGCTACCGCTCGACCAGCTCTTTCGCTCCCCATTTCTGCCACAGTCACTAAGGCGGCGGCCATACTTTCCGGATTGGCGTTGTAACAATCATTGAGAAGCAAGGCTCCCCCGGGGGTGTGGGAGCGCTCCATTCGCCACTTGCTTAATGGACGAGCCGCGTTAAGAGCAGCGACAACTTGTGTTGTATCGAGATTGAGCGATTCACAGATCGCCAAAACTGCCTCCGCATTCGCGACCTGATGAGCGCCAGTGAAGTGCAAATGAATCTTCTGGCCATGGAAGAGGAATGTCGGTTCTCCATCAATCAATAACATTTTTTCAGCGCAGATCTTTCCGTGTGGGCCAAAGGTGACAACTTGCCCAGGAGCCCGAAGAGCCATGTCAATTGAATGTGGATCATATGTTCCAAGTACCGTAACTCCCCCATTGGAAAGCGACTGAACCAATTCGAATTTTGCTTGTGCGATGTTTTCCACGGAGCCAAATTCGCCCACATGGGCATTACCCACCACCAGCACAACAGCTACATCAATATTCGCAATTGAGGCAAGCTTCTCAATGTCCCCAATGTGCGTGGCACCAAACTCGAGTACGAGATACCTAGTCTTTTGAGTACATTTGAAAATCGTAAGGGGAAGTCCAATTTCGTTATTGAAAGATTCTTTGGGCGCGACCGTTTCGTCAAATTGATTGAGTACCTGAAGCAGCATGTCTTTCGTGGTTGTTTTGCCTTGTGAGCCGGTAATTCCGACGACAGTCAGATGTCGCAACCGGGCGCGCACTTCGGCAGCGAGACGCATGAGCGCAACGGCAACGTCTGGCACCACGATCGACGAGATTTCAGCAGCACCTGAATCATGTGCCACCAGAGCTAAGACCGCTCCGTTATCTACCGCTGACTGAACATAATCATGCCCATCTACATGTTCGCCGGGCAACGCAACAAAGAGTGAACCCGTTTCGACCTCTCTACTATCCACCACTACCGAACCGGAGAAGTCGAAATCTGCGCCCTCGAGGCGTCCGCCGACCACATCGGCAATCTCACTGGCGCGCATAGCGATCATGAGCGTCCACGTTTCGCAAGTATCTCAAGGGCGACTTCACGATCATCAAAGGGAGTGATTACACCATTAATTTCTTGACCTTGCTCATGGCCCTTACCTGCGATCAACACCAGATCCTCGTCAGTGGCTTGGCTAATGGCATAAGAAATGGCTTCTCGACGGTCAAGAATTTGTGACCCATTAAAATTCTCTCCACACATCGCCGCCAAAATTGCAGCTGGATCTTCTGATCTCGGGTTATCGCTGGTGGCTATCGCAAGGTCAGCTCCATCTTGCAACGCCCGTCCCATCTCGGGACGTTTGAGTGGATCTCGATCTCCGCCGCAACCTAGAACTGCAATGATGCGTCCGCGGGTGTGAGAACGAAGGGAAGCAAGAACTCGAGTCACCGCATCAGGGGTATGTGCATAATCAACCAAAATTAATGGTGCTCCAGCGCCGATCCGCTCCAAGCGACCCGGCACACCGGGGAAGCGTCGAAGCAATTCAATTCCTTCTTCCATATTGCCACCAGTCTGTGCGAACGCAACGAGGGCCATAGCCGCATTCATTTGGTTGAAGTCACCTACAAGAGGCGAGTTTAAAATATGGTTCTCGCCATTTGGGCTAGTCAATTGCAAGTCACTAAGGGAAAGTTGCCAATCGCCGACAGCCGTTGAAATTGAAACAGAAGGAATATCACAATTAGCGAAGAGTCGCTCCCCATATGAGTCATCAACGTTGATGAGAGCGCATTCGGAAAAGCTCGAAGTGAAAAGCTTAGATTTAGCAAGGAAATACTCTTCCATCGTATTATGAAAATCAAGATGATCCTGAGATAAATTTGTAAAAAGTGCGAGCTTAAAATGAATTCCATCTACTCTATGTAGCGAAAGAGCGTGGCTAGAAACTTCCATAGCAACGGCTTTGACGCCGGCATTGCGCATGAGGGCCAGCTCCGCTTGAAGCTCACAAGATTCAGGAGTGGTACGCGTCGAAGGGAGAGAGACCATCTTCCCCTCGGCGTAGAAGCGCGCACCGAGAGTTCCTATCACCCCAGCTGATATTCCGCTTCCGTTCCAGAAGTATTCAAGCAGTGACGTAACAGTGGTCTTGCCATTTGTGCCGGTGACCGCAACTACCTGCATGGAAGTACTGGGATCCCCATAGACAAAGGAAGAGAGTGTTCCTACCATCTCTCGCGTATTTTCAATCTTTACCAACGGGATTTGCGCTCCAGAGATTGCTACTCCCTCTTCATCAGTAATAAGCGCTATCGCACCTCGATTCAATGCGTCAGCCACAAAGTGAGCTCCATGGGTGTGCTCGCCGGGCAGCGCGACGAAGATGAACCCACTTGATATCTTCGAAGACTCGACTGCAATGCCTTGTACCGGAGTAGCTAACTGGGCATCTGAAAAACTTTGGGGCGAAGCTCCAAGTAGGTCAAAAATATCGCGCAAACTTCTCGCTGCGTGAGTGACGCTCACGCCTTACTCGCCGTCCTCGTATCTACTTGCGACTTCTGCACTGCCCGCGCCTTCAGTTGCTTCTCGTTCATCGGCAACAACGTTACTTGTTGCGAGGAAGGTGGTATGTGATAGCTCTTCAAGGCAAAGGACATGACTTCCTTGAATACTGGGCCACCAAGCAAGCTACCGAAGTGCACACCGTGTGGATCCTGAATCGTGACGTTAATAACGAATTTGGGGTTCTCGGCAGGTGCAAACCCAATAAACGAGGCTGTATAGCCGTGGTATTGCCCAGAAGCATCAATGCGATTAGCCGTACCAGTCTTCCCTGCAACACGATATCCAAGGATGCGAGCCCCTGGAGCTGTGCCTTCATCACTCAGCACACTCTCCATCATCAATCGTACTTTTTGCGCGGTTTCACTGGAAATAATTCGCACGCCTTGAGATACAGATTTAGGTGAGTAGTGCCCGTCTTGGTCAACATATCCGGCAATCAATGTCGGCTTCACTTGAACTCCATCATTTGCCATGGTCGCAAAGACGCGCGTCGCCTGAATGGTAGTGAGTGAATATCCCTGTCCAAATGCGACAGTGGGGGCGGTCGTGCCAGACCAACGATCCACCGGAGCTAATACACCGCCACTCTCCCCTGCCAACTCAATGCCAGTCTTTTTTCCAATGCCGAATTTGCTCAGGTAGGAGTAGAGCGTTTTTGGTTTCATTTTCTCGCCAACTTGGATCGTTCCTGTATTGCTCGACTTGGCCAAAATCCCAGCAGTCGTCAGCTTCCACGTGGAATGCTTGTCGTGATCGCCGAAATAGCGATTCCCTCGCTTGATGCGATCGGGGACTGTGAAAAGCGTGGTGGGAGTGACAGCCTTCTCCTCCAATGCGGCAGCCATGGTAATAACTTTGCCTGTTGAACCGGGCTCATATGGGTCAGAGACTGCTGGAGTCGCCAATAAATCTGGTGTGACTTTTGAAATATTGTTTGGATCGAAGGTCGGCGCCGTAGCCATCGCCAGAATCTTGCCCGAGGCTGGATCCATCACAATGATCGTTCCCGAAATTGCACCTGACTCTTTTACCTTTGCCGTGATGGCCTTCTGCGCCACCCACTGGATATCGCGATCAATTGTGAGCCGTACTTCTTTGCCAGCAGAGGCGGGTGTGAGTACGTCATGTGCCGTGGGAATTACTTGCCCACCGCCATTCTGGGCATAAGTATATGAACCGTCTTTACCAGCCAAAGCAGAATCAAGCGCGTACTCCAAGCCACCTCCGCCATGTCCAGAAGCGCTCACAAATCCCAAGAAACTGGCGCCCAATGCTCCGGCTGGGTAATCGCGATGAAAAGCATCCTCAGAATAAAAACCAGAAATGTATTTTCCGTACGGGCGCTTAGTATTCTCCGTCGCGATTGCCTCTTTCACGGATTTCCACACAGCCGGAGTGACATCTTTCGTTACATACGCAAATCTTCGTTCACCAGTCAATCTACTTTGTACCGTAGAAACCGGTAGGGCTAGGAGCGGAGCAACGATCTCTGCAGCGCGTGCAGGATCTAGTACGAGTTGTTGGTCAACAGTGATATTCACCGAAGCAACGCTTCGAGCGAACGGCACACCATCTTTATCTGTGATCGCACCGCGCAAGGCGGCAAGCGGGGCCGTCTGATACAGCTCTCGGCTGGCTCGAGCAGAGTAGGTAGAGGCACTTACACCTTGAACTTGTATCAGCCGCCCTGCAATAATGACAAACACAAAAATAAAGAGTAAATAGACAGCACGTACCCGCTGATTGTTCGATTTCATTTCTTTATATTCATGTCAGGTGCGCCGAGAATCGTCTCACTTCCTAAATCTATAAAAGCAGGCGCATCTCCAGTTTTCATGCCTAACTGCGCAGCACGTTGAGCCAAAATTGTGGGCGAGGAAATGCGGGCGGCTTCTTGAGTTATCGCCTCTTCTTGCGCAGAAACCTCAGCGGCTTGGCTCTCAAGCTGACTGAGCGTAAATGCATCCTGTGTGAGCATAATGTTGATAAAGAGCAGCAGTGCGGTTCCAATACTG
>JAPLBA010000056.1 GCA_026393015.1 Actinomycetota bacterium
GCGATCATCGCATGACTAAAGCCAACGGGAGGTGCGAGGGTCTCAGGATTAATCGGTTCCAACATGGCTATCCCTCTCTGGCAGATCGGATTCAGGTAAATCGACGGCAACGCCGTTACTATTTCCATTGATGAGTCGAATAACGGAATTGGAAACTTCTTGAACGGTAAGTAATCGCTTGTGTGGCTCATGCGCGACAAGTCCAGCGATGGCTTCTTCTTTGCTCTTGCCGGTACGCGCCATAATATTTGCCACCGAACGTTGAGTCATCGACGTATCAACAAAACCTGGGCAGACGGCGTTGATCGTAACTCCGCTTTCAGTGTTCTCTGCAGCGACAGAGCGCACCAAGCCCAGTACGCCATGCTTGGCAGCGGAATAAGCAGTGATGTAAGCCGCTCCAATTTTTCCAGCGCTACTTGCTACCACCACGATGCGACCGAAACCTTGGCTCTTCATCGAAGGGATAGCCTCACGTATCATCTGAAAGGGCGCAGTAAGGTTCAGCGCAATTTGGCTATTCCATAATTCGTCGCTGGTCTTTTCAAACTTAGAAGAGATTCCTTCGCCGGCGTTGAGTACAAGTACATCGAGGCCGCCTAACAGGGCAGTGGCTTTGCGAACGAGCTCAGTTGCGTCGGTGGTGACGTCTCCGGTGATGATGTGAGCGTTACTGGCGCCGCCCGCGCTCTCCAATAGTTCGCTCTCGGTGCGCGCGGTCAGGACCACCTGGTGGCCGGCTGATATGAGATCATGAGCAATACCGCGACCAATGCCGCGGCCCGCGCCGGTGACGAGGCAACGCAGAGAGGTAGCGCTCATGACCACCCCTTCGCTTCTGCAATCTCCCGGACCAGAGCTACTCTTCCGTCTCCTTGATCAGGGCGGAATAGTGCGTATCCCTTGCGATCGACAATAATACGACAGATGAGTACCTCGCGCGCCGTCCTGGCCAATGCCACCCGAACCCCCTTCGGTAAGAACCGGGGCGCGCTCTCCACGATTCGCCCTGATGATCTCTTTGCGGCCACCCTACGCACATTGGTAGATCGGACTCCAGGCTTAGACCCGGCGAGTATCGAAGATGTGATCGCCGGGGATAGCAACGGGGCTGGTGAAGATAACCGCAACGTGGCTCGCATGGGAATTCTCTTAGCTGGCCTGCCCTACACGATTCCTGGAGTGACCCTTAATCGTCTCTGTGGGTCGGGGGCTGAGGCGATTGTGCAAGCCTCGCGCGCGATCCGCTCGGGAGATGCCGACATCATGATCGCCGGCGGGGTGGAGAGCATGAGTCGGGCTCCATGGATCGTAGAGCGGAGTCAAGAGCGAGACGCACCTGCGCTCACGCCAGATTCGGTGGCGCATCAGAGTGTGGTCGGTTGGCGATTAATTAATCCGAAGATGCACCCCGATTGGATCCTCTCGCTGGGGCAGAGTTCGCAACGCATCGCAGAACGTTTAGGAATCAGTCGCGCGGAGCAAGATGAATGGTCCGTACGCTCCCATACGCGCGCACACGCTGCGTGGGAAGCGGGATTGCACGATCACGTCTTTGAAATCAACGGTCTCACGCGAGACGAATCGATTCGTCCAAGTACCACGATGGAAACGTTGGGTGCGTTGGAATCGGCTTTCACGCCAGGCGGAAGCGGGACTGCCGGAAATTCTTCGCCGGTGAATGATGGGGCCGCAGCTTCGCTGATTACCAGTGAGCGTGCCGCGAAGTCTCTTGGATTAGAACCGATGGCCTACATACTCTCGTCAGCAGTGACGGCACTCGCACCCGATGAGTTCACCCTTGCACCGGTGCCTGCGATCCATCGCGCGCTCGCAAGAGCAGGCAAGTCGATTGCGGATGTGAAGGTCTGGGAAATTAATGAAGCCTTTGCATCGATGGTGCTCACGGTGCTTCATGAAATACCGGAAATTGATCGCGACCTGGTCAATCCCCATGGAGGGGCGATTGCCATCGGTCATCCAGTGGGCGCTTCGGCTAATCGAGTGGTGATGGAATTAGCCAGGGAGCTCCGTCGCCAGGGTGGCGGCATTGGGGTGGCGGCTGCATGTATCGGAGTGGGCCTCGGCATCGCGCTCGTCATTGAAGCTTAGATCGATACTCAGATAATTGCCATATAAGACTCATAACGGTCAAAAAGGATTTTCTACTCTAATAAATAAACTCGTGAGAAAATTAGTGTTGCGCAAGATTGACGGGCGCGAATGGCGCGCGAGATGATTCGCCCACCGTTGGTACACCTCCGACCAACGCCTGGACAGACAAGGGAGTCTTAATGAAGTTCTCTAAAGGTCTTGGCGCGGTACTCGTCACTGCTGCACTCTTTGTAGCTGGCTGTTCCTCGACAAGTAGCTCTTCAGAGTCTGAAGCCCCTGCAGCCGCCGCTGCATGCGAAGCGCCAATCTTGATTGGTGCCGCAATGGCTCAGACCGGATTTATGTCACCATTCGATGGTCCTGCTCTTACTACAGCACAAATTGCCGTAGACAAGATCAACGCCGCTGGTGGCGTCAATGGTTGCCAACTGACTCTTGAAGCAGTGGACACCGAGACCAACCCTGACAAGGGACAACAAATTGCAACTGACTTCATCGCAAAGGGCGCGAAGCTACTTCTCGTTACCTGTGATGCTGACATCAACGCCAAGTCTGCACAGGTCGCTAACACCGCAGGTGTTCTCGTCATTGCTCCTTGCGTTGGTTCAACCGCAATGGGCCCAGACAATGGCCTCCCACTCGGCTTCTCACTCGGCTCTGCTGTTCCTGGCGAAGCTGCGATCATGGCTGAGTACGCCTTCGAGAAGCTCGGCAAGACCGCGACTCTCTTCAAGGATATGTCGATCGCTTACACCACCAGCCAATGCGATGCTTTCGAAGCGCGCTTCAAGGAACTCGGTGGAACTGTGAAGTCTGTGCAGCAATTTAGCCAGACCCAAGCAGGCAAGCTCGACAAGCCAGTAACCGCACAGGTTGCTAACGCAAAGAAGGACGGCGCTGCCGTTATCGCACTCTGCTCATACCCAGGTGGCGGCGCTGAAGCGCAGGCCGCTATCCGTGGTTCGGGCTTGAATACGCCAATCATCTCGGGCTTCGGTATGGACGGTGCCTTCTGGCGTGCGGCAGATTCAAAGCTCAACGACTACTACGTTGTTACCTACGCATCTGTCTGGGGCGATGATCCGAATCCAAAGGTCACCGATCTCCTGGCCGCTTTCCAAACCAAGACTGGTGGCCCAGCTGGTACAAGCGGTCTCATCACTGGTGCATCTTCAATTGAAGCTTTCGCGCTCGCTGCAACGCGCGCCGCAAGCTTCGATGGCAAGGCGCTCGCTGGCGAGATGGAGAAGTTCATGAATGAAGACCTCACTGCAGGTCCGACTTCATTTGATGCAACCCTTCACGTGAACGTCTCACGCCCCATGGCCGTGTTGAAGATCACTGATGGCAAGGATGCATTCGTGGAATACCGTGCGGCCGTAAAGCCCACCTTTCCCACCAAGTAAATAGTTCGAAGTAAACGCGAGGTGCGCGGGAAACCGCGCACCTCGCGTTTATTATGAGGGTAGAAGGTCTGAGAATCTTATGAGTGCAAAGTAAGTGAATAGGAGCACCTGTGAGTCGAGCATTCGAAGCTGCTGAAATTAGCAAGTCTTTTGGCGCTCTTCAGGTGCTCGACAATGTTTCCATCACTGTGAACGCTGGTGAATCCGTAGGTTTGTTGGGGCCAAACGGCGCAGGCAAGTCGACGTTGATCAACATTATTGCGGGATATGAAAAACAAGATGCTGGCCTCGTCACATTGGATGGCACGCCACTTGATGAGTATGCGCCACATGTACGTGCGCATATGGGCGTCGCGCGCACATTTCAAGCTGGACGTCTCTTTCCACAATTAACTGTTGCAGAGAACGTGGCGCTTGGGGCGCTTGGTTTAGGCCTTTCTAGAAAGATCGCCCGCCAACGTAGTGAACACGTTCTTGAAGTGCTGGGAATCACGGATCTTGAAGGCATCCAGGCCGGTGGACTCTCACACGGGTCGGCTCGCCTCGTCGGATTAGCGCGCGCACTCGCGGCGCAACCCAAATATTTAATTATGGATGAACCAGCCGCGGGCTTAAATGAACATGAAGTACCCGCACTCCTTTCTGCGCTATCAAAAGTTCGCGAAGAGACTGGATGTGGAATGCTCCTTGTGGAGCACAACGTCGGTTTGGTGGCTCAGGCGTGCTCCCGCGTGGTGGTGCTTGCCGCTGGATCTATGATTTTTGATGGCGACCCACAAGCGGCGCTCAACGACGAAGGCGTGAAGAGCGCTTATCTCGGAGATGCCGCATTTGGAGGTGGCCACTGATGACGCTCCTTGAAGTGCGGGACTTACGTGCTGGCTACGGAAAAGTTGATGTGCTCTTTGGGGTCTCGCTGACAGCGAGCAAGGGCGAACTCATCGGCATCGTTGGCCCTAATGGGGCTGGCAAATCCACGCTCTTCGGTGCCATCGTCGGCACGGTAGGCCTTCGCAGTGGATCAGTATTTCTCGATGGTGAAGATATTTCTGGCAAGCGGCCCGAAGATATTGTCCGCCGCGGCCTCTCACTTGTCCCAGAAGGTCGCCAAATCTTTAGTGGACTCTCTGTGATTGAAAACCTCACCCTTGGTCTCACGGGTCGACGTGATAAACACGGAGAGAAGGGTGCCTTAGATCGCGTGCACGATCTCTTCCCCGTACTTACTACACATCGCGATCACCAAGCCGGCATGCTCAGTGGCGGACAGCAACAGCAACTCGCTATCGCGCGCGCACTGGTAGCTGATCCACGAGTGCTCTTGCTTGACGAACCGAGTCTTGGTCTCTCACCTACCGTCGTCAAAGACGTATTTGATCGGTTGATCGCGATTGCGCAATCAGGTACCGCTGTAGTGATCGTGGAACAACGCGCACACTTAGTTACTCGCCTGGCTGAGCAGACTCATGTGCTTCGAGCCGGCAAGGTGCAAGCTACTTTGACGAAAGAAGATGCGGCTGATGAAGCCAAGCTTACCGCCGCCTACTTCGGAAATTCGGGGGAGTAGATGATTCAAGCAATTTTAGATGCTGTGAGCTTGGGTGGAGTCTATGCGCTAGCTGCGCTCGGCCTTGGTTTGGTATTTGGCGTCATGCGCTTGGTCAACTTTGCCCACGCGGAATTAATTACCGTCGCGTCCTACACCTTGGTGATGACTCATCAGTTTCCTCTGGTGGTAAGCATGGTCCTCTCGGTCGTGGTGGCTTCCTTGATGGCTCTTTTGATGGAGTTACTCGCTTATCGCCGGTTACGTGGATCGAATCCAGCAACCATGCTCATCGTTTCTTTCGGGGTCAGTGTCTTGTTGCAGAAAATTTATGAGCTGGTCTTTGGCGCTTTACCTCGCTCGGCCTCGGTGGCTACTGGGTTGACCGGTACATTTACCGTAGGTGGCGTCTCCATCACTACTGCCAGCGTGGTCACAATCGTGTTAGCAGTAGTCATTCTTCTAGCGATGGGGTATTTGATCGAGCGCACCAAGCTCGGTTTGCAATTGCGGGCGGCAGCGAGTGATTTCCAAACCGCAAGATTGCTGGGAGTGCGTTCAAATCGGCTGATCGCTTCGGCTTTTGTCATTAGTGGTGCACTTGCTGCAGTAGTGGCCTTCGTGAATGTGGTGGGGAATCCGCAAGTTGACCCGCGCTTTGGTCTCGATATCACCATCCTGGCACTCGTGGGGATCGTGGTCGGTGGCATGAATAGTCTTCGCGGCTCTGCGCTCGGAGGCTTTATCGTGGGTGCGGTGCTCTCACTTCTTAATGTGATTCTTGGCAACGGTCGCGTCTATGCCTACTCGTGGATGTTCGTGATTGTCATTGTGATTTTGCTTGTTCGACCTGGTGGCATCTTAAGTAAGTTTGCCACGAAGGAGCGTGTCTGATGACTACCCGCCTTCGTCTCCAAGAACTTCTTGGCCCGATTTTGATTGTCATAGCTTTTTCATATGTTGTTGGTTTGCAATCCGCCCAGGGCCTACTTATTGTGCAGAGCACTTTGGCACTCTTCGTTATGGTGCTAGCGCTTCATGTATTCGTAGGTAATTCGGGCGTGCTCTCATTCGGACATGGAGCTTTTGCCATGTTTGGCGCTTTTGCCTCAGGCATCGTGACGACGCCGAGCAATATCAAAGAGAACTCCCTTCAGCTTCAGAACCTCTATCCATTCCTGGTAGACCTGAATCTGGGGATGTATCCGAGCCTCCTGCTTGCAATCGCGGCTGGTGCGCTGGTGGCTGGTCTATCAGGGCTGCTCCTCATGCGCCTCAATGGTTTGGCTGCTGGTATAGCGACCTTTGCTCTTCTGGGGGTCGCCTACAACATCTTCTTCTACAACAACCGAATTGGACCTGGTTCGCAGGCGCTACTCGCGCTTCCGCCCTTTCAATTCCTCGAGGAGCCAGTTGTCTTAACGGTGCTCGTGATGCTTGTGGTTTATCTCTTTGGGATCTCGCGTGCAGGCCGCACTTTGCGCGCTACCCGCGAGGATCCACTCGCAGCTCCAGCACTCGGCATTAGCATCACGCGAGTCCGATGGATTGCCTTCACGCTCTCTGGCGCGATTGCCGGACTTGGGGGAGCGATGTTCGCGCACGTAGCTGGCACCGTTCAAGTTCAGGATTACTACTTGCCGTACACCTTTATGACACTTTCAATGTTGATCATCGGCGGTAGCGCGAGTTTGTGGGGCGCTACTGTGGGCACTCTTTTGGTTACTGGCATTGGTCAAATTTTATTGATGATGGAGCAGCAGAAACCGATTCTGGGAATTGTTGTTCATATTCCCAATGGCACCCGCGCAATCGTCATTGCGCTCTCGCTGGTGGTGATGCTTCTCTGGCGTTCGGAAGGTGTAACTCAGGGGCGCGAATTCAAAATAGGAATGCCCAAACTAAGAAAGTAGCTTGTTAGCCCTTTAGTGTTTCCTCGATTTGTGCAAGATGATCCTGAATATGGTTTGTCGCTTTTGCGACAGCATCATGAAGTGAGTACTCGCCGAGCGCTGTATGCCTTCCCTTGCGACTCCACTCAGCAGATTCAATCGAATTCAATATTTCTGCAGAAGCCATTCGCGCGCCTTCGATTAAGGCCAAAGATGCATGCGCAGTTCGCAATGCGTAGTGAAGCGTGTCGGGAAATACTGCCTCATTAAATGGCACCACGTCGGGCATCTCATCGCTCAAAATACTCATAAAGCGCGTAGTGAAGAATGCTTCAGCATCGGCCATGTGATGCACAATGTAAGCAGGTGACCATTGGCCAGACGATGGTGACGTATTCATTTGCGTGGGAGAGAGATTTTTAGCGCGAGCGATGAAAATCTCACCAGACTCCCGGTATGCATCGACCATTTCTTTGCTCATGCTTCTATCCTGCCATGAATCGTCCACCGTTGACATCTAAAACGACACCGGTGATGTAGGAAGATTCATCGCTTGCCAGGAAGAGCACTGGATCTACGCACTCTTGAATACTGGGCATGCGGCCCAGGGGAATGGAATCAATCACTTCCCGGCGGTCCGCTTCCGGAAGCGCATCGAACATTCCTTGAAGGCGATCTGTGAGGAAGAGGCCTGGCGCGATTGCGTTAACGCGAATATTTTCGCCGCCGACTTCTTTAGCAAGGCGGCGTGTAAGCCCGAGCAATCCTGCTTTTGCCGCTGCGTAGGGAACTCCGGTGACTGGGCTCGCACTTCGCCCGCCAATCGAAGAGAAAGTAACGATGGCGCCGCGTCCCGCTTGGCGCATAAAGGGAAGTACTGCACGTGCGCAGTGGAAGGTGCCTTTGATATTTACATCGAGTACGAGATCGAGATCATCTTCGGAAATATCGTCGAGATCGCGAGGGGTGCCAAGTGATCCGCCAGCGGCAGCGATGAGAGTGTCGATCGGACCAAGTTCAGCGGCCAGTGATTCAACCGCGCTCGCCACTGCCTTCCCGTCGCGGACATCAACGGTTCGGCCAGCGGCCTTGAAACCCAGGGAGTGGAGATGAGCAACTGCGTCATCTACTCCTTTGACATCGAGGATGGCTACAGCCGCGCCGGCCTCTGCCGCGCCCAGGGCGATAGCGCCTCCTAGGCCGCCAGCGCCTCCAGTCACCAGGGCTACCCGTCCGGCTAACTTCATCATCTCTCCTGCCTCAAAGCGCTCCCATAAACCATATTTTAAGTGTGGCACACCCAGTACTTCTGTCGTAGGGTTGGCGATAGTCAATTTCCCGCTATGACTCGCTCGTCCTAGGAAGGACTCTACGCCATGAGGATTGCCGTGATCGGGGCTGGCCCCGGAGGTCTCTACTTCGCCAGCTTGCTCAAGCAGGTTGAGCCTCACCACGAGATCACCATCTGGGAACGTAATAAGCCGCTCGACACCTTCGGCTTTGGCGTGGTCTTCAGCGATCAAACCCTTTCAGGGATCAGGCTCTCCGATCCAGAGATTCATGATGAGATGGCAAAAAAGTTCGCTTACTGGGATGACATCGATATTCACTTCAAGGGAGAAGTTATAACCAGTGGAGGACATGGATTCGCCGCGATGAGCCGAACGGATTTGCTGGAAATCTTGCAACGTCGCGCTATCGCGCATGGAGTCAATGTCCTCTTCGAGAGTGAAGCACCTCCCGTAGAGCAACTCATGGCCGAATACGATTTGGTGCTTTCTAGCGATGGCATTAATAGCGGTATACGTGAAAAGTTTTCAGAAAAGTTCCGGACTTCGACCGACTGGCGCGAATGTAAATTCATCTGGCTCGGAACTTCTGAAGTTTATGAAGCGTTCAAGTTCTTCATTGTTGAAACTCCATGGGGTGTGATGCAGGCGCACGCATATCCGATGGATGATCAAAAAAGTACTTTCATCGTAGAGATGCACGAAGATATTTGGCGAAACGCAGGATTCGAAGCATTCCACGAGGAAGCAGCACACTTCCCGATAGGGCAAAGCGATGATAAGTCGATTGAGCTTTGTGAGAAGATTTTTGCGGAATTTCTCGGCGGGAAGCCGGCGCTACGGAACAACAGTAAGTGGCGTAATTTTGCAGCGATTAGAAACGAAACGTGGGTGCATGAGAATTTAGTCATTATGGGAGACTCCGCAGCCACGGCGCACTTTGCTATTGGTTCGGGTACCAAGCTCGCCATGGAAGGCGCAATTTCACTCGCTGCTTGCATTCTTGAAAACGAAACCATTGCCGATGCGCTTAAGGCATATGACAACGATCGTCGTCCGGTGGTGGAGAGCACCCAGCGCTCAGCGCAAGCTGCACTTGAATGGTTTGAGGAAATCACTCAGTACATGAATCAAGAGCCCTTGCAATTTGCCTTCAACATGATGACGCGCTCTCGCCGCATCACTTATGGCAACTTGGAATTGCGTGATCCGGAATTTATGAAGCGCGTGGAGGATGCCTACCTCGATATTCAGATCAAGAGTGGAAATGTACCGGCAGGATCGACGCAGAAAGTCCCCATGTTCCAGCCGCTGAAGCTGCGCGAACTTGAGATACCAAATCGCGTGGTTGTTTCTCCCATGGATATGTACTCCTCTGTCGACGGCATCCCAGGTGATTTCCATAAGGTGCATATGGGTGCCCGCGCTCTCGGCGGCGCGGGGCTGATCTTCACTGAAATGACCTGTATCTCTCCCGAGGGTCGGATCACGCCAGCGTGTGCAGGGCTCTGGAATAGCGAACAAGTGAGCGCCTGGAAAGAGATCGTCGACTTTGTACACACCACCCCTTCAAAGATTGCCATCCAAATTGGTCACTCGGGTCGCAAGGGATCAACGAAGGTGATGTGGGAAGGAATTGATAAGGCGCTCGACTCAGGAAATTGGGAGATCATGGCGCCTTCACCCATTCCGTATCTCTCTGATGGACAAGTTCCGCGAGAGATGACGCGGGCAGATATGGATCTTGTCCGCGATCAACATGTGGCTTCGGCGAAGCTTGCTGTAGATGCTGGCTTTGACATGCTCGAACTGCATTGCGCGCACGGTTACTTACTCTCCGGTTTCATCTCGCCAGTGTCCAATAAGCGAACTGATGAATATGGCGGTTCCATCGAGAATCGTTTGCGATTCCCACTTGAAGTTTTTGATGCGGTTCGCGCAGTGTGGCCGGCAGATAAACCCATGAGTGTTCGTATCTCGGCCAGCGATTGGGTGCCAGACGGTTTAAGTGAAGAAGATTCCATCAAAATGGGTCAAGCATTTGCAGCTCATGGTGCTGATCTGATCGATGTCTCGTCAGGACAAACAACTCCAGATGCAAAACCAATCTATGGCCGTACGTATCAAACTCCCTTTGCTGATCGCATCCGTCAACTCGCGGGGGTCAAGACGATGGCGGTGGGCTCCATTAGTAGTTGGGACGATGTGAATACCATTTTGGCCGCTGGTAGAGCAGATCTCTGCGCGCTGGGTCGCCCGCATCTCTTTGATCCCAATTGGACGCTCCACGCCGCTGTTGATCAAGGCGTGCGTTTGCGCTGGCCAAACCAGTACGGCGCCGGTAGTCGCCAACCACCTGCAGGTCGCACCGAAGATCCAAAGCCACGACTTACTCTTGGCACCAGCGAAGTCGTTGCAAAGCGACCTGCTCGTTGGCGTCCGCGCGCAAAGTAGTGCTGCAAACTCACTAGGCTAACCAAGTGGCCACACGTAGCAATTCCTCAAAGATGTGGCTCTCCCTCTGGACGGTATACATCATCTGGGGGTCGACTTATTTAGCAATTGCAATTTCTATCAAAACGATGCCCTCGCTAGCCGCGATGGGTCTGCGATTCCTCGTCGCTTCAGTACTTCTGGCACTCTGGGTTGGCTTCAGGCAGGGGTGGCATGAGCTGCGCGTTACTAAGCGCGAGTTTTGGTCGACCGCGCTCCTCGGTGGGCTCTTGTTAGGTGTGGGTATTGGAACCGTATCCCTAGCGGAAAGGTATGTACCGAGCGGGATTGTGGCGTTGATTATCGCGGCAATGCCGCTCTGGATCTCCATCTTTCGAGTGATCGCCGGGGATAGGCCCACCAAGTTGAGTTGGAGTGGCATCGCCATTGGGTTTATTGGCGTAGGGCTTTTGCTCCGCCCAGGTCAAGTGAAGACACCAGAGGGTGTTACTTCGGGACAGTTACTCTTTTGGATGATGGCGGTACTGCTCGCCAACCTCATCTGGGCTTTTGGAACTTTTATGACGCCTCGTTTTCAAACGCCGAAGAATTCATTGATGGTCACCACGGTGCAGATGTTTGCTGGTGGGGTGGCGCTCTTCACTGCTGGCATGGTTCACGGAGACAGCCTTCATCAGTTCTTTCATGCAAGCGCGTTCTCCTGGTTTGGCTGGAGCTACCTCGTCGTTGTTGGTTCAGTGATCGCCTACAGCGCGTATCTCTGGCTCGTAGGAAATGCTCCAGTTGCGCTGACGTCTACGTATGCGTACGTAAACCCCGTGATTGCGGTTATTCTGGGCGCTTTGGTGTTAAGCGAACCCATTTCACCTCCAATGATATTGGGTGCGAGTACTGTCATTTTAGGAGTTATTTTAGTTATTACTGCAGAAAGCAAAGCAAAGCGCGCGCACTAGTGAAGCAGTGTGCGTAGTTTCTCTCCAGACTCTTCCGCGAGGGCCGCAGTACGCAGCGCTATTTGACGAGCAACCGGATCGGTCGCGACGAGGGTATGAGGAAGTTCGGCCATGATTGCATCAAAATTTGCAAGGCCATTAGCGTGAGTCTCGCCGTAACCCTTCACGAGTGATTGCGTTTCTGCTACTTCGCAGGCGAGTCCATAATTCTTACTTGCAAGATCCATCACGGTCGTGAGCCAAGCATCGATCAAGAGTTGTTCTTCATTAAATCTCAAAGAGCGACGACGAATAGGGCGCAGACGGCTGAGGATGTAGAGCGTTGTATAGCCAAAGGCCGAAGTGGTATTGACCTTTATCCCATTCCCGCTTACTCGATTGATCAAAGCATTAACTGGCTTTGAGCGAAGTACCCACTTGCCGAGTGCGGTGGGCAAGGTGTCGGCAACTTCCTGGACCTGTGGGTGGAGAAATTCCATGATGCCCACAACTTGTTCATTCTTAGCGCGCGCTTCCTTGTGAATACGATCGAAGCGTCTTGCCCTTACCTTGATCGCCGCTACCCGAATGGTGTCTTCGTATGTCATCCAGAGGGCGGTGTAACGAGCGGCTTCTTTAGTGAGTCGGAATGAACCATCTCCGTGCGCAAGATCCAAGGCGTAGACGGATGCCACTCGGGCGAGGAATTCGTCTGCGTACTGCACATCTTGGTATTCAGTGGCGCGCTTGATGCCATGAACGAGGGTGGCGCGCACTGAAGCGGGATAGGTATTTTGGATGTGTGCTGCTTGCGCAGAGAGGCGTGCTCCCACTGCAGCAATGGGGTCTGCGGCGATAGCAGCGTCTGTAGCCGCTTTCGTATCTTCAACCGAGACGGGCTTCATGCCGATTTGAATCGGAACTCCAGTTGATGCCGGCTTGAGTGCGTTCTGGGCATACTCAAATCCGCGAGCGAAAGCGTTGAGGCTGGTAGCGACTCCTACGCCAGCTCGCTCGATAGCAGATTCAAACTCTTTTCGGGAGAAAGGCAGACGCCCAGTGCCGGCGAGTGCGCCAAAGAGTACGGAGCTAATAACGCTGCCACTCTCTTCAGCAATTTTAGCGAAGTCGCCACCGACGAACTTGGCAGCGGCTTTCATACAGTTTTCGATGATGGTGTCGGAGTCGACTCGGCCATCGCCAAGTGCTGTCTTCTCCATCATGCTGTAAACCCGATGGGTTGAAGCGATGAGTGTGGTGTTCTTCGGTGTTACCAGCCCACGAACGACTGAGCGTCCGGCTTCCATGAGTTCAGAAGCCAGCACGATATCTACTTCGCCCGGTGTGGGCATGGTGCTCAAGATGGGTTCGCCGCCACCTGCAGTGCGGGGGAAGAGTTCTACGTAATAGATCGTGGCACCAGTACGTTGCGCTACGCCCGGCACCGATGTGGTTTGCGCCCAATAGTCAGAGTGTTCGCCAAGACTGACCATCCAGTCCGCGAGCACGCCGCCACCTTCTCCGCCCATGGCAAGAATCTCCATAGTAATGGCGCGAGTTTGTGTTGCTTGAGTCATTAGGCAGAGACCAATTCTTCAGTACTCGCTTCTGGCTCGATTCCTACGTAGCGCTTTTCGATTCCGCTTTGCAAACGTGAAATATATGCATTGCGAAGTGACGTAATGAATCGGTCCCATGCCGTTGGATTGCTGATCACTTGGGTGCGATAAAAAGATGGACAGAGTGCGGCTGCATGTGCGTTTTCGCCGCAAAGGCCGCAACCCACACAACTCGAAAGCACAGTGGCAATCGGCTCTTTACGAAGTGGATCTGGGTTGGCCGTAATCGAAAGACTTGGGCAGCCAGAGATGCGGATGCATGAGTGATCTCCGGTGCATGTTTCTGGATCGATTCCATAGCGTTCGCGGACGACACGCTTGCCCTCTTTCTCTGCCTTAGCTGCGAGGGGGCGTTCACGTCTAGTGCGGTTGAGTGTGCACTCTGATTGCGCCACGATAACTTTCGGCCCTGGCTCCTTAGACGTAAGTGCATCGATAAAGGTGTCGCGCAGTTCATCAACTTTGTAAGTATTCGTCACCGTCTTCGCCCACTTCACACCTACGCCACGCACTGCGCGCTCAATCGGGTGTTTAGTGGATCGAATGGGGTTATCCGCAGCGGAGGAGAGGATGTCTTGTCCGCCAGTGGCTGCGCTGTATGCGTTGTCAACGACAACAAGTACTTGGTTGCTCTCGTTGAAGACTGCGTTGCCAACGCCGCTGGTAAGACCGTTATGCCAGAAGCCGCCATCGCCCATGAACGCGAGCACTGGCTTTTCGCTATTGGCATCTTGGAAACCGGCCGCACCTGCTGATCCGAGGCCGTAGCCCATGGTGGTGGCGCCGATGTCGAAGGGCGGCAAGATGGAGAAGAGATGGCAACCAATATCGGCGCTGACGTGGTGTTTACCGGTCTCACGTTCAGCCAACTTCAACGCCGAGAAAATGGGTCGCTCAGGGCACCCGGTACAAAATCCTGGCGGGCGCGTATGCACTTCTTCTTGCGTGAGCTTGATTGCCATCGGATGCTCGGGGGAGTCAGGTGGCAAGACGATCGCTGGAAGATCGTTCTCCTTGATGAGATCTGGCGCGTACATGCGCACAAATGAGAGCAAGCCCTTTGTAACAACGGTGGGGGTGTACTCACCGGCCATCACAAGTACATCTTTTCCGTGCAATTTCGCGGTGGCATCAGCCTTGCGAAGGATCGAGTTGATGTTCTGCTCGATGTAATCCGGTTGGCCCTCTTCAAAGAGCAGGAGTGCGCGCTTATCTTTGGCGAACTCTTCAACTTCGTCAGCAATGATGGGGTAGGTAACGTTGAGTACATAGACCGGAATTTCAGAATTGCCATAAATATCTGCAAGACCAAGAAGTTGGAGACCACGCATGACGGTGTTGTACAACCCGCCTTGAGTGATGATGCCAAAGTCTTTCTTTCCGTTGGAAATCACTTCGTTGATTTTTCGATCCTTGATGAATTGGATCGCGGCTGGCATACGCTGATTGATCTTCTCTTGCTCGTGCATAAAGGATGCTGGTGGCAAGACGATGCGGCTCACATCGCGGCGAGGATTCTCCATCGCCTCTTTCCGTGTGAAGGTAGGGCGCTTATTCTCCTTGGTAATAAAGGATCCATGAAGGTGACAAGAGCGCAGGCGAAGTTCCAGCATCACAGGCGTGTTTGAATATTCAGAGAGTTCAAAACCGTACTCAACTGAATCGACGATGGCAGTCAGGTTAGGGCGTGGGTCAAGGAGCCACATCTGTGACTTCATCGCGAAAGCGTGTGAACGTTCCTGCATGATGCTTGAACCCTCGCCGTAATCTTCACCGACGATGATCAATGCACCACCGGTCACACCTCCCGATGCGAGGTTTGCAAGTGCATCGGAAGCCACGTTGGTGCCGACAGTCGATTTAAAAGTGATGGCGCCGCGAAGTGGGTAATTGACGGAGGCTGCGAGCATGGCAGCTGCGGTGGCCTCGGAGGCGCTGTTTTCAAAGTGCACTCCAAGCTCGGCGAGGATGTCGTTGGCATCGCCCAAGACATCCATGAGGTGGGAGATGGGGGCGCCTTGGTATCCGCCAACATAGGAGACACCCGATTGGAGGAGGGCTTTGGTGACGGCCAAGATGCCTTCGCCATGGAACTCTTCGCCCGCGGGGATGCGTAACTTCTGGAC
>JAPLBA010000153.1 GCA_026393015.1 Actinomycetota bacterium
CAAACAGCTCTCAACGCCGCAATTGCACTTCACGAAGAGGGAATTCTGGTCAAGTATGGTGTCGAGCTTATTGGGGCCAATATTGATGCGATAAGGCGCGGTGAAGACCGCGATATATTCAAGGGCATCGTGGCGAAGGTGGGCGGTGAATCTGCGCGTAGCTACATATGCCACACGCAAGAAGATCTTGTTGCAGGTGCACAAGTACTCGGTTTTCCTGTGGTGATTCGCCCTTCCTTCACCATGGGAGGTCTTGGAAGCGGCATCGCTTATGACCTATTGGATTTAGAGCGCATCGGTGGCGCCGGCCTTCGTCATAGTCCGACACAAGAGGTCTTGCTTGAGGAGTCCATCATCGGATGGAAGGAATTCGAGCTCGAGCTCATGCGAGATCGCAAAGATAACGTCGTGGTTGTCTGTTCAATTGAGAACTTCGATCCGATGGGCGTTCATACTGGAGATTCGATTACTGTCGCTCCGGCGATGACGCTTACTGATGTGGAATATCAGCGTCTTCGCGACTTATCCATTGCAATTATTCGCGAAGTAGGAGTGGATACGGGCGGATGCAATATTCAGTTTGCGGTCGATCCCCTCAGTGGTCGAGTCATTGTCATTGAAATGAATCCAAGGGTCTCTCGTTCAAGCGCCTTGGCATCTAAGGCGACTGGCTTCCCGATCGCAAAGATCGCGGCGAAGTTGGCAATCGGTTACTCGTTGGATGAAATTCCAAACGACATCACCAAGAAGACTCCGGCCTCATTCGAGCCCACTTTGGATTATGTGGTGGTTAAGGCACCCAGATTTGCATTTGAGAAGTTTCCACTGGCAGATACCACGCTCACGACCACTATGAAGAGTGTGGGGGAGGCGATGGCGATTGGCCGCAACTTCTCCGAGGCGCTGCAAAAGTCGCTGCGCTCCCTCGAGCGTTCAGGTGCCGCCTTTGATTGGTCTGGTGGAACGGACACTGCTGCGGAGTTGGCGATTTCCTTGGAGGGTATGAGAAGACCGACAGAATCACGCATCAATTTTGTCCAGCGTGCACTTTTTCTTGGCGCGAGCGTCGCAGAGATACATGCGATTACTCGAATCGATCCTTGGTTTCTGGATCAAATCTTGTTGCTTACCGAGATCGCTTTCGAGGTGAGGTTGGCGGGTTCGCTAGATGGGCTCATCTTGAAGAGGGCTAAGCGTCATGGATTCTCTGACTTACAAATCGCTCAGCTACGTAAGAGTGAAGAAAGTATTATTACTGGTATCCGTCATGCCTTAGGTATTCGGCCAGTCTATAAAACCGTTGATACCTGCGCGGCGGAGTTTGAAGCCTCTACCCCCTATCACTATTCAACTTATGACGACGAGTCCGAGGTGTCGCCACGTGAAGTACCTGCAGTAATGATTCTTGGAAGTGGCCCTAATCGAATCGGCCAAGGAGTTGAGTTCGATTATTCCTGCGTTCATGCATCGTTTGCATTGCGTGCGGCTGGCTTCCATACGATCATGGTGAATTGCAATCCAGAAACGGTCTCTACTGACTATGACACCTCCGATCGCCTCTACTTTGAGCCGTTGACGCTGGAAGACGTGATGGAAATATTTGATGCTGAATCACAGGCTGGCCCTATTGCCGGAGTACTGGTGCAACTCGGTGGGCAAACTCCCCTTGGTCTGGCGGGGGCTCTCAAGGCGCGCGGCGTTCCGATCATCGGTACGGATCCAGAGGCGATTGATCGTGCGGAGGATAGAGGCGAGTTCGGTCGCGTTCTTGCACAAGCGGGGCTGATTGCGCCAGCACACGGTACGGCCAATGAAACTCATGAAGCATTGGCGATTTCTCAGCGCATTGGTTACCCAGTCCTCGTACGGCCCTCCTATGTTCTCGGGGGTCGTGGCATGGAAATTGTTTACGATGATGCGGCCTTGACGGAGTACATCACGAGGGCCACTCGCGTGAGTCCGGATCATCCAGTCCTGGTAGATCGCTTTCTTGATGATGCAATCGAAATCGACGTAGACGCGCTTTACGATGGGAACGAACTTTTCCTTGGAGCCGTCATGGAACATATTGAGGAAGCCGGCGTGCATTCCGGTGATTCGGCGTGTACTTTGCCGGCTATCACTCTCGGGGCTAACGAAGGGAGACGCATTCGTGAAGCGACTCTCAAAATCGCGGAGGGTGTGGGCGTGCGGGGATTGATTAACATTCAATTCGCACTGGCTGGTGACATTCTCTATGTACTTGAAGCAAATCCACGAGCTTCACGAACGGTTCCATTTGTCAGTAAAGCCACTGGAGTGGCACTCGCCAAGGCGGCCGCTCTCATCTCCGTGGGTAAAACCATTAGTGCACTGGACTCATTCCTCAGGGGGGAATTGCGGTCAAGGAAGCGGTGCTGCCATGGAATCGATTCCGGAAGCCAGATGGTAGCGGCGTAGAATCCCTCCTTGGTCCGGAGATGAAGTCGACTGGTGAGGTGATGGGAATCGACAAAACTTTTGGGGCGGCTTACGCCAAGAGCCAGATTGCGGCCTTTGGTCCATTGCCCACTGCGGGGGCGGTTTTTATCTCTGTTGCAGATCGTGACAAAAGAGCGATGGTGGTACCGGCCTCACGTCTCATTGATTTAGGTTTCAGCCTGGTTGCCACTCAGGGCACCTTAGAAGTGCTGGCCAAGCATGGCATTCCGGCCCAATTGGTTCCTAAGGAATCTGATGGCAGGGGAGAAGAGTCGATCTCTGCGCTGATCGCTCGGGGAGAGATCTCGCTGGTGATTAACACGCCAGTAGGATCGGGGCCGAGGCGAGATGGCTGGCGAATTCGTACTGCGGCCATCACTCGTGGGGTACCGTGCATCACAACAATTCAAGGATTTGTCGCGGCCGTTCAGGGCGTTGAGTCGCGTAGACGTGGGGGAGGCGTAGTGCAATCTCTTCAGGAGTGGTTACGTCCGGTGGTGAAATGAATTTTCAACCATTGCAGGTAGAAGGAGAGTTGCTCTCTAATAAGCGCGTAGGTGCATACCACCTGATCACTATCGTCGTTCCAGGTATCCCTGAAAGAATTCGACCTGGTAATTTCGTGGCACTCTCTGTCGGAGGCGAGAGCACGTCGACGCTACTTCGTCGATCTTTTTCGGTGTATCAGGCGCAGGAGCGCGGACTCTACGGTGGCACACTCGAATTGGTGATTTCTGCGCACGGCGCAGGAACTCGTTGGCTTGCTGCGCTACCTCCGCATCAAATGATTAATGTGGTGGGTCCGCTAGGGCGACCATTTCCGCTTCCGAAAGACCCAGTCCATGCTCTTCTGGTAGGCGGTGGATATGGATCAGCACCGCTCTTCATGCTTGCGGATGCATTACGCCAACGTGGATGTCGAGTTGATATGGCACTTGGGGCAGCATCCGCAGATCGTCTTTTTGGAACTCTCGAAGCTCGCAGGGTCACAAATGCTCTGAGTATCGCTACCGACGATGGATCACTAGGCGTGCAAGGTCGCGTGACAGATGCTGCGCGGTCAATTCTTGAGCGCTCAAATATTGATGTCATCTACGCCTGTGGTCCCATGCCTATGCTCTCCGCGTTAACCACTTTGGGCGGGGAATTTGATGTCATGGTGCAATGTGCGGTCGAGGAGTCGATGGCTTGTGGAATCGGAATTTGTATGACGTGCGTACTTCCTGTTCGCGGAAGTGATGGTGTGGTCCGCATGTCTCGATCCTGCGTTGACGGTCCGGTCTTCGCTGGCGATCGGGTGCTCTGGGAGAGTATCGGCTCTGTTCCGGAAGAAACGCTAGGGGCTCCGAAGGCGAGTGAACACTAATGACCTCCATTCGAGTGGTTCCCAAAGGCGGACGGGGAGTCCCTGTCGAAGTGAATTTAGATACGAAACTCGGCGCGCTTCTGCTGCCTTCGCCTGTGCTCACCGCGAGTGGGTGTGCCGCGTCGGGCAAAGAGCTCTCTCAATTCGTGGATCTCACCACAATTGGCGCGGTGGTCACCAAATCCATCATGATGTCGCCTCGCTCCGGTAGGGCTACTCCGCGAATGGCCGAGACACCAAGTGGGATGCTCAACTCGATAGGTTTGCAAGGTCCTGGGATTGATGATTTTCTGGAACATGACGTTCCCTGGTTAGCCTCCAAAGGAGTGCGCACCATTGTTTCCATTGCTGGTAACGATGTCGAAGAATTCGGTCGCTTAGCGGCGCGTGTCAAACGCGCGGGCGATAGTGTCGTTGCTCTCGAGGTAAATATCTCTTGTCCAAACGTTGCTAATCGCGGACTGGTCTTTGCTTGTCATCCACATTCGGCGGCTGAGGTCATTTCCATTGTGCGGCGCAATGTGGGCGGAGCTTTTCCGATTTTTGCAAAACTCTCACCAGATGTCACCGACATCGTGGAGATCGCCAAAGCTTGCGTAGATGCCGGAGCGACGGGGCTCTCACTCATCAACACCCTTTTAGGAATGGTGATTAACACCGAAACCCTTAAGCCCGCCCTTGCGGGCGTGACCGGTGGTCTCTCCGGTCCAGCGATTCGTCCTGTTGCCGTTCGA
>JAPLBA010000019.1 GCA_026393015.1 Actinomycetota bacterium
GAGAACATTCGATGGTGCGACGGTTCTGAGAACGAGTGGCAGGAACTCACCTCTGAATTGGTCGACGCGGGTACTTTCGTGCGCCTTACCAAGAAGCCAAACTCTTTCTGGTGCGCCTCTGATCCCACCGACGTTGCTCGCGTGGAAGATCGCACTTTTATTTGCTCTGTAGATAAGGCAGACGCTGGTCCTACCAATAACTGGATGGATCCAGGCGAGATGAAGGTCCTGATGAGTGACCTCTACCGCGGAAGCATGCGCGGTCGCACTATGTATGTGATTCCTTTCTGCATGGGCCCGCTAGATGCGAAGTTCCCGATGTACGGAGTACAAATCACTGACAGCGCTTACGTTGTAGTTTCGATGCACATCATGGCGCGCGTGGGTTCCGGTGTACTCAAAGCAATGGGCAGCGATGCACCTTTCGTTCCAGCACTTCACTCAGTCGGCGCACCGCTTGCTCCAGGACAAGCCGATGTCGCGTGGCCATGCAGTACTACTAAATACATTGTGCAATTCCCTGAAGAGCGCATGATCTGGTCCTTCGGTTCCGGATACGGCGGGAACGCACTCCTCGGAAAGAAGTGCTACTCACTTCGTATCGCATCTGTCATAGGTCGCGATGAGGGTTGGCTCGCAGAGCACATGCTTATTCTTAAGCTCACGCCACCTAATGGAAATTCGAAGTACATCGCGGCTGCATTCCCATCAGCGTGCGGCAAGACAAACCTCGCCATGCTCGAACCCACCATCCCTGGTTGGAAAGTAGAGACTCTTGGCGATGACATCGCTTGGATGCGCTTCGGCGAAGATGGTCGCCTCTACGCACTCAATCCTGAATATGGTTTCTTTGGTGTAGCACCAGGTACTGGTTGGAAGACGAATGCCAACGCAATGCGCACCATCGAACACGGTAACTCTATTTTCACAAACGTCGCACTCACCGATGATGGTGACATCTGGTGGGAAGGTATGACCGACGAACCACCAGCACACCTCACCGATTGGAAGCGCCGCGATTGGACACCAGAGAGCGGTGAAGTTTCATCACATGCAAACTCACGCTTCTGCACTCCAGCATCGCAATGCCCCATCATTGCTCCCGAGTGGGAAGATCCCAACGGCGTTCCGATTTCGGCAATCTTCTTCGGTGGTCGTCGTAAGACCACCATTCCATTAGTTGTTGAAGCACGCGATTGGAACCATGGTGTGTTCATGGGAGCAACGCTCTCTTCTGAAACTACTGCAGCAGCGGTGGGTGAACTCGGCGTGGTACGTCGCGATCCATTCGCCATGCTCCCCTTCATTGGCTACCACGTCGGCGATTACTTCAACCACTGGGTCAATGTGGGTAAGTCACACGATGCCTCCAAGTTGCCAAAGATTTTCTACGTGAACTGGTTCCGTCGCGGTCGCGATGGTTCATTCCTCTGGCCTGGATTCGGCGAGAACTCACGCGTTCTTAAGTGGGCGATCGAGCGCATCGAAGGCACCGCAGCCGCAATCGAGACACCCATTGGTCATGCACCCACCATCGAATCACTCGATGTTGAGGGTCTTGGTCTCACCCGTGACGAACTTGAGCAAGCGCTCAATGTCGACCACGACGAGTGGGCCGCTGAGCTTCCTTTGATCGAAGAGTGGTTTAACAAGGTGGGCGACAAGATGCCTACCGTGCTCTGGACCGAACTCGATGGGCTCAAGTCGCGCCTCGGCGCCTGACTCAGCAAATAACTCAGTAAGTAGCTGAGCAAATAGTTCGGTAGATAGCTGGGTAAATAGTTGGGCGTGCGAAGCCAGCAGGTAGTTAAATACTCAGATTTCACGCTCAAATCGCAGCCTTAGCGGGTCCATTAGGCATGGAGAGAAATCTGGCGGATAATTCTTCAAGGAGCATGGGAGACCCGATGTCGAAGTTCGCCGAACGCGTTGCTGACCTCACGCGTAGTCGCACGCCCTTTGTGATGGCGCGCGTAGTGCTCGCTGAGAAACCGACTTCAGCCAAGCCTGGCGATGAAGCGGTGATTCTCGCGGATGGCACTATCGAAGGATTCGTGGGTGGCTCCTGTGCTGAATCAACGGTGCGCTCCGAAAGCCTCACGCTCTTACAGGGCGGGAACTCGATGCTCCTTCGAATCGCACCACATCCAGAGATAGATCAGAGTGGCAAGAAGACAGTTCACAATGCGTGTCTCTCAGGAGGAACGTTGGAAATTTTCTTAGAGTCCGTCATGCCTGCTCCACTCGTAGCCGTCTTTGGAGATAGTCCCATCGGTAGCGCTCTCATCAAGCTAGGTAATGCATCGGGGTTTGCTATTCAAGAGTGGCAACAAGATATGAATCTTACTGACGCATTCGCAATTGTTGTTGCATCACACGGGCGCGATGACGAGGCCATGATGTTAGAAGCTGCGATGCGTGCAGGTGTTCCTTATGTGGGATTGATTGCCAGCAGGAAACGTGGTGCCGGCGTGATTCAAGTGTTAGATCTTAACGACGATCAAAAGGCCTCGATTTTCTCACCAGCTGGATTAGACATTGGCGCGCGCACTCCCGAAGCGATTGCGATTTCAATTCTTGCAGAGATGGTGCAAGCCCGCGCACGTCAATCTACTGAAGAGAAGGCTGCGCCGGTGTGCGAAAGTGCGATTGACCCTGTGTGTAACATGACCGTGCTGATGCTGCCGGAATCTATTCATGCAGATTTTGATGGAGAAACAGTCTGGTTTTGCGCATCTGGTTGCCTGAAGGCATATTCTGCGAATCCCACGGCCTTTGCGCGTTCATAATGAGCCTGGCACATATCGATAGCACCGAGGCGCTACAAGCGGCGCTCAACGCACACGGATATATCGCAGACCAAGGTTTGGCTACTGCGCTCTACATCGCGATGAAGTTGCCACAACCACTCTTACTCGAAGGTGAGGCGGGAGTTGGTAAGACCCAAGCCGCCAAAACGTTAGCCGACATTCTCAATACTCCCCTTCTTCGCCTGCAATGCTATGAAGGTATCAACGCCTCAGAAGCTTTGTATGAATGGAATTACCCGCGCCAACTCTTGGGAATCCGCGTAGCGGAAGCCGAAAAAAAATCGCTCACTGAAGATTCACTCTTCACCCGTGAGTATTTATTAGAGCGCCCACTGCTTCGTGCTATCGAACACGAAGGCCCAGCACCCGCTGTTTTACTTATCGACGAAGTCGATCGCGCGGATGAAGAATTTGAAGCTTTCCTCCTCGAGTTACTCGCCGAAGGTTCGGTAACCATTCCAGAGCTCGGAACTATTCACGCGAAGATTCCACCCATCGTCATTCTTACCTCCAATCGCACCCGCGACCTACACGATGCATTGAAGCGTCGATGTGTCTATCACTGGATTGATTATCCAAATGTGGAACAAGCAACTGAGATTGTGCGCTCGCGTGTTCCAGGTGCGAGTGCGCAACTCACGGCACAAGTAGCTGAATCGGTTGCGCGACTGCGCACACTCGATGTGCAAAAACCACCGGGCATTGCTGAGGCGATTGATTGGGTTAAGGCCGCTGCGATTCTTGGACTCACGGAGTTAACGAGTGAGAATCTGAAGAACACTTTAGGGAGCGTCCTTAAGTATCGCGAGGATTATGAAGTGGCCCAGGAGAAGGGCTTTAAGTGGGTTGTTGGTGGCTGATTTAGCCGCTATCGCCGCCTCGCTCGGTGAAGTGCTGCACCGATCAGGAATTCCAGCTACCCCCGAACGCCAAGCGCGCTTTGCCGCATCAGTGGTTGATATCGCACCTGGCACACTCGATGAGCTTTATTGGATAGGCCGCATAACGCTCCTGAGTGATCGCGAACAAATCGAGATTTACGACAAAGTCTTTGACCAAGTCTTCCGCGGCATCATCAACTTTGACGAGTACTTACGCAAAAGTCAAAAACCGGTATCCATGAATTCCAAACATGCAGACGAGAGCCAACCTGCCGCTACAGGTTCTGGTGATCGCAAAGAGGGAGGTGATTCCGCCGGCAGCTCTGCGACACCCGGAGAACTTTTGGACGAAAGCGAAGCTGGCGAAGATCCATCGATACTCGCGGCGGTCAGTGAAACAGAATTGCTGCGCGAACGTAGTTTTGCTGAGTGCTCTCAAGATGAGCTCAACCTCATTGCCGCACTCGTAGCTAAACTCCCTCTAGTTCCTCCGCGGCGTGCCAGTAGACGGAGTGCCCGCAGTAATCACGGTAATGAACTTGATATGCGCACCACGCTTCGTAAATCTCGAGCAACGGGTGGAGATCCCATTCTTTTAGAGATGAAGAAACCCAAATTGCGTCCTCGTCGGGTAGTGCTCATCGCCGATGTTTCCGGTTCCATGGAACCGTATGCGCGCGTATATATGCACTTAATGCGTGGTGCTGTTCTTGCGCTGCATGCAGAGGCATTTGTTTTTGCTACTCGTTTAACAAGGCTCACACGCTTTATTGGTCAAGGGAAACCAGATCAGGCCTATAAAAAGGTTGCAGAAAATACTCCTGACTGGTCGGGTGGCACGCGAATCGGGAAAGCATTGCTCGCGTTCGTGCGTGATCATGGACAACGAGGAGTAGCTCGTGGTGCTGTGGTGGTGATCGTCTCCGATGGTTGGGAGATCGATGATCCGCTCTACATCGAGCAGGCCATGTCTCGGCTCTCACGACTAGCTCATCACATCATTTGGGTCAATCCACGTAAGGCATCGAGTAATTACGAACCGCTTGTCCGCGGTATGTCGGCAGCGCTTCCATACGTCGATACTTTCGTGAGTGGACACTCTCTTCGAGCCATTCAAGAGGTACTCGATGCGATACATCGAGCAACCGATTCCACTTCCATTCACCGACACGTCGCCTAACCCTTCGATACTCTCAGACTATGCGCCGCGTGCTCATTGCTCTCCCGCTTTCCATTGCCTTGATCACCGGGGTAACCACTGCTGCAGCTGTGGTCAAGCCTGGAGCGACCTGCACCAAGGTGGGGCAAGTCTCGGTATCTGGAAGTACGAAGTTCACCTGCATCAAGAGTGGAAAGAAGCTTGTGTGGAATAAGGGAGTTGCCCTCCCCAAGCCGGTACCTACCCGCACTCCAGTAACCGCTCCCACACCGAGTGCGACGGCTACTCCCACACCAAGTGCGACACCTACTCCTACGCCTACTCCCACACCCTTTGAGTTTGTGAACGTCTGCGCCGCTGATCCAGAGGTACCGAGTGAGTGGAAGGCAACACAGGACTTTCTCATCAAGAAGAGGCAGTGCGCCACGCCTTTTCGTTATGAACCACTCAAAGTCACCAAGGATTTCGTGGTTGTCGAGTTGACTCCCCGTAGCGATCTGCTGTCGATTAATACGTGCAAGATCGAGCAGTTCAATAACTACCCCATCCTTGGTTTCCCTAATCCAAACAATGCACAGGCAGTGCGTGATTTTGAGGCACGTCGTCACCCGGGACCCAACACTAAATATCAAGTCGTTGCGATTCAGACGCCAGACGCTCCCACTTCAACAACACCAAAGCAAGATTTTGGTCAGTATTTTGATTTTATTAAAGAGTGGACGCAGAACAACTCAGACAATGGTTCGAGTGTTGAAGTACGGGTACCAGATAAATACTTCAAGATCGCGCGTAGCCTCTCAAGTTATGAAGGAATCAATCTCCACGGGAAACCCGTCGCGGGCGGATCGCAATTCTTTATCGACGCGATTGCTGCAGCTGATCAAGAAGTGAATTTCAGTGGCGTAGATATGGTCATCATTGTGGTCCCACCGACTACACCCGAAAGCCTCCTCGGTTCGCAACCTTGGGGCGGTCCGGTGCAAAGTAATGAAGGCACGATCAATCGCTTCTTCACTTCGGCACCCAATAATTTGAGCGGGGACTGGCACGTTAATCATTCAATTTTGACACCCACTATGTGGTTACACGAGATGCACCATGGGGCACTCGACCTCGGTGATCATGGAGATTACATGGGGTTTTGGGGAATGATGTCTGGCGGTGGACTCACCGATCTCTTAGGTTGGGATAAGTATCTCTCCGGATTCTTCAGTGATAGCCAAGTGCGTTGTGTCTCCCCCAACGTGACCTCAACCCATTACTTAACTCCATCTGCCGCTAAGGGCGCCGTTGAGAAACTTGTGGTGGTACCGCTCTCCAAGACCAAGGTGATCGTGATCGAATCAATACGTCGTGGAGGTTATAACTACAAATTGGCGAAAAATTCATTAGGTGCTCTGGTTTACACGGTAGATCTGACAAAGACCGAACATGGAGAAGGTCAATATGTGCAGCCACCTACTAGAGGTCTCAACACCGTTGATTTCGCTGATGCTCCGCTAAAGATTGGAGAGTTTGTCGTTGTTGAGGGCGTGCGGATTAGTGTGACTGCAAGTGGAGGCTTTGGAGACATCGTCAAGGTCGAGAAAGTATCTTCATAGCTATTCTTATGTAGCAGTTATACGCAAGTATCTTTATGATTAACCCATGACCTTGTTATATCTACTCGATCTACTTTCTACATTCGTGTTTGCGCTCGTGGGGGCACGTGTTGCAGCGGATAAGGGTCTGGATTACGGCGGGATCGCATTTATTGCAGCGATCGCTTCTGTTTCCGGTGGAACTTTGAGAAATATTTTTCTAGGGCTTAAGCCTATTTGGGTGGTTGACCCGTGGATTTCCGTTGCCGTCATTGCGGCAGTCATCATCACGTTGGTATTCCGGCGCGTAACTCATATCGGCAGAACCCTTATCATCATGGACACTTTGGGTTTAGCAGTAGCCACCGTCTCCGGAGCTCAACTTGCCTTTGAGCAAAATGTCGGTTGGTATGCCGCGATCATTCTTGGTGTAATCACCGCTGTGACTGGGGGGCTGTTACGTGATGTGCTTTGTCAGTTGGAGCCTGTCTTACTCCACCGCGAAACCATTGGCACCTCGGCGCTCGTCGGAGCAATTGTTTTTGTAGCCCTCCATCAATTCCATGTCATCAATACTGTAGCTGCGCTCATCGGAGGCACTGTTGTGATTGCTACACGGATTATTTCAATTCAGTTCAATATCAATTTACCCAAATTTAGTAAATAGTTTTCGTATTTAGTTATCTCGGTATGAAAGTGAAGAGGAACCTCAAGGAAAATACCCCGGGTTCCTCTTGACTTATTTCTTAACTTTTACGCGACATTGACTACGCCTAGGTGGCAGATTCGAAGCCTTGATGGCGGAGGCGGCGAGATTTGAACTCGC
>JAPLBA010000051.1 GCA_026393015.1 Actinomycetota bacterium
CAAGGCGAATTAGAAATACTCCCGCAAACTTTGGCAGGCATGTCGATTGCGGTGACCGGGTCATTATCGAAATTTAATCGAGATGAGGCGGCCGCTGCGATTGTTGCTCGAGGAGGCAAGGCGAGCGGATCTGTCTCCAAGAAGACGGCATATGTCGTCGTGGGTGAGGCTCCGGGATCAAAGTTTGATAAGGCGATTGAGTTAGGCGTTTCGGTGCTCGATGAAGTCGGATTCGAGCGCCCCCTCGCCAAAGGCATATAGGCGATTTTTCGCCCCTCTCACACTTCGGTAGGCTCAGCCTATGATCTCCCGTGACGATGTCGCCCACCTCGCCCAATTGGCTCGAATTGAACTCGAAGCGAGCGAGATTGATCATTTAGCAGGACAACTCGAGGTAATCCTTGGAGCGGTGGCTCGTGTGCAAGAAATTGCCGGCGCCGACGTGGCACCGACCTCGCATCCCCTCCCTCTCAAGAACGTATTCCGGCCTGATGTCATTCGCCCTTCGCTCACTCCGGAAGAGGCGCTTTCGGGGGCCCCGGCAAGTGAAGAGCAACGCTTCCGTGTGCCACAGATTTTGGGTGAAGAGTAATGATCACTCAAAACGCGTCGGAGATGGCTGCCGCGGTTGCATCTGGCGAGGTTACATCTGAGGCTTTAACGCAAGCTCACCTTTCACGCATCGCCGAAGTAGATGTAAAAGTTCACGCCTTTCTTCATATCGATACGGAGGGCGCGCTTGCTCAGGCACGCGCAGTAGATGCCGCCCGCGCAAAGGGTGAGAAACTCTCTCCGCTCGCTGGCGTCCCGCTAGCACTTAAAGATGTGATGGTGCAAAAAGGTGTACCGACCACCTGCGGTTCCAAGATTCTTGAAGGATGGCGTCCGCCTTACGATGCAACAGTTGTTTCCAAATTAAAAAATGCCGGCGTTGTTATTCTTGGTAAAACGAACATGGACGAATTTGCGATGGGTTCCTCCACCGAGAACTCGGCCTATGGCCCCACGCATAATCCATGGGATCTCACTCGAATTCCTGGTGGTTCTGGTGGTGGCTCCTCAGCATCTCTTGCCGCATTCGAAGCACCTCTCGCACTGGGTACTGCTACAGGTGGATCGATTCGTCAGCCAGCTGCCGTCACTGGAACCGTGGGAGTAAAACCCACCTATGGTGGCGTTTCTCGTTACGGCCTGGTGGCATTTTCTTCCAGTCTTGATCAAGCAGGTCCTTGTGCGCGCACGGTGCTCGACGCCGCGCTCCTTCATGAAATTATCGGCGGGCATGATACTTATGACTCCACCAGTATCGATGCGCCAGTTCCTGCAGTGGTGGCGGCAGCAAAGATGCGCGATGTAAAGGGAATGCGTATTGGCGTCGTTCGTGAACTTGGTGGCGAAGGTTATCAAGCAGGAGTCCTGCAGAGATTTAATGAATCGGTTGAAGTCTTGCGCGGTCTTGGTGCCGAGATCATCGAAGTTTCTTGCCCACACTTTGAGTACGCACTTCCGGCGTACTACCTCATCGCCCCCAGCGAGTGTTCATCCAACTTGGCACGTTTTGATGCCATGCGCTTTGGGCTACGCGTAGGTGATGATCGCGCACGTAGCGCAGAAGAAGTTATGAACCTCACTCGCGAAGCTGGATTTGGTCCAGAAGTAAAGCGACGCATCATTCTTGGTACGTATGCGCTCTCTTCTGGTTACTACGACGCCTATTACGGCAGCGCGCAAAAAGTTCGCACACTCATCATTAATGATTTCAACGCAGCATTCGCTCAAGTAGATGTCTTGATTTCACCGACATCTCCCACCACAGCTTTCAAGATTGGTGAAAAGGCCGATGATCCTTTGGCGATGTATCTCAATGACATCGCGACCATCCCGGTGAACTTGGCTGGAAACTGCGCGATGAGCATTCCATGTGGATTGGCGCCCGAAGACGGCTTGCCAGTCGGCCTGCAAATCATCGCTCCGGCCATGGCTGATGATCGCCTTTACCGAGTAGGCGGCGCACTCGAAGCCGCCTTCAATGAAGAGTGGGGCGGTCCTCTTATGAACAAGGCCCCTTCGTTGACGGGAGGTGTGCGATGAGTGAAGCGATGTTGGATTACGACGATGTGATCGCTAAGTACGAACCCACACTCGGTCTCGAAGTGCACGTAGAACTCAACACAAATTCTAAAATGTTCTGTGGGTGTGCGACCGTTTTTGGCGCTGAACCAAATACCCAAGTCTGCCCAGTCTGTCTAGGCATGCCTGGTTCATTGCCATTCGTTAACGAGCGTGCGATTGAGTCCACCATCCTGATTGGCCTTGCGCTGAATTGCGATATTGCAACCTGGTGTCGATTTGCTCGCAAGAACTACTTCTACCCAGATATGCCAAAGAACTTTCAGATCAGTCAGTATGACGAACCTATTTGTTTCAATGGTTATCTAGATGTTGAAGTTGAAACCGATGATGGCATGCGCACTTTCCGTGTCGAAATCGAGCGAGTTCATATGGAGGAAGATACTGGAAAGTCTCTACACATGGGTGGCGCTACAGGTCGAATCCACGGAGCCGACTACTCACTCCTTGATTACAATCGCGCCGGCATTCCACTCGTAGAAATCGTGACAAAGATGGTGCCTGGTACAGAGAAATATGCGCCTCTCGTTGCTAAGGCCTACGTTGCTGAGCTACGCGACATTCTTCGCTCGCTTGGCGTGAGTGATGTAAAGATGGAACAGGGCTCACTTCGTTGTGATGCCAACGTCTCCCTTTCTCCACGAGGTTCTGGAATTCTTGGAACTCGAAGTGAAACTAAGAACGTAAACTCTCTCCGATCAGTGGAGCGTGCTATTCGTAGTGAGATGCAACGCCACGCAGCTCGGCTCGACGATGGCCTCAAAGTCGTGCAGGAGACTCGCCACTTCCATGAAGATAGTGGAATTACGACGTCTGGAAGATCGAAAGAAACCGCCGAGGATTATCGCTACTTCCCCGAGCCAGATTTGGTGCCAATCGCTCCTGATCCTGCATGGGTCGAAGAACTTCGCGCGACACTGCCCGAACGCCCCTCGGTAATACGTGCCCGTTTGCAAAAAGAGTGGAATATCGCCGATAAAGAGATGGCATCCATGGTGAATGCTGGCGTACTTGCCGTTGTCATGGAGACCGTGGCTCTGGGGGCAGACTCCACCAAAGCCCGAAGTTGGTGGGTGGGCGAGATTGCCCGTCAGGCAAACGAACGTGGCGTTGAAGTGATCGATGTAGGAATTACGCCAGCTGATGTAGCTCGCATTGTGGCACTCGTTGCGATGGGTGAGTTGACCGACAAATTAGCTCGCCAAGTTGTCGATGGTGTTATTGCCGGCGAAGGTCGGCCAGATGATGTGGTTGCCACACGTGGCCTCAAAGTGGTCTCAGATGATGGCGCACTCTTGTTAGCCATTGCCACAGCTATTGCATCTGATGCAGCAGCTGCCGAGAAGGTACGTGGTGGAAATCTCAATGCCGCGGGTGCATTGATTGGACTTGTGATGAAAGCAACACAAGGACAAGCAGATGCCGCAAAGGTGCGGGAGTTACTCCTTAAAGAGTTAGGTCAGTAGGGGTTTACCCCAGATATTCATCTACTCAGGAATAGGTTTACGCAATTTCAAGTTGCACCAGTTGTTCAGATAGGTTTTTGTTGAAGAGTCATCTAATCCGGGGGAAATCTTGCCTAAATCTGTTTTTACTACCATCACGCCCGATCATCACGTTTACGTACCAGGTCAAGATCCTCGCCGCTGGAAAGCGCTCTTTGTCATCGCAATTGCGCAACTCATGGTGGTGTTAGATGCCTCCATTGTGAACTTGGCACTTCCTAGTGCAAAGCGTGACCTTGGAATCAGCGATGCAAACCAGCAATGGGTGATCACCGCGTATACGTTGGCTTTTGGTGGGCTCCTCCTCCTGGGTGGGCGCATCGCAGATTATGTTGGGCGCAAAAAGGTTTTTATGATTGGCCTTCTGGGTTTTGCTGGTGCATCGGCACTCGGCGGAATATCTAGTACGTCAGGATTGCTCTTCGCATCTCGTGCCCTGCAAGGTGGTTTCGCCGCGCTGCTTGCTCCTGCCGCACTCTCGCTCATCACCGTCAACTTCATCGTTCCCAAGGAACGTGCACGCGCCTTCGGAGTATTCGGTGCCATCTCCGGTGGTGGGGCAGCGATTGGGTTGATTCTCGGTGGCACGCTTACCCAGTACTTCTCATGGCGCTGGTGTCTAGGTGTGAATGTTCCTATTGCGATCATCGCTTTCTTGCTCGCAATTCCATTTGTGCATGAGTCGAAGGCAACTGGTGAACATAGTTACGACATCCCGGGTGCCATCACGGTGACTCTTGGGTTAGTTTCGCTCGTTTACGGTTTTACCAAGGCCGCTACCGTTGGCTGGCTTTCAAGTGAAACCCTCATCTTTTTTGCTATTGCTCTCGCACTGCTGGTGGCTTTCGTCGTCATTGAATTGCGCGTCAAGAGTCCGTTGTTACCGATGCGAGTCCTGCTAGAACGCAATCGAGGTGGCTCGTACCTTTCTTCGTTGATCGTAGGTGCTGGACTCTTCTCGATGTTCCTCTTCTTAGGCCTATATCTACAAGTGATTCTTCATTACACACCGCTGCATGCGGGATTTGCTTTCCTGCCATTTTCGCTCGGGATCATTCTGTCGGCAGGCATTGCAAGCCAACTGCTGCCAAAGCTCGGCCCCAAGCCATTGATGATCTTCGGACTCATCTGCGCCAGCGTAGGATTATTAATGCTTACTCGTATTACTCCTGACACTTCTTATTTCACCCACGTTCTTCCCTATATGGTCATCATGAGTTCTGGATTAGCTTTTGTTTTCATTCCAGTCTCAAGTACCGCACTCCATGGTGTGGGTGGGCAAGAGTCAACAAGTGGGTGGTTCACTTGGCACCGCGCTGCTCAACACCATTGCAGCAACCGCGACGGTCAACTATGCGAACGCGCGCAATATGAAGAAGCCCGATGCTTACGCATTCACCCACGGATATACCATGACTTTCTTTACCGGCGCGGCAATGCTTGCGCTAGGTGCGGCAGTAATCATTATTTTTATTAATGTGGGTAAGGATTCACTTGTGGAACACGAAGTGAGCGCGCACAGCGGCTAGTGCTCATTGGTCTCTAGTACCGGGGAATTGTTGACCTCGGAATATTTGCAAGTTCTGCCAACGTCGCCGCATCGAGGGTTATCTCGAGAGCGGCGACGTTTTGGCGTAACCACTTGCGGCGTTTAGTACCGGGAATAGGAACAATGTTCTCTCCTTGAGCAAGCACCCAGGCGAGTGCGAGTTGGGCGTTGGTGATCTCCAGTCGTGCAGCGATCACTGAGATAGCGTCCACAATTTTTTGATTCTCGGCCATGGCGGCTTCAGTGAAACGCGGATTGCTAGCTCGGAAATCATATGATTTCACTGTTAACGTTTCACCGGTGAGAAAGCCTCTCCCGAGCGGAGAGTAGGCGAGAAATCCCACGTTGTTCTCCTTGCACCAATCGAGAATGCCATTTTCTAATACGTCCTGGCTCCACAGAGAGAGCTCGCTTTGCAGAGTCGTTAAGGGATAGATGACTTGTGCGCGTTTTAGATTCTCAAGTGATGCTTCAGAGAGACCGATGGCACCTACTTTTCCGGCGGTGACGAGCTCGGCCATGGCTCCCCAAGTTTCCTCAATTGGAGTTTTGGGATCTACCCGATGCAATTGATAAAGATCGATGTGCTCGACTTTGAGGCGCTTGAGTGAAGCATCGCACGCTGCCCGCACATGTTCGGGAGAGCCGTCATAGGCATATTTGAGGGTGTCGATGGTCTTAAGGCCGCACTTGGTAGCAAGTTGTACCTTGTCGCGAAATCCAGCGTTGACGATCTCGACTCCGAGCAGCTCCTCGTTCGTATAAGGGCCGTACACATCTGAAGTGTCGAGCAGGGTTACTCCTAAATCGATCGCTTCTTGAAGAGTGGCGCGCACTTCAACCGGATCAATGTCGTCTACCCCGTAAGCCCAGGACATGGGCATGCAGCCGAGGCCCATAGCGTTGACGGAGAGTTGGCCGAGCTGACGAGTCTCTCCCATGTGAGAAGTCATGGGCTGAGGTTAGCGGGTAATGGGGGAGTTTTGACCCTACGATATGGGCATGAATTCAATGAAGCCCCGTTCCGGATTGGTCACTGACGGACTCGAGCGGGCGCCTGCTCGCGGAATGCTTCGAGCAGTGGGCATGGGAGACGACGATTGGGTGAAGCCGCAGATTGGCATCGCGTCGTCGTGGAATGAAATTACCCCGTGCAATCTTTCTTTGGATCGCCTTGCCAAGGCGGCGCGTCAAGGCGTCTTCGATGCCGGCGGTTACCCACTTCAATTCGGCACCATCTCCGTTTCTGATGGCATCTCAATGGGTCACGAGGGAATGCACTTCTCCTTGGTGTCGCGCGAGGTCATTGCAGACTCGGTCGAAACTGTCATGCAAGCTGAGCGCCTCGATGGAATGGTGATGTTCGCGGGATGCGACAAATCACTTCCTGGAATGTTGATGGCTGCTGCACGTATCGATGTTGCAAGCGTTTTTGTTTACGCCGGCTCCACGATGCCTGGTTCTGTCGACGGACGCGATGTCACTATCATCGATGCTTTCGAAGCGGTGGGTGCCTGCGCTCGCGGATTGATCACGCGTGAGGAAGTAGATCGCATCGAACGCGCTATCTGTCCTGGAGAGGGAGCATGTGGCGGAATGTATACAGCGAACACCATGGCAAGCGCTGCAGAAGCCTTAGGAATGTCGCTACCTGGTTCAGCAGCTCCGCCAGCAGTTGATCGTCGTCGCGATGGATATTCAGTTCAGTCTGGCGAGGCAGTAGTAAACCTTATTCGTCAAGGAATCACAGCCCGCGACATCCTCACGAAGAAGGCGTTTGAAAATGCAATTACGGTTGTGATGGCACTAGGTGGGTCAACAAATGCGGTGCTCCACTTGCTGGCAATCGCACACGAAGCAGATGTAGAACTTTCTCTTGAAGATTTCAATCGTATTGGTGCGCGCGTTCCGCTGCTTGGAGACCTCAAACCGTTTGGCCGTTTCGTCATGACAGATGTTGACAAGGTGGGCGGAATTCCGGTCGTCATGCGTGCGCTACTCGATGCAGGTTTGTTACATGGTGATTGCCTCACGGTGACTGGGAAAACGATGGCAGAGAATCTTGCTGATATTGCGCCACCAGCAGCTGATGGCGATATTTTGTACTCGGTTGAAAAACCATTGGCAGCCACTGGCGGAATAACAATTCTTGGTGGGTCACTCTCGCCAGAAGGCGCCGTGTGCAAGACCGCAGGTGTGGGAGTCGACGCATTCGAAGGTCCAGCTCGGGTCTTTGAGCGCGAGCAGAACGCAATGGCGGCTCTAGAAGATGGCACCATCCAAGCCGGTGACGTGGTGGTCATTCGCTACGAAGGTCCTAAGGGTGGACCGGGAATGCGCGAGATGCTCATGATTACCGGAGCTATCAAGGGAGCCGGGCTCGGAAAGTCAGTCATGCTCATCACCGATGGCCGCTTCTCTGGTGGCACCACTGGCCTCTGTGTGGGCCACGTGGCTCCGGAAGCCGTTGATGGGGGACCTATCGCTTTGGTCCGTGATGGCGACCGCATCCGCATCGATGTAGCGAATCGCACGCTCGATCTCTTGGTAAATCCATCGGAATTGATGGCTCGCAAGACCACTTGGCAACCAGTGCCCCATAAGTACCAACGTGGGGTTTTGGCGAAGTACGTCAAATTGGTCGGGTCTGCTTCCAAGGGCGCGGTCTGCGACTAATCCGCTCAAGTAGCCGAAGGGTGAGATTTCCGTCTCAAATCATGAGAACTCAGGCTCTTGGGATTGACCAGCACGCTCGGCTAGAGGACCATATGTGTATGTTGTCACGAATTTCCGTACGCCTGGAGCGCGCGAGCTGAGCGAGAGCTCATCCGCGTGCACCCCTCGGTTTCCACCGGGGGGTTTCGCATTACAGGGGCAAAACGGAAGTGCGGGGCCATAAAGAAGTCAGAGGAAGAAGTCAGAGGAAGAAGTCAGAGGAAGAAGTCAGAGGAAGAAGTCAGATAGAGAAGGCGAAAGGAGGCGGAAGATGATTAACGGTTCTGAATCACTCGTGCGCTCACTGGAGCATGCCGGTGTAGAAGTCATCTTCGGCATTCCAGGCGGCGCCATTTTGCCGGCCTATGACCCGCTCTTCGACAGCTCGATTCGCCACATCTTGGTGCGCCACGAACAAGGTGCCGGACATGCAGCGACTGGTTATGCGCAGGCCACTGGCAAGGTCGGCGTCTGCATGGCAACCTCTGGTCCCGGCGCCACCAACTTGGTCACACCGATTGCCGATGCGCAAATGGACTCCGTACCGCTCGTAGCAATTACCGGTCAGGTCCCTTCTGGTGCCATCGGTAGCGATGCATTTCAAGAAGCAGATATTCGTGGAATTACGATGCCGATCACTAAACACAATTTTCTCGTCACCAACCCGAATGATATTTCGCGGGCGATTGCAGAGGCTTTTCATATTGCATCGACTGGTCGACCCGGCGCTGTGCTTGTGGATATCAGCAAGGATGCCTTGCAGGCCAACGCAGAATTCAATTGGCCTACGATTATTGATTTACCGGGTTATAAGCCCACTACTAAGCCTAATTCGAAGCAAGTTCGTGAAGCTGCTGCGCTCATTGCGCAATCGCAACGGCCCGTCCTCTACGTAGGTGGCGGCGTTATCAAAGCGAATGCTTCTCGCGAATTGCTCGCCTTCGCCGAGTTATGCGGTGCGCCGTTGGTCACCACGTTGATGGCTCGTGGAGCATTTCCAGATAGTCATCCACAAAACCTTGGAATGCCTGGCATGCACGGCACAGTCGCTGCGGTCACGGCGCTTCAAAAGGCAGACTTGCTCATCACTCTCGGCGCACGATTCGACGATCGCGTTACGGGCAAGCTCTCGACTTTTGCACCAAATGCGAAAATCATCCACGCCGATATTGATCCAGCCGAAATTGGTAAGAATCGTTATACAGACGTTCCTATCGTTGGCGATCTACGTGAGACTCTCACTGAGTTAGCCCCAGCATTGAAGGCGGAATTTGCAGCCGGCAATCAAGCCGATCTCGGAGCTTGGTGGAAGCAATGCAATTCATGGCGCAGTACTTTTCCATTGGGTTACGACATTCCAGAAGATGGCAGCCTCTCACCACAATATGTCATCGAACGCCTCGGAAAAATTGCCGGTCCTGACGCTATCTACGCCGCTGGCGTGGGTCAACACCAAATGTGGGCCGCGCAATTTGTTTCCTACGAGAAGCCACGTACCTGGCTCAACTCAGGTGGCCTCGGGACTATGGGTTACGCCGTTCCGGCAGCCATGGGAGCGAAGGTAGGTCGTCCAGAGGTGGCAGTGTGGGCGATCGATGGCGACGGATGCTTCCAAATGACCAACCAAGAATTGGCCACCTGCGCGATCAATAACATTCCGATCAAGGTTGCCATTATCAATAACGAAAGTTTAGGGATGGTGCGCCAATGGCAAACTCTCTTCTATAACTCTCGCTATTCGAATACCGATCTACATTCAAAGCGCATTCCAGATTTTGCCAAACTCGCAGATGCTATGGGTTGCATAGGTTTGCGCTGCGAGAAGGCCGAAGACGTAGATGCCACCATTGCAAAAGCAATGGAAATCAATGATCAACCTGTGGTCGTGGATTTCAGCGTGCATCGCGATGCCATGGTCTGGCCGATGGTGGCAGCTGGAACCAGTAATGACGAGATTTTGGTTGCGCGTGAACTCGCCCCTGACTGGGATTCACAAGACCTATGAGCCTTCACACTCTCTCCGTATTAGTTGAGAACAGCCCGGGCGTCCTCGCTCGAGTTGCCTCACTCTTCTCTCGTCGCGGATTCAATATCGAATCTCTTGCGGTCGGTCCAACGGAACATGAAGAGATTTCACGCATGACCATCGTCGTGAATGTGGAAGGGAACCCGCTTGAGCAAGTGACGAAGCAATTGAATAAGTTGATCAACGTACTCAAAATTGTGGAACTTGATTCACTTTCCTCGGTGCAGCGTGAACTTCTTCTCGTCAAGGTTTCCGCCGATACGAAGAATCGCGCTGAAGTGCTCGAAATTGTTTCGCTCTTTAGGGCCAGGGTGGTCGATGTGGTGGCCGATGCGGTCATGATCGAAGCCACGGGTACCGGAGAAAAAATCGCTGCACTATTAGGCGTCCTTGAGCCTTTTGGTATCAAGGAGTTAGTCCAATCAGGTTTAGTGGCAATGGCACGTGGAAGTAAGTCAATCAGCAAATAAGAGCGTAATTAGCACATGTGTGCGCACCCCATTGGGGACAGAGCAGGGGAAGGTAACGAGAATGGCAAAGATGTTCTACGACAAGGATGCAGACCTTTCGATTATCCAGGGTCGCAAAGTTGCAGTACTAGGTTACGGCTCACAGGGTCACGCCCACTCACTCTCCCTTCGCGATTCCGGCGTTGATGTTCGCGTAGGTCTGCCGGAGGGTTCAAAGAGTCGTGCCAAGGCTGAAGCCGATGGCATGCGAGTAGTCACCCCAATAGTTGCTTGCCAAGAAGCCGATGTCATCATGATCCTTACCCCAGATCACGTGCAACGCCACGTATATGCAGAAGCCGTTGCCCCCAATCTCAATGATGGCGATGCGCTCTTCTTCGGTCATGGTTTTAATATTCGCTTCGGTTACATCACGCCACCAGCTGGCGTCGATGTCTGCATGGTCGCTCCTAAGGGCCCGGGTCACTTGGTACGCCGTGAGTTCTCTGCGGGTCGCGGAGTTCCCGTCTTGGTTGCCGTCGAGCAAGATGCCACCGGCAAAGCGTGGCCACTTACGCTCTCTTATGCTCAAGGCATTGGTGGGCTACGCGCTGGCGGTATTCAAACCACCTTCACCGAAGAGTGCGAAACTGATCTCTTTGGTGAGCAAGCCGTGCTCTGCGGCGGGGCCTCACAACTCGTGCAATACGGTTTTGAAACCCTCGTTGAAGCTGGTTACCAACCTGAGGTTGCTTATTTCGAGTGCCTTCATGAGCTCAAGCTCATTGTTGATTTAATGTACGAAGGTGGCATAGCCAAACAACGCTGGTCAGTATCTGATACCGCCGAATATGGCGATTACGTTTCTGGTCCACGTGTCATTGACGCCCGCGTTAAGGAAAATATGAAGCAGGTTCTTGCTGAGATCAAGGATGGGTCTTTTGCTGCTCGCTTTATCGCAGATCAAGATGCAGGTGCACCTGAGTTCAAGGCGCTTCGCGCTAAGGGCGAGACTCACATCATCGAGACGGTCGGTCGCGAACTTCGTAAGTTGATGTCATGGGTCAAGCAATCTGGAGACGATTACACCGAAGGTACTGCTGCACGCTAATCATCAACCGAAAGGCACCACACCCATGAGTAAGCCTGTCGTCCTCATCGCTGAAGAACTGAGCCCTGCAACTATCGATGCGCTGGGCCCGGAGTTTGAAGTTCGTCATTGCGATGGTGCTAATCGCGAGGAACTGCTCGCAGCGCTCTCCAAAGGCGTTGATGCGGTGCTCATTCGATCGGCAACGAAGATGGATGCTGAAGCGATGGCCGCCGCCAAGGGGCTCAAAGTAGTGGCACGTGCTGGTGTCGGGCTAGATAATGTCGATGTTCCGGCGGCAACTGCTGCTGGTGTCATGGTGGTGAACGCGCCGACCTCGAACATTGTGAGCGCAGCAGAACTCGCTATCGGTTTGTTGATTTCTTCCGCTCGCTTTATTTCGCCGGCGCATGCTGCCCTTCGAAATGGCAAGTGGGCGAGGTCTAAGTTCACCGGTGTCGAGCTTTACGAAAAGACACTTGGCATTGTTGGTCTCGGACGCATTGGTCAGTTAGTGGCATTCCGCATGCAGGCTTTTGGTATGGATGTCATTGCCTATGACCCCTACCTTCCTGAGGCGCGGGCCAACCATTTGGGTGTGAAACTGGTTGATCTCGATACGCTCCTCCGTACGAGTGATTTCATCACCGTGCACCTTCCTAAAACCAAAGAGACCGCTGGCCTTATTGGGGTCGATGCGCTCACCAAAGTGAAACCATCTGTCCGCATCGTCAATGCGGCCCGTGGTGGTGTGGTTGATGAGGTCGCCTTACACGCGGCCCTGAAAGAAGGGCGTATCGGAGGAGCCGGAATCGATGTCTACTCCACCGAGCCATGCACCGATTCGCCGCTTTTTTCGTTTGATTCAGTCGTGGCCACACCACACCTCGGGGCATCAACTGATGAAGCTCAGGAGCGCGCTGGTATCGCTGTTGCGGTGTCGGTGCGTAAGGCGCTTGCGGGTGAACTTGTGCCAGACGCGGTGAACGTCAAGGGTGGCGTGATCCATGAGGATCTTCGTCCCGCGCTTCCATTGGCGGAAACTCTCGGACAACTTATCTCTGGACTCGCAGTCGGTGCTGTGTCGGACATCGAAGTAGAAGTATGCGGAGAGCTAGCTGAGCTTGATTGTGAAATCTTGGCGACCAGTGCGATTAAAGGATTGCTCATGCACGCGGTAGGGGAGGGCGTTTCATATGTCAACGCTCCACTCCTAGCTAAAGAGCGTGGCCTTACGGCATCGGTTTCAAAGAACTCTAAAAGTGAGTTGCATCGAAACGTCATCACCTTGACCGCTACTGCCACTCATGGTGAACGCATTACTGTCAGCGGCACCCTTATTGGGCTCAAGCGAATTACCAAATTGATCTCCATTAATGATTTGTCGATTGATGTTGAGCCTACGAATCACATGCTCTTCGTCGGCTATGCAGATCGTCCTGGAGTGGTTGGTTCAGTTGGCGCCCTGCTCGGAAACGCCGGCATCAACATTGCTGGCATGCAGGTGGCTCGCAAGCGACCGGGCGGGGATGCGCTGATGATTCTTACGGTTGATGAGCCCATTGCCCAGGACGTCGTCGATGATTTAGCAAGCAGTGTGCAGGCTCGCTCCGCTCACTACGTGGCCTTGGTTTAAGGAGATCCCATGTCGAAGGTGATCAAACTTGCCGTTATCGGTGGTGATGGAATTGGTCCTGAGGTTGTCGCTCAAGGATTGCGCATACTCCATGCCATGGGGAAGCAGCATGGTGTTGATTTCGTCGAAACCCAATATGAACTTGGTGCCAAACGTTGGCATTCCACTGGTGAGACCCTCACTGACGAAGTGATTGCGCAATTAGCGAAAGAAGATGTCATCCTCCTTGGAGCAGTGGGAGACCCCACAGTTCCCAGCGGAATCTTGGAACGCGGGTTACTCCTTAAACTTCGTTTTGCCTTTGATCAATACGTCAACCTGCGTCCTGGCCGACTCTTCCCTGGCGTTGAATCACCTCTTGCAGGTGTGAAAGAACTCGATTTCGTAGTGGTTCGCGAAGGCACTGAAGGTCCTTATGTGGGTGCCGGTGGTTTCTTGGCGCAGGGAACTCCTTATGAAGTAGCCACCGAGGAGAGTCTTAATACCCGCAGGGGCGCCGAGCGAGTAATTCGTGATGCGTTTGAACGTGCAACACGTCGCACGCGCAAGCATGTAACTCTTGTTCATAAGAACAATGTGCTTGTGCACTCTGGTTCGCTCTGGACACGTACTTTCAATGAGGTAGCCAAGGAGTACCCGAGCATCACCACTGATTACCTTCATGTGGATGCTGCTTCGATGTTCTTCGTAACTCACCCTGATCGATTTGATGTAGTGGTTACCGACAATCTCTTTGGAGATATCTTGACCGATATTGCTGCGGCCATCTGCGGCGGTATCGGATTAGCAGCGAGTGGAAATATCAACCCCACTGGCGACTACCCCTCCATGTTTGAGCCAGTTCATGGCAGCGCGCCGGATATCGCGGGCAAGGGAGTAGCAAATCCCACAGCCACCATTCTCTCCGTTGCGATGCTCTGTGACCATCTCGGTCTCCATGAGGCGGCTATTGCCATCAATGCAGCGGTAGCGAAAGATCTGCTTTCATCGGGTAAGAAGCAACGGAGCACGAGCGAGGTTGGCGATGCCATTCTCTCGCTTCTCGGATAGGAGTTCTGATGGCCATCACGATCACGAAGAATCCACATCCACTCTCTGCTGAAAAGCGGGCAGAGCAATTAGTTGAGCCCGGCTTTGGCCGTTACTTCACAGATCACATGGTGAGTGCGGAGTGGACGGCGGAGAAGGGCTGGGGCGAGCTCGCCCTTGTGCCTTACGGTCCGCTCTCGTTAGATCCAGCGTCGATGGTGCTCCACTACGGACAAGAAATTTTTGAAGGACTGAAGGCTTATCGTCAACCAGATCATTCAATTGCGCTCTTCCGCCCTGAGTCGAATGCGGCTCGTTTTGCACGCAGCGCTGCCCGAATGGCATTGCCAGAATTACCGGCAGAGATGTTTCTGGAATCAATTGAGGCACTTGTCAAGGCAGATCAAGAGTGGGTGCCCACCAAGGATGGCGAGAGTCTCTACTTGCGTCCCATGATGATTGCCACTGAAGTTGGACTCGGAGTTCGTCCATCGAACAAAGCACTTTATCTGCTTTTAGCATCACCAGCAGGTGCTTACTTCAAAGGCGGCGTGAAGGCTGTCACGGTGTGGATTTCTACCGAGTACGTTCGTGCAGCACCTGGCGGTACTGGAGAAGCTAAATGTGGCGGGAATTACGCAGCATCTCTTGTAGCTCAACAGGAGGCGGCCGCAAAGGGTTGCGATCAAGTAGTGTGGCTCGATGCGGTAGAGCGCTCCTATGTTGAAGAGATGGGTGGCATGAACCTCTACTTCGTTATGGGTAAGGGTAAGAAGGCACGCATCCTTACTCCGAAGTTAACCGGTGCACTTCTTCCAGGAATCACACGCGACTCCTTACTTACTGTGGCAGCTGAACTTGGGTACAAAGTCGAAGAGGGCAGCATCACCGTTAAGGAGTGGCGCAAAGGTGTCGAGAGTGGAGAAATTACTGAAGTATTCGCGTGTGGAACTGCTGCCGTGATCACTCCAGTAGGCCACGTGAAGAGCGCCAAGCATGAGTGGTCGCACAATAAGGGTGAGAGTGGTCCGATCACTCTTGAACTTCGTGAGGCACTCCTTGGACTTCAACATGGTCTCAAGCCCGATACTCAGGGTTGGATGCGCAAAATAAATGTCTAAGATTCCGCAAGGAGATGCTTTCCACATCTATGACACCACCTTACGAGATGGTGCGCAGCAGGAAGGTCTCAATCTTTCGGTTCACGACAAATTAGCAATCGCTCGCCACTTAGATGATCTTGGCGTGGGATTTATCGAAGGTGGTTGGCCCGGTGCGAATCCGCGGGATACTGAATTCTTCAAGCGCGCAGCCGCTGAAATCGATTTTAAGACCTCGCAGTTAGCAGCTTTCGGGGCTACTCGTCGCCCCAACGTGAAGGCGGCCGACGACGTGCTCGTTGCCGCACTCCGCGAATCGGGTGCTGGTGTGGTGACGTTGGTGGCGAAGTCACATGACCGCCACGTTGATCTCGCACTAAAGACATCACTTGATGAAAATCTAGAAATGATTAGAGACTCCATTACGCATTTGCGCGGTGAAGGACAACGAGTCTTCCTCGATGCGGAACACTTCTTCGATGGCTATCGGTCCAATCGAGCTTATGCGCTCGAAGTAGTTCGCGTTTCGGCAGAAGCGGGCGCAGATGTCATTGCGCTCTGCGATACCAATGGTGGGATGCTTCCTGACGAACTCTCTGATGTGGTGCACGATGTGCTCTCCAACACCGGTGCGCGCTTAGGCATCCACTGCCACAATGACACCGGTTGTGCCATTGCAAATTCACTAGCGGCAGTCAAAGCTGGTGCCACACACGTGCAAGGAACTCTTAATGGCTATGGAGAACGCACCGGTAACGCTGATCTGATTTCAATTATTGCAAACTTAGAATTGAAGAAGGCTCAGCAGGTTTTGCCTGAAGGAGCGCTCCGAGAGTCTTTCCGCATTGCACATGCGGTTGCAGAAGTGACCAATGTGACGCCAAGTGCTCGTCAACCCTATGTTGGGCTCTCGGCATTTGCTCATAAAGCTGGTCTCCATGCATCTGCAATCAAAGTTGATCCCGCTCTTTATCAACACGAAGAGCCAAGTGATGTCGGTAACGACATGCGCATGCTCGTCTCTGACATGGCAGGCAAGGCCTCCATCGAATTAAAGAGCGTAGAGCTCGGTGTGGACCTAGGCGATGATGCAGGAGTTCTGGGGCGCGTGGTCGCAAAGGTGAAGGATCTGGAGTCCCATGGTTGGACCTTTGAGGCCGCCGACGCCTCATTCGAATTGTTATTACGTGGTGAAATCACTGGTGAGCGCCCACGCTTCTTCACAGTAGATTCCTGGAAGGCAAATGTAGATCGCTTAGAGAACGGTGATGTTATTTCTGAGGCTACGGTTCATGTAACCGCGGACGGAGAAAAATTGGTCTCCACCGGACGAGGTAACGGTCCAGTTAACGCGATTGATAACGCCTTGCGCAGTGGCTTAGAGAAGTTTTACCCGGAGCTTGCAGATCTTGAGCTGACCGATTACAAGGTTCGTATTCTTGAAGGGCGTCAAGGAACAGGTGCCGTTACGCGCGTACTTGTGGAGACTTCTGATGGTGTGACCGAGTGGACCACTCTTGGCGTGCATGAGAATGTCATTGCTGCCAGTGCTATGGCACTTGAAGATGCAATTACTTACGGGTTACTTCGCAAACGTCTCTCCTGACCATGATCCTCTCGATCGACGCGGGTACTACTGGAATCACTGCTTTAGTAATTGATCGAGATCGCAACGTCGTCGGACGTGGATACCAAGATTTCCCGCAACACTTTCCTGAGCCGGGTTGGGTCGAGCACGATCCCAATGAAATTTGGAGCGCCGTTCTCGCGGCTGCCTCAGTGGCCATTGATGGGATCGAAAAGAGCAAGATCGAGGGCATTGGCATCACGAATCAGCGCGAAACCTTGGTGCTCTGGGATCGCGAGACTTTAGGCGCACCTCGGAGAGCGATCGTCTGGCAAGACCGGCGTACCGCGTCTATATGCGAAAAATTTAAAGACGTCGATGTGAGTAATACAGGTTTGAGGATGGACCCTTACTTCACCGGAACGAAAGCACTTTGGATTGCCGAAAATGATCCACGTACATGGCGTTATGTTGAAGATGGCCGGATTGCACTTGGAACTATTGATTCATATCTGATAGCCCGTATGTCTCGCGGCTTAGATCACGTCACTGATGCCACCAACGCATCGCGTACTTTGATGTATGACTTGAATACCGGGGATTGGGATGACCGGCTCCTTGACCTCTTCCACGTTCCACGCGAGGCGCTGCCCACGATCACTTCTTCCTGGGGCGATTTGGCGCATACCGAACCCACCGCATTTCTTGGACTTGATGTGCCCATCACTGGGATTGCGGGCGATCAACAATCGGCATTGATTTCGATTGCTGGGTTCGATCCTGGCTCGGCTGCCTGCGCCTACGGCACGGGCTCTTTCTTGTTGGTCAATACCGGCAAAGAGATTCCATCCACTGTCAGCGGAACTTTGGCGACAGTGGCCTGGCAAGCTCCGGATGGTGCCCGGGCATTTGCTAGCGAAGGTGGCGTCTTTGTAACTGGTGCTGCGGTGCAGTGGTTCCGTGACGGTTTAGGTGCGATCAAAAGCTCTGCTGAAATAGAAGAGTTGGCCCGAACGGTAAAGAGCAGCGAAGGTGTGGTCTTGGTACCAGCACTCGCAGGTTTGGGTGCCCCACTGTGGAATCCCCATGCGCGTGGCGCGATACTTGGTATTTCACTAGCCAGCACTAAAGCGCATATGGCGCGCGCTCTCTTGGAAGGTATCGCGCACTCCATTACCGATGTGGTGGAGAGTATGCAGATGCAGCTCACTAAATTTGGTGCCCACGGAGGTGCCAGTCAAAATGATCTACTCTGCCAGATGCAATCTACGCTTCTTAATAGCCCTGTTTATCGACGTCATGACCTCGAAGCAACTGCACTAGGGGCGGCGGAGTTGGCGGCTCGTGGCCTGGGGTGGCCGGATCGTAACGGTGCGGCCACCGAAGAGGCACTGGTCGGTCCGGTGGAGATCTCGACGCGCGAATCATGGAAGCAAGCGTTGGCTACTGTTGGAGAGTTTGCCGAAGGCGTACGCTGAATTTATGAATGATCCTCGAGCTGCTTGGAGTAGTCAGGGCACCAATGGCAAGGCGGTGCTCTTCGTGCACGGTTTTACTGGGTCACCTGCCTCGCTGACATCGTGGGCGCAACACTTTGCAACGGCCGGATATTCGGTGGAGGTGCCGCTCCTACCTGGACATGGCACATCTCCTGCAGAGATGAATAAGACACGCTGGCAGCAGTGGTACCTCGAAGCTGAGAGAGCGTATGAATCTTTAGCTGCAAAGCATGAAGGTGTGGCCGTCTGTGCGCTCTCCATGGGTGGCGCATTAGCGCTACGGCTGGGCGCTTTGAAGAAAGTGAAGCAACCAAGATCGCTGGTACTAGTGAACCCACTCATTCATATTCGCGGAGTAAATCGCTTTCTCATTCCCGTGGTATCCAAAGTGTTGGCGACCCAGCCGGCGGTCGGCGGGGACATTAAGAAGCCTGGGGGGAATGAGTATGCCTATGACAAGACGCCACTTAAGGCGGCTCACTCACTTCTGCACCTGCTCTCCGACGTGCAAGGTCGAATTGCTACGGTGAAAGAGCCACTCATGCTAATCCATTCGAAAGAAGATCACGTAGTGCCGAGTTCAAATGCAGAATGGATTCTGAGCAATGTGGGCTCATCGGTGAAAGAAGAAGTTCTCCTATTCGATAGTTATCACGTGGCTACTGTTGACAACGATGCCCCAGTGATTTTTGAAAAGTCGAAGATATTTATTGAGCAGAACTGGTAAAAGTTTCGAGGACTCTTCGAATGTAGTTGGCAAATTCTGCGCGAAGTGGCGCAGTTTGGTGGGCCAGATTCTTTTGTATGCGCGCGTACTCGGCTCTACCTTCGGCGGTTTCCATAAGTATGGGCTCGTATCCAATGTTGGCCAGGTCGTAAGGGCTTGCCCTCATGTCTATTTCGCGTAACGCCCGAGCATTTTGGAAATAGGCGAACACCATCGAGCTAGGAATGATCGGCGCTAACTTGTATGCCCATTTATACAAGTCCATGTTTGCGTGAATGCATCCGGGCTGTTCGTTCTTGGGCTGATCTTCGCGCACTGGGTGGATGACGTTGAGCGGAATAGCGGGGGCGGTGAAGAATCGAAAGGCGTCGTAGTGCGTGCAACGCACACCAATCTCTTCTACCAAAGCATTTGTGCCAGCGCTTCCGATGCGAAGAGGAAATTTTGAGTGACGAATTTCTTCTGCACTTAATTGATAGACCATGGCCCACTCATGCATGCCAAAGCAACCAAAATTTGCCGGTCTAGATGCTGTTGCCTCGAGTAAGCCAAGGACAAATTCGAGAGTCGATCGTCTCTGCGCAATAAATGCTTTGCTGACTCCGACGCCCTCATCGCGCGCACCGTAGCCTCGACGCTCCAGATACTCAGGGGCATCTTCCAGGGTGACCAGCGCCCCAGGGTGGTAGCGGCGAAGCTCCCGAGGGCGATAGGAGTAGTAAGTCCACATGAAAGATTCCACCGGGTTTTCCAGGTGGGCAGGGTCAATCTCAGGCTCCACCTGCACGCGGTGGGCAGCGCGGGCGGCCTCCCATTCGAGGCGAGGGAGGAGGGCGATTGACACGTGCTGAGTCTAAGCGCGCAATCGGTAGGCTCAGGGGATGCGTATCGCCCGATTCTCCCTCCTTGAAGAGCACGCCCAGGGTCGAAGCACCGACCCTCGATTTGGCATTGTGGGTACCAACCCCGAAGGGCAAGAGACGCTCCTTGCCATCACTGGCGATCCGCTTTATGCAGGAGTGCAACCTACGGGGGAGACGATCCCACTTGAGCACGTGAAGTTACTCGCGCCGGTAATCCCGCGGAGCAAAGTTGTCTGTGTGGGGCGTAACTATCTCGATCACATCAAAGAGATGGCAAGCGATGTGCCCAAAGAACCACTCCTCTTCTTTAAGCCGAATACTGCTGTCATCGGTCCACATGAAGCCATTGTGTGGCCGCGTGGAAGTGAACAAGTTGAACACGAAGGTGAATTGGCAATCGTGATAGGTCGCCTCTGCAAAGAGGTACCACGCGAACGAGCCAAAGATGTGATCTTTGGATACACCATTGCAAACGATGCAACGGCACGTGATTGGCAAAAGAGCGATGGCCAATGGGCGCGTGCAAAAGGTTTTGATACTTCCTGCCCTGTGGGTCCTTGGATTGAGACGGAACTAGATACTTCAGATCTTGAAATTACTGTCACAGTGGATGGCGAGCTCCGTCAAACAGGTCGTACTTCACAGATGATTTTCAAGATAGATGAGATCGTCGAATATGTCTCTAATACTTTTACGCTTTTGCCGGGGGATATCATTCTCACGGGCACGCCCTCTGGTGTTGGACTTCTTCCTCATGGCTCAGAAGTGAGCGTCACGATTGAAGGACTCGGCACACTAACAAACAAGGTGGTTCGCAATGTCTAGGCCAGTACGCGTTCGCTTCGCTCCATCTCCTACTGGAGATTTGCATGTGGGTAATATTCGAACTGCGCTATACGACTGGGCGTACGCACGCCACACTGGTGGGAAGTTTGTTTTCCGTATTGAAGATACCGACCGCGAGCGGGTGACCGACGAGTACATTAACGCGGCTATCGACACACTTAAGTGGCTCGGTTTGCAATGGGATGAGGGCCCCGAAGTAGGCGGACCTTCAGCACCATATTTGCAATCGCAGCGCCTTGATATTTACGCAGATTGGGCCGCGAAGTTTCTTGCTGCGGGGGATGCCTACCACTGCTACTGCAACCCTGAGGAGCTCGAAGCTTCTCGTGAGGCGCAGAAGAAGGCGAACATAGCCCCAGGATATGACGGTAAGTGCCGCGCTATTTCAGCTGATGACCTCACTCGTTATCAAAGCGAAGGCCGCAAGCCCGTAGTGCGTATGCGCATGCCCGATGGTTCTACAACTTTCTATGATGCTATTCGCGGAGATGTCACCTTCGATCACAACTTCGTACCGGACTTTGTGCTCGTGCGAGGGGACGGTTCGCCGCTCTATACCTTGGCTGTGGCCGTTGACGATGTGATGATGCAAATTACACACGTTCTTCGCGGCGAAGATTTGCTCTCCTCAACTCCTCGACAGATTCGCGTTTACCAAGCCATGGCTGTGAAGCCCGAGGATTATCCAATCTTTGCTCATCTCCCATTCGTGATGGGTCAAGATAACGCCAAACTTTCAAAGCGCAACGGCGAGGTTTCCATTGCTTGGTATCGCGAGCGAGGCTTCTTGCCAGAAGCAATTTGTAATTACTTGGCGCTCCTAGGTTGGTCACCAGGGGATGACAAAGAGAATATCTCCATGCAAGAGATGACTGAACTTTTCACTATCGAACGAGTAGGCAAGAATCCTGCTCGCTTTGACATGAAGAAGCTCGAAGCTATTAACGGTGACAAGATTCGCGCTCTACCCGTCGAGGAGGTAATCAAGCGCGCTCTGCCGTTCATGGAAAGTGCAGGAATTGCTCTTACAGGCGAGCAAGCAGAGGCGCTTTTTGCGCGCGCCATTCCACTCATTCACGAACGCATTGTCACGCTCGCCGAAATTCCGGATTACGTCCGCTTCCTCTTCACCGAGAAATTCGCCATCGATCCAGAGGCGAAAGAGAAGGCGCTTACGGCTGATTCACTGCCCATCTTGGCCGCGGCAGAAGTTGCGATCTCTGCGATCACAGAGTGGAAGTTGGAAGCAATCGAAACCGCGCTTCGGTCGGCGTTGATCGAAGGCCTTGCCCTCAAACCTAAGAACGCATTTACTCCCGTGCGGGTGGCAGTCACCGGCGCCCGGGTATCGCCACCGCTCTTTGAGTCGATCGAATTGCTCGGCAAGGAGCGCACGCTGGAGCGCCTCAAGGCTGCCCAGACCGGATAAGGGGCGCATAAACGCGGTGCTTTTTTACCTCTTCGGGGCGACCGGCTATCCTTGCCAAGCGAATTGATGGGGTATGGGGTAATTGGCAGCCCAACGGATTCTGGTTCCGTTAGTCTTGGTTCGAGTCCAGGTACCCCAGCGCAGGCGTAAGCCAGCAGCAGTACCCAGTCAGTACCGAGTCAGTACCAAGAGCACAACAAATGAATATGGAAGAGAAGAACTTGGCCCCGTCGTCTAGCGGCCCAGGACTCTGGCTTCTCAAGCCAGCTACGAGGGTTCGAATCCCTTCGGGGCTACCAAGTACTCCTGATGAGAAATCATCAGGAGTTTTCTCTTTTTACGACAAGTTTTACTTCAGACCACATTGCGTTCAGGGCGCAGGTTGCCCGTAGCGAAGCGCTCGATATTGAGCGGGGTGATATCAACGAATGGTGTCTTGCCGAGATAGATATCGCGGAAGATCTCACCGATCGCCGGGCCTTGCAAGAATCCATGGCCAGAAAATCCGGTGGCATAAAGGAAACGACTCATCTTCTTCCACTCACCCAAGAGTGCGTTGTGGTCAGGAGTGACTTCATAAAGTCCAGCCCAGCCAGATCGAATTCCCGCATCCAGTACGCGCGGAGCACGCACCATTGCAAGCTCACCAAGTTTTTCGGCAAAACCGTCATCGCGATTGAGTGAGAACCCAGCTTCTACACTTTGATCGCTAAATCCGGTGAGTAAACCCGGACCTTCGCGATGGAAGTAAAACGATGTTGAGAAATCGATAGTCATTGGGAAATTACTTGGTAGATCAGGAATCGGTTCGGTGATCAAGATTTCTCGGCGATAGGGCACAACCGGAATATCTAATCCCACCATGGCACCGATCTGCGGTGACCAAGCGCCGGCACAGTTGATGACGGTGGATGTTTCAATGCGACCCGCACTGGTTTCTACCGCAGTGATCGTGCTGCCATCGTGCACGATTCCGGTGACTTCAACGCCGGTGTGGATGGAGGCGCCATGTTTACGAGCGCCAGTAGCGTAACCAAGAACGACTGATTCGGGAGTGCAGTGACCATCACGGGGTGAGTACGCGGCCGCCAGAACACCATCAATGTTAAGCAATGGTGAGAGCTCTTGCGCTTCTTGCGGGGTGAGCATTCGCGATTGTACGCCCAAGGAATTCTGAAGTTTCACGGAGCCTTCGAAGAGCTCTACATCCTCTGGTTTGGTGAGAATGAAGAGGTAGCCCACTTGATGCAAATCAATATCTTGCCCTGGACGAACTTTGAAATTCTCGAATGCTTCGAGTGAACGTAAGCCAAGTGCGATATTGAGTTCATCACTGAAGTTTGCACGAACACCACCGGCAGCTTTGCTGGTGGAACCGCTAGCTAACGAATCGCGTTCCAAGAGAGTGACATTGACGCCGGCTTCTGCCAGGTGAAATGCGGTGGAAGCACCCATCACCCCGCCGCCTACGATGACGACATCGCTGCGGGCAGGTAGCGAACTCACAGACGGAAGTCCGGATCGTACGGAAGCTCCATGATGTCCATCTGGGCTTTCTGTAGCCGACCTGAGTAATCCCAGTTGACTGATTGCCAGCGAGTGAATTGATCAAGCACCCAAATACCGCTCTGGCGCGAACCATTTCCACTCTTACCGTTACCACCGAAGGGTAGGTGCGCCTCTGCACCGGAGGTGGAGTTATTGATAGAGACCATTCCGGAACTCACTTGCTCACGGAATTTCCACACGTTCTTAGGATCGTTGGTGTAAATCGCCGACGAGAGACCGTACCCATGCGCGTTTGCTAGGTCGATAGCTTCATCAAGGTCTGAGAACTTGCCAAGACCTACCAGCGGTCCGAAAGTTTCGGTGTGATAGAGCGCATCGTTCTTCACGATTCCTTCGACAATGGTGGGGTGTGCGAAGTAGCCCTTATCTGGATCACCGAGGAAGTTGTTGCGTGGATTCTTGGCGGTGATGCGTCCTGTGCCAGTTGAGCCGAGCACCTTGTGATTGCTTTGCACCATTTCGAGATTCTTCTCGTGGGTATTGAGATACGCCTCGCTAATCATGGGGCCATAAAGTACGGCTTTTGTGGGGTCGCCGATGATCGCATTCTCGACGGCACTCACCCATGCGTTCTTTACTTGGTCGTAAATCTTTTCGTGCACCCAAAGTGTTCCCATCGAAGTGCACCGTTGGCCGGCGGTGCCGAAGCCAGCAAAGAGCGCGCCTTCAACAACGAGATCGATCGTGGCATCGGGCATCACGATCATGGGGTTCTTACCACCAAGTTCTAAACAAGGTGATTGCAAGTGGCGACCGCAGAGTTCGCCGATCTTTCGACCCACCTCGGTTGAGCCGGTGAAGCCAACCTTCTGAATGAGTCCGCGCTCCAAAACTTCGTTGAGTGCTGCGCCAGTCGTGGCGCCATCTGCAATCACTACGTCGAGCACGCCTTGTGGGACGCCACCGGCGCGGAAGATATTTGCCATCGCGGTAGCAACTGCTCCTGCGGTTTCGGCGGGCTTCCATACGATGCTATTTCCGGTGAGAAGTGCGGGGACCAAGTACCAAGACGGAACTGCTGCCGGGAAGTTTGCGGCGGTGATGATCATTGTGGTGCCGACGGGCATGCGAAATGTAAAGAGTTGCTTATTCGGCATCTCACTGGGAACTGTTTGGCCATAGAGACGGCGGCCTTCGCCGAGGAAGAAGTCGCACGTATCAATGACTTCTTGCACTTCACCGAGTGACTCGGCATACGTCTTGCCGATCTCCTTAGTCATCAATGCGGCGAGTGATTCCTTATTCGCTTCGAAGAGGCGGCCCACTTGGGCCAGGACGCGACCGCGAGCGGGAGCCGGCACGGCGGCCCACTCGCGCTGGGCAGCGCTAGCCACCTCGGCGGCCTTCACAATGTCATTGACCGAGGCGAGTTGGAAGGAGGCGACGGTTTCGGAAAAATTGGCGGGGTTCTGAGATAGGTAGGTCACTGCTCGATCCTACGCGTAAATGTGAGACGCTAGCGCTATGTCTTTCGCCGCTACCACCCTGGCCCAGGCCATCCTCGAACGCCTCGCGGCCGCTGGGGTGACCCACGTTTTCGGTCTGCCAGGGGTACATAACCTGGCCTTTTGGGAGGCGAGTGGCGAGATCCCCACCATTGTGGGAGTGCGCCACGAGCAGACCGCCGGCTATGCCGCAGATGGGTTCGCGCGAGTCAGTGGCGGTCTCGGCGTGGCTATTACTACAACAGGTCCGGGAGCAGCCAATGTGGTGGCCGCCTTTGGTGAGGGCGCAGTGAGCCACTCCAAAGTCATCGTGCTCGCCTCGGAAGTCTCCACTGCGCTTCGTAAGCCGGGTGTGAGTCGCGGAATATTGCACGAGATGGCAGATCAAAGTGCGCTCTTTACTCAACTGGCATCCAAGGATGCTGACGGAACGCCGCTCGCCTTCTCTACAACAACAGCAAGCGCCGCACTTGATGCGTTAGATCGAGTGCTCCACTTCGCGGAACGTCGCGGTGAAGTTGCCGCCTACATTGGCGTGCCATCGGATGTGCTGGGGAGTGCAGTTACTGGTGAACTTGCCTTACCGCTGGTGGACATTGAAAATCTGCATGCAGATTTTGCAAAGGCTGCATCGATGATCAATGCAGCGACGAAACCGTTGCTATGGCTCGGTGGTGGCAGCACAGGTATGGATCAAGGCGCGCTTGCAGAGTTCGCCGAGAAATTAGCAGCACCAATTGTTACCTCGTTTGCCGGCCGCGGAGTCATTGGTGGACACGAACTTCTTGCTGGCGGTCCCATTCATGAACCAGAGATTCACCAGATAGCTGTGGAAGCTGATTTGTTATTGGTCTTGGGTTCAGATTTCGATGGAATGAATACTCGTAACTGGCAAATGCCAGTGCCAGCACAAGTGATTGCGATTAACCATTCATTGGAACCAGTGAGTACGAATTTACCCGGTGCCCACATGGTGTTTGCCTCACTCAAAGATTTACCACAGCTCACAGCGTTGATTGAAAAGAAGAGTAAGTGGGTGGCACGGCCCCACGATGTAGGTCGTGCGATGCGCACACGACTTGCTGCCGATGAGCGCGCCACGATCGGCATGGGCATTGTCAACGAAATTGAGAAGTCGTGGCCGGCAGAAGCAAACGTGGTCTGCGATATGACGACAGCGGGATATTGGTATGCAGGGTATGGAGAGCAATCGCGCCCTCGACGTCTTGCCTATCCCGTGGGTTGGGGCACCTTGGGATTTGGTTTCCCTGCAGCAATTGGGGCCGCATTCGATGCGCCCACACTTTCGATCTGTGGCGATGGCGGCATTATGTTCGCACTCGGAGAATTAGCGACGCTCGTACAAGAGCACATCCCGATGACGCTCTTCATAGTTGATGATGGCGGATACGGAATGCTTCGTTTTGATCAACAAGTTTTTGGGCATGCAGAACGCGGTGTTGACCTAGTGACTCCCGATTGGGCCATTCTGGCGGCTTCATTTGGCATTTCATTTACTGGCATTGAGTCAGTCGATCAATTGGGCGAGGCGCTCGCGGTCGGCCATGATCGCAACATTGCTGGGCATCCACACATGATTGTGCTCAACGCGGCCATTCATCCGCCGCGAACTACCTCACCGCGCTGGCGGGAATCCATGGAGATCGACACCGTCCGTTAGGCTGGGGGCATGTCTAAAGTCCTCGCATCCCTACCTGTTGGAGAACGCGTCGGCATCGCCTTCTCTGGCGGGCTCGATACTTCGGTAGCCGTTGCATGGATGCGAGCCAAGGGCGCCATTCCGTACACCTACACCGCAGACCTTGGCCAGTACGATGAACCAGATATCGATTCGGTACCGGGTCGGGCTCAGCAGTACGGCGCTGAAATTTCGCGTTTAGTGGATTGCAAAGTGGCGCTGGTGGAAGAAGGTTTAGCGGCAATTGCCTGTGGAGCTTTTCATATTCGCTCGGGAGGTAAGCAGTATTTCAACACCACCCCACTCGGCCGCGCTGTAACTGGCACGTTGCTCGTGCGCGCGATGCTCGAAGATGGCGTTTCGATTTGGGGCGATGGATCTACCTACAAGGGTAACGACATCGAGCGTTTCTATCGTTATGGCCTTCTCGCTAATCCAAGTTTGAGAATCTATAAGCCATGGCTTGATGCAGATTTTGTTGCCGAACTTGGTGGACGTAAAGAGATGTCTGAGTGGATGAGCGCACAAAGACTTCCTTATCGCGACAGTCTTGAGAAGGCGTACTCCACTGACGCAAACATTCTCGGTGCCACTCACGAAGCCAAGCGCCTCGAACACCTAGATGCATCAATTGAATTAGTCGAGCCCATCATGGGAGTGCGTTTTTGGGACGAGACGGTCGCTATTACTTCGGAAGATGTTTTGATCAAGTTTGTCCAAGGCCGCCCGGTTGCTATAAATGGAAAAGAATTTGCTTCTGTCGTCGACCTCATGCACGAGGCGAACGCCATTGGTGGGCGCCACGGCTTGGGCATGGCTGATCAAATCGAAAACCGCATCATCGAGGCAAAGAGTCGTGGCATTTACGAAGCCCCAGGCATGGCGCTGCTCTTCATCGCCTACGAACGCTTGCTCAGTGGTATTCATAACGAAGACACCGTGGCGAATTATCACGCTGAAGGACGCCGCCTTGGTCGTTTGCTCTACGAAGGTCGCTGGCTCGATCCGCAAGCACTCATGCTTCGCGAATCTTTACAACGTTGGGTGGCCTCGGCCATCACTGGCGAAGTCACGCTACGCCTTCGTCGTGGTGATGATTATTCAATCATCAATACGTGCGGGCCGGCATTGAGTTACCACCCTGACAAACTGTCGATGGAACGTACTGAGGACGCTGCTTTTGGTCCGGTCGATCGCATTGGTCAATTAACCATGAGGAATCTCGATATTGCAGATACTCGCGCCAAGCTTGAGATGTACTCCGCACAAGGACAACTTGGCGAGGGGCAATTCCGCTTGGTGGGCGCACTTGAGCAGGGTGGAGCTGATGCAATAGCTTCAGCTTCTCACCCCAAACAAAAAGGTGAATCTCTCGATCGCGCTGCCCTGGAATCTGGCGCTGACTAGGCATTTCAGCACGCTTTCAAGTTGCCCACTTTTTCATCACAGGTAGATTGAGCACCATGCGAATTAGGATCCTTCTTACCTCCGTCATTGTTGCCGGCCTCACTCTTTCCACCGTTCAGGGGGCATTCGCGGCTATCAAGCCAGGCTCGGCATGTAAGAAAGCGGGTCAGGTTGCCCTGGATTCGAAGAAGGTCTACACCTGCGTCAAGTCCGGTAAGAAGTTGATCTGGAATAAGGGTGCGGCTATTCCCGGTGGCGTCGTAGGCGCGTTGCCGACTCAATCTCAGCCCGCCCCTACTACGACGACGCAACCAGCCCCATCGGTGCCCAAACCGCCAGCTATTGGAACTTCGGCCAATCCTGTCGCGGCAGGGACCAAAGTGACGATCGGGAAGGTTGCATTCCGCTTAGAAGGCACCAATAACTCCGTGATGGCGCAAGTCTGTGCT
>JAPLBA010000112.1 GCA_026393015.1 Actinomycetota bacterium
ATCGAAGAGCACCTACTTAGCCTAATCGGGATTACGATCACTGCGTGGCGACCCATCTCACTTTCCCCGAGATATTAACAATTGCCGACGATATATTTGGGGGGAATAACTATGTGAAATTCGCTATCGCCGAGGAGCGATTCGCCGACGCAATCTTCGAAGATGAGACCATTTGGATCACCAATAGTGAAGGCTTTGGGATAGCCCTCGGGACGAAGGCAGGAGCGCTGACTGAATGGAAACGCTTCACTCTTCCACGCACAGCGCAGCCTCCCGAGGGGTCACTCATACGCGGAACGTGGGATTTCTACGCAACCGCGCTCCTTCCAACACACGTAAGTACGACAGCGATAACTCCCCTCCCCGATGAGTTGATCGCTAATTTCCTCGCACTACATTCACCTGATGCCTCGGTCGCTCCCGGTGACCCAGAGGTGATTTCTTGGGTTTATTCGCTCGACACCTCTGAAGAAATCTCAGCTCTGGGTGCCATCGTCAAATGGCAATCAGGTGAACTCTGCCTTGCCTCAATCGCAACACACAGCGCAGAGCGCGGAAAAGGTCTGGCAACGTCCCTTGTTTCAAAGATGGTGGAGACGTGCGCCGCCCTGGGGGCACAGCGCGTTGGCTTAGGTGTCTACGCTGAGAACAATACGGCCAAAAAAAGTGTGGATTCACTCTCATCAACGAATTCACCAGCTACTCAAGGAGCTAGAGCAGCACTGGCAACGCGATATCGGGCTTATTGTGTGCCAGATGTGCGTTGAGTGCTGCGACGTGATACTGCTCGAGTAACACGTGATTCTCTACACGTGCATAGGGGCGACCATCCACTACAGCACCTTGCGTGCCTTCAATGACTGCCGTTACATCCTCACCAGAAAGCGTCTTGAAGGTTTCCAAAGCATGTGCTACTGCCAGCACAGAGATGCGATGAGCCGCAAGCAAATCTTCCGACTTCTTCAACAACGTCGAAAGGTTATCTTCAATGCGATCAGCGAGTGCTCGTCGTAATTCCTTTGCAGAATTCTCCGCGCCTTTACCCTGTCCTCCTGGAGTACCCACTTCGAAGCGACGATTTGAAGCGTGTGATGAAACCGTCGAGCCCATGCCCCAATGACCTTCCATGAAACTAGCCACCGTAGTCGCACTCTCCAGGTCACCGGAAACGCCAGAGGAGTTATCTCCCCCAAAGAACATGCGTTCTCCAGCTAATGACGCGAGGGAAACGAGAACATCGGCCTCGTATTCGCTCCGCCAATGAGTGAATTGATCATCAGGCGGAATACTCGCAACCATGCCAAGGTAATCAGAGCCCTTTTCGATAGTGGCCAAATCGATAGACATGTGTTGACGCACCGTGTGCGCCATCACTGCGTGGCAAGCTTCGTGGATCGCCACTGCGTGACGTTCACGTTCAATATATTCGACGTCTTCCGGTGGACCAAGTTCCTTCAACTGTTTTGCGCGAACAACATCGGGCCAAGTGATGTACTTACGATCACTGCGAATCGCGATGATAAGCGCCTCGTTGATGGTGTCCTTAATAGATGCGCCTGTCGCATAAGGAGTGATAGTTGCCAACTTGTCTATATCCTCCGCAGTAAGCGTGTGTGAAACCTTATCCAAATAACCTCGATAAGTGCGCACGCGGCCAGCCTTGCTCGGATAACCAACCCGGTAAATGCGATCGATGCGACCTGGGCGAAGTAGCGCCTCGTCGAGGGCTTCAGGCATATTCGTAGCCATCACAACAAGAATTCGATACTTCGGTGGCTCTTTGGGGCGCATTCCTAAAACTCGTCTGATCACGCGATTAAAAAAACCACGTGGCTTACGCAGACCTGAGAGCTCGGTGAGTAGCGCCTGCAAAGTGCCCATGCCGCCACCATTACCTCCGCCGGCAGAGCCCATCACGAAGGATTCGCGTACTAGGAGAGAAGCGGTAGTAGGTGAGAGGTAATTCCCACCATGGCAAGCTTCACCAAATATCGCTGGTGTTGGGGAAGACATCGCGCCTGGACCACCAGCACGAACTAAACCGCGATTGCCGAGTGAGTCTGCTTCATCGAAGAAAACCACAACGCCGCCATAACGCAGGGCCAATTTGCGAAGTTTACGGAAAAGCCCCTTGACTTTAAGGACACCAACGCCAAAAAACATATTGCTAAATGCGCCTGGATCCACGAAAACGAATGGCTTACCGGTCTCTCCCGCAATGGACTCGGCCATGAGAGTCTTTCCCGTCCCGGGGGGCCCCCAAAGCAGCACGCCGCCGGGTACATATCCACCATGGGCTTCGATCTCTTCAGGGCGTTCAAGGAACATGAGATTCTCACGAATTCGATTGAGAACGTGGTCTTGGCCCCACACGTCTGTAAAACGAGTCTTTATATCGTCCGGGAAGTAGGTATCAATTCCGCCGCGGGATAGGAACCAGAACATTGCGACAAACTGGATCAAGATAAATACCACAGCAAAGGCGAGCTGGGCGATTACTGGCAGTGCAGACCAAAGAGCCTTTGGAGCATAGAAGAGTGCCTTTACGGGCGGCTCCTTATAAACAGCACCGAGCACAACTGCCAGTAGGGCAATCCAAAGTAGAAACTTAATGGCGCGGGATAATCGATACCGATTCCAGTCGCTGACCCTATGGATTAATCGATCAACAAATAGAAAGTATTTTCCCCACCCACGGTGATATGGCGCCGCTAATTCCGAAACCAAAAAATGGATCTGACGAATTACTTCGATAAGGACTAGGACGAAAATCCACTTGCGTTGCAACGAAACGTTGTACGCGGCGTCTGTAAAAGAAAGAATTGGATTATCTGCCATCGCTGCCCACACCAAAACAAACCAGACCATCGCAAAGATGATGAGGAACTTGAAGCGATCAATCGGCGTCAAGTGAACGCGCGTTACGCGATCTGAATCCCTCAGGCGGCTTTCCTGGTTATCCACGAGCTCCCCTTACAACGAGCGAAGCCGAAATGGCCTCGATGGCTTGTTGATTCTTCCGATAACAACTCTCCGAGCAGCGCACCACAAGGAGATATAGCGTATTGCGATCCGGCGAAAGGAGCGCATTTTGATCGACCACCTGCGGCGCGCCTCCATTCTGGCTGAACGAATAAGTGACGTGCACTCCGGCGGCGCCCTTGAAGGTCACCTCTTCATCCAAGAGGGGGATGAAAATGGCGAGTTTCGGGTCTGCGGCCCACTTCGTGATCGGAAAAATGGCATCCCGCAGAGTGTTCAACGAGACCGAATCACGCTCTTCCGTGTACAGGTCACGCACCCTGATGTAGGCAATCGGAAGTTCGCTCGGCTTGGCTGAGAACACTTGCGCGGCGGAAACTTTCCCGGGTGCATAAGCTGCCTGCCAACGCACTACCGCCAAACGATCGAGCGCCGCTTGATCTGTATTTTTCGCCTCAAACTTGGCCAGTACCTTTTCAGGCACTTCACTCCAAGTCCGCGGTACCTTGAAGTAAATACCGTCGCTGCCGAGTTTGGGGTATTGATCGACGGGAGCGCTGCAACCAACCAGCAGGCCAGCAAGCGCCAGCACACCTAAAACTCGACGCCCCACAAACATCACCATGCGGGTTTCTAAGCCTTCAACGCAGAAGCGTCGATTCCGGCCTCGCGTCGTTGGGCAGTAGTAATCGGTGTCGGCGCTCCGGTAAGTGGATCTCCACCACTGGCCGTCTTAGGGAAAGCGATTACCTCACGAATTGATTCAACTCCGGCCAAAAGAGCCACCAGACGATCGAGCCCTAGGGCGATGCCACCGTGTGGAGGGGGTCCATAATTAAAAGCCTCAAGCAGGAAGCCAAATTTGCTCTCTGCCTCTTCACGCGTGAGTCCAATAACATCAAATACCTTCTGCTGGATATCGCCCCGGTGAATACGGATAGAACCGCCACCGATTTCCGTACCGTTGAGAACGATGTCATAGGCATACGCCAGTGCGTTACCCGGGTCTGTAGCAAAGGTTGATTCAAATTCTGGCTTTGGACCGGTAAATGGATGATGCACTGCAGTCCAGCCACCGTTTTCCGTCTCTTCAAACATTGGCGCATCGACAACCCAGAGGAACTCCCACTTTGATGCATCAATTAAGTCACAACGTTTCCCGATCTCGATGCGAGCAGCGCCAAGGAGTGCAAGTGAGGAGTTACGGTCTCCTGCCGCGAAAAAAATGACATCGCCATTCTTCGCGCCGACCAAGTGTGGCAAGCCCGCGCTTTCTGTTTCGGAAAGATTCTTTGCAACGGGCCCGGAGAGCGTGCCATCTTCACCAATAACAACATAGGCCAAGCCTTTAGCGCCGCGGGTCTTTGCCCACTCTTGCCAGGCATCGAGTTCCCGGCGTGCTTGCGACGCTCCGCCTGGCATGACAACTGCTCCTACGTAATCAGCCTGGAATACGCGAAAGGTGGTCTCTTTGAAATGATCAGTGACTTCAACTAGTTCGAGACCAAATCGCATATCTGGCTTGTCAGATCCAAAACGAGTCATTGCATCGGCGTAAGTCATGCGAGGTAACGGCAGAGTTATTTCGTAACCAAGAACTTCTTTCCAGACACGTGAAACGACCGCTTCGCCAAGCTCAATGATGTCGTCTTGGTTGATAAAGCTCATCTCAATATCGAGTTGCGTGAACTCTGGTTGGCGATCTGCGCGGAAATCTTCGTCGCGGAAGCAACGAGCGATTTGGTAATACCGCTCCATGCCCGCGACCATCAATAATTGCTTGAAGAGTTGTGGCGACTGTGGAAGCGCGTACCAACTCCCTGGTTGCAAACGAACAGGCACCAAAAAGTCACGGGCGCCTTCCGGAGTTGAACGAGTGAGGTTTGGCGTTTCAATCTCAAGAAAATCACGCGACTCCATCACCTCTCGAATCACATGCGTGACTTTCGAACGGAGACGAAGCGCCTTCGCAGGACCTTCTCGACGAAGATCTAAGTAGCGATAGCGCAAGCGCACCTCTTCGCCAATATTGCCCGCAACTCCACCGTCAATCGGGAAAGGAAGTGCAGCAGATTCACTCAAGACTTCAATCTCAGAGACCAAGACCTCGATAGCTCCAGTAGGTAAGTCGAGGTTTTCATTGCCCGCAGGGCGGAGGGAAACTTTGCCGACTACTTTGAGGCACCATTCGGCTCGCAGATCGTGCACGAGGTCGGTCTCATGAATAACAACTTGGACAACTCCTGAAGAGTCACGAAGATCTATGAATGCCACTCCGCCGTGATCGCGGCGGCGAGAGACCCAACCTGCGAGAATTACTACACTCTCCGCATCAGTTGCCCGAAGAGTGCCGGCAGAGTGGGTGCGTATCAAGTTCGCCTCGCAAGAAGTAGTTCGGAAAGGTTCTCCATCGTAGCCGGAATTAACTCACCGGTTGACATCTCCTTGAGGGAGAGAGCACCGGAGGCAAGTTCACTCTCTCCAATTACTAATGAAAATTGCGCTCCGGACTTATCGGCCGCTTTCATTGCGCCCTTGAGTCCACGATCGCCGAAAGAGAGATCAACTAGTAGTCCTGCGGTACGCAATGAATCAGCAACTATTAATGCTGCGCGCCGAGCTTCACTTTCCATGGGAACAATAAAGAGATCCAAGTGGTTTGTTTTAAAGGTTCCTTGCTCTGCGCGAATAGCTAGCAAGGTGCGATCAATACCAAGACCGAAACCAATGCCACTCAAATCTTGCCCACCAAGTTCAGCCATCAGCCCGTCGTATCTTCCGCCACCGCCAATACCCGATTGGGCGCCTAAGAGTGGATGAACGAATTCAAAAGTCGTACGGGTGTAGTAATCAAGCCCGCGCACCATTTTTGGTGCGATCGTGTACGCAATCTTCAGATCATCTAGATGTTGACATACAGAGGCAAAATGATCGTCACACTCCTTGCACAAATGATTCTTCATGAGCGGCGCATCTTTAAGCATTTCGCTCATTTCAGGACGCTTGTCATCCAGAACGCGAAGTGGGTTAAGCGCCGCACGTTTTCGGGTGGCATCATCGAGTGGAAGGTCTGCCAAGAAGGCCACGAGAAGTTCTCGGTATTGCGGTCGACAATTCTTGTCGCCAAGTGAGGTGAGATCCAGACGAAATTGCGTCAGCCCTAAACCCTGGTAACCACGATAGGCAACCGAAATCACTTCAGCATCAAGGGCGGGATCCTCTGATCCAATCGCTTCGATTCCCACCTGGAAAAACTGCCGGTAACGACCCTGCTGAGGACGTTCAGCACGGAAAAACGGACCGGAGTACCAGAGTTTGACCGGTAATTGACCACGATCTAATCCGTGTTCAATAGTTGCACGTATTACTCCCACTGTTCCTTCGGGACGTAGGGATATCGATCTGCCACCGCGATCGTCGAAGGTGTACATCTCCTTGGAGACCACATCGGTGGATTCTCCTACTCCTCGCGTGAAGAGCGTCGTGTCTTCAAAAACTGGAACTTCTGCATACAGATATCCAGCGCGAATTGCTGGCTCAGAGAGACCATCTCTCACCGCAAGGAAATCAGCCGAATCTGGTGGAAGATACTCCGCCACCCCTTTTGGCGCTTGAAAGGAAGGGCGTGCCATCAGATCCGTTCCTCAATAGCGGCCGCTAAATACTCATTGTGTAATCGTTCATCACCAATTGTAGTCGTGGGGCCATGTCCTGGGAAGACTCGATACGCATCATCCAATTCAAAAACCTTAAGGAGTGAGGTGCGCATCTTTGATGGAGAGCTTGTGGGTAGATCAGTGCGACCAATGCCGTTATTAAAAAGCACGTCCCCGGAGAAGAGCAATCCCGCACTCTCTTCGCGAATGCAGACCGAACCTTCGGTGTGGCCGGGAGCGTGATCAAAAACTAATTCCATTCCCGCAAGATGAATCTTCATTCCATCATGTAGTTCTATAACTTCATCTGGTTCACTGAACGAGAGGTGTTCAAAAAGGTTAGTCGTTTCAGGTGAGAGCGCTCTTTCTGGATGGGCCAGTAACTCTCGATCGGCGGAGTGGATATATGCCGGAATTCCGGACTTCGCCGCTAAAGGCTGAATTGAAAAAGTGTGGTCGAGATGTCCGTGGGTTGCGATAATCGCTATCGGAGTGAGGTGGTGACGGTCAAGAGCGTCTTCGATAGCCCGCACCAAATGCGGGTTGGCAATACCTGGATCAAAGACCACGCACTCTCCGTTGGCCCGAGGGGCCAAAATCCAGCAATTTGTCGCGTAAAGCTCTGCGACTACCTGTTCGATTAGCACGGGGCAAGGCTATCTAACAGAGACGCTAGACTTTCGCCCCTGAGCCTCGCGCCCGGCAAGTACTGCAAACTCCTTGTCGGATCAAGAGATCAACCAGAGATCAACCAGAGATCAACCAGAGACGAAGAAGCAACACTGAAGGAGAAAGCTATGGCCGCCCCCGTACAACGCAAAGGTGGAAGCACCCGTCGCCCCCGCGCCCCTCGCATCGCCCCCGCGCAGAAGAAGAAAGGCTCCTTCACGCCCGGCGTCATTGCTACCTTGCTCGTCCTGGTCCTTCTCGGCACCACGGCCGTACTCGTCGGATCAGGGGCCTTCACCAAGAGTGCCACTCCACTCGCTTCACCTTCCAACACCCCATCTCCTTCAGCCTCTCCCTCTGGAACCCCCACCACCGCTGAGAGCACCACCTCCTCGAGCGCTCCTGCCACCACTGCACCGAACGCCCCCTCACCCTCACCATCTGCCTCAAGTGCCCCCACCTCCGCTTCCAGTGCCGCACCCACCACCATTTCCAGCGTGAATTGCACCTATACGCGTTCTTCCGGAGGTAATGAGAAGTTCACTGGCCTCCCGCCCGCAAAGGCCACCCCAGGAACAAGGACCGCAACTGTGGTCACAAACCGCGGCACCATCGTGATGCAACTCAACGCAGCGGCTCCTTGCACCGGCAATTCTTTTGCCTTCCTGGCGAGCAAGAGCTACTTCGATGGCACCAAGTGCCACCGCCTCCTCAATGCCCCTGGATTCACCGCCCTCCAATGCGGCGACCCCTCGGCGACTGGTTCTGGGGGCCCCGGATACGCCTTCGCGGACGAAAATCTCGCCGGAGCGACCTACCCCCGAGGCACTCTGGCTATGGCCAATGCTGGGGCCGGCACCAACGGCAGCCAATTCTTCTTTGTCTTCAAGGATTCCCAGTTTTCGCCGAATTACACCCCGTTCGGCAAGGTCGTTTCGGGCCTTGATGTGCTCGATGCCATTGCTGCCGAAGGAACAGATAATGGGCAGAGTGACGGAGCTCCTAAAAAGACCGTTACGCTCTCGTCTGTAAGAATTCAATAATCCACCCATCCACCTGCCGACCCGTCAGCTATCTAGCGCAACGAAGGACCTGTCATGATTGATCAAGTAACCCCCGCCCCACTCCCACAATCAGCGGCAGCAGCCCTCGTTGGAGATCCATCCTCATTCGGCCGTGTGGGTGAAGACGGCACTGTGTATGTGAGCACCGAATCTGGCGAACGCGCCATCGGCTCATACCCAGGGAAGAGCAATGAAGAGGCACTCGCTTACTTCGTTCGTAAATTTGAGACACTCGCCGCTGAAGTCGCTTTAACGGCGGATCGTTTGCGCAACGGTGCCATGCTTGCCGAAGATGGCGAAGAAGCCATTAAGCGCTTGCGCCAGCAGGTTGAAAGTATTAACGCAGTCGGAAATCTCTCCGCCCTCAAGATCGCTGTTGAGAATATTTCTCCTCTTGCTGCGATACGACGCGAAGAAGAGGTCGTTCGAAAGGCCGCCGCCGCGGAAGCCAAGCAAGCCGCGCGCGCAGAGGCGAAGGTCCTCAAAGAAAAGTTGGTCGTTGAAGCCGAAGAAATTTGCGCCACCGATGCCTGGAAAGTTGTGGGCGATCGCCTCAAGGTCTTACTTGATGAATGGAAGCAGGCCACTCGGCTCGATAAGGCAACGGATGAAGCGCTGTGGAAACGTTTCTCCTCCGCTCGTAACGCATTCGACAAGCGCCGTCGTACCCACTTCGCCACGTTAGACAAGCAACGGAGCGAATTTGTCGGTGCCAAAGAGAGTCTCATCGCTGAGGCTGAGAAGTTGGCTACCTCTACCGATTGGGTCAATACTGCGCGCAAATACAAGACTCTCATGGACTCTTGGAAGGTCGCTGGCCGCGCAGGCAAGGCCGACGAAGATAAGTTGTGGAAGCGCTTTAAGGCCGCGCAAGACGCCTTCTTTGCTGCCAAGGAAGCAGATTTTACTAAGCGAGAAGAATCATTCACTGCAAACCTCGCTATTAAGGAAGCACTCCTGATCGAGGCGGAAGCACTTCTGCCCATCTCTAAACTCTCTGACGCCAAGCGTGGACTACGTGCGGTCCAGGAGAAGTGGGAGAAAGCTGGTCAACTCCCCCGAAACGTGAAAGATAAGTTCGATGGGCGTTTGCGGGCAGTTGAAAAAACGATCCGCGAAGCCGATCAAGAGGATGCCCAGCGGACAGATCCAGTGGCCCGCAAGCGTGCCGAAGAGAGTGTCGCCAAACTCGCCGAAGCTGTTGCCGGTTACGAGAAGCAAGAAGCAAAGGCGGCGGCGGCTGGCGATGCCAAGAAAGAGAAGGATGCTAGGGAGGCGGCCGATGCGCGTCGCCTCTGGTTGGCCGAAGCTGAGAAATCACTCGCGCAATACAAGTAAGGCTACATATTGGTGACGCGATAGACGTCGTACACGCCTGAAATATTACGCACTGCCTTAAGTACCGTCTCAAGGTGGGTAGCGTCGGCCATCTCAAATGTAAATCGTGAAAATGCAATGCGATCTTTCGTCGTATGAACCGCGGCACTCAAGATGTTTACGTGCTGATCAGAGAGGGTGCGGGTTACATCTGAGAGCAGTCGCGCTCTGTCTAGGGCTTCCACTTGGATATTGACTAAGAAGAGCGAGAGGCTCGATGGTGTCCACTCAACTTCAACTTTTCTTTCGGGCTCGTGTTGCAACATCGCCTTGCCATTGATGCAATCGCTTCGATGAACCGAAACACCACTAGCCCTGGTAACAAAACCATCGATATCGTCACCTGGTACCGGCGTGCAGCACTTAGCGAGTTTGATCCAAATATCTTCGCTTCCCTTAACTGAAACGCCAGGATCTCCCACCTTACGCGAGCGGCGAGGAGCAGAGAGCACTGTCTCAGGGGCTTCGTCTACTTCGTCGGCCCCTGCTATCACCGTGAGTTTGCTGATGATGCTGGCCGCGGAGACATGACCATCTCCCACTGCGGCATAGAGCGCATCTACATCGGTGTATCGCAGGTCGTGCGCGAGTGCGAGAAGCGACTCCCCCGAAAGCAATTTCTTCAGAGGCAATCCTTGTTTGCGCATGGCGCGAGCGATTTGGTCTCTACCAGAGTCAATCGCCTCTTCGCGTCGCTCCTTTGTAAACCATGCCTTGATCTTGTTGCGTGCACGCGGGCTACGAACAAATGCCAACCAATCCTGGCTCGGAGCGGCGTTCTCGGATTTATTGGTAAATACTTCGATCACATCGCCGATTTGTAGCCGTGAATCGAGCGGAACTAGCCGTCCATTTACTCGAGCGCCCGTACACCGATGTCCGACATCGGTATGTACGGAGTAGGCAAAATCAACAGGTGTTGCGCCAGTCGGTAGCGCAACCACATCACCCTTGGGGGTGAATACATAGACCTCAGAGGAGTTGAGATCGAAACGTAACGACTCTAGGAATTCGCCAGGATCCTCGGTCTCTCTCTGCCAATCATGGAGACGCTTGAGCCACTCCATCTCAGAAGCTGCGTTCGGATCAACTCCACCTTGCTTATATTTCCAATGGGCAGCGATTCCATATTCAGCTCGCCTATGCATGTCCTGTGTACGAATTTGAATTTCGACAGGTCTGCCCTCAGGTCCGATAACCGTTGTATGCAGTGATTGATAAAGGTTGAACTTTGGCATGGCAATATAATCTTTAAAGCGACCGGGAACCGGATTCCAGCGCGTATGTATGGTTCCTAACGCAGCGTAACAATCTTTCACATCGTCTACCAAGACTCGCAGACCAACCAGGTCATAAATATCAGCAAAGTCGCGGCCGCGCACAACCATCTTTTGATACACCGAGTAATAATGCTTTGGCCTGCCAGTAACTTCAGCAATAACGCCTGCTACGGCGAGATCAGCATTTACAGTTTCCAATAAATGGGAGAGGTGTCCCTCTCGACTTGGCGCACTTTCGGCAACCAGTCGAGATATCTCCTCATACATCTTTGGATAGAGCGTTCCGAAAGAAAGGTCTTCCAACTCCCACTTGATCGCATTCATTCCCAGGCGATGGGCGAGCGGAGCATAAATATCGAGAGTCTCCTTCGCCTTTCTTTCGGCACTCTCAGCCGAGACGTATCGCCACGTTCGGGCGTTATGGAGGCGATCTGCGAGTTTGATCACAAGTACCCGAATATCTCGAGCCATTGCGACAACCATCTTGCGAACCGTCTCGGCTTCAGCGGCCTTACCGAAGGTGACCTTGTCTAATTTAGTGACTCCATCAACGAGTTCGGCAACTTCTGCGCCAAAATCACGCTTCACCTGCTCGAGGGAGTAATCCGTATCTTCGACAGTGTCGTGCAAAAGCGCAGCAATCAAGGTGGGCGTGTTCATTCCTAGATCTGCCAAAATACCCGCAACTGCCAAGGGATGAGTGATGTATAACTCTCCAGATTTTCGGAATTGATCTCGGTGCGCGTGAGCAGCTACTTCGAAGGCGCGTTTCAGGTCAGCCGTGGGAGCATTGGGGTAATTTGCAGAAAGCGCGGCCAAGAGCGGGGCGAGCGCAATATCAACATCGACCGCAGCCATCTGGGCCGAATTGGCAACACGCTCCTGAGTCATGCTCAGATTCTAGTTGCCAGGCGCGTAATTAGCGGCGGCTCTTCTTACGCTTGGGTTGATTGCGAGGGCCACGAGGGGCTAAAGACGCTCCATCAACGCTACCAACGCTCACTTCGGCACTCTCTTTAGTGGAACGTTGCCCCACTCGCTTGGCCAAGGCCTTCATCGCTGGCTCCCGCTCGCGCAAGGCGGCGAGGATGGGTGTTGCGATAAAGATAGAGGAGTAAGTACCAGTGGCAAGACCGATAAAAAGTGCGAGAGAGAGATCCTTGAGAGTACCTGCTCCGAGGAGCCCGGCGCCGACAAAGAGAATCGAGGCTACCGGCAAAAGCGCAATCAGCGAGGTGTTAAAGGAGCGCACCAATGTTTGATTGACTGCCAGGTTGGCTGCTTGCGAGTAGGTCATGCGCGACCCTCCAGCAATCGTTCGAGTGTTTTCTCGAACCTTGTCAAAGACGACCACCGTGTCATAAAGCGAATAGCCCAAAATGGTGAGAAAACCAATGACGGTTGCCGGCGTTACTTCAAATCCCACGAGTGCATAAATACCTACAGTGATGAACACGTCGTGAATTACCGCGACAATCGCAGCAATCGCCATCTTTGGCTCGAAAGCAAGGGCAAGATAGAGGACCACCACTATCAAGAAGCCGAAGAGACCATAGAGCGCTTTCTTAGTAATTTCAGCTCCCCAAGATGGCCCAATCAATTGATAATCGACGTCATTGGCCGCCACACCAAACTTCTTCGCTAGCGCATCTTGGATAGCGGCGGGCTCTCCAGTCTTAAGGATTCCAGTTTGAACGCGGACCTTATCGTTACCAATAATTTGAACCACTGGCTCAGAAGATAGTCCGGTGGACTTCACTGCTTCAGTAGCCGCCGCGATGGAAACACCGGCCTTCTTCACGCTAAAAGATGCCCCACCTTTGAACTCAATTCCAAGATGCAGACCTTGGATAGAGAGCACCACGATCGAGATAAGGATCAAAGCCCCCGAGAAGGCATACCAACGCTTGCGCTTGCCAATGAAATCAAATGAAAGCTCGCCGTTGTATAGACGCGCACCGAATGAGCCGGCCATTACGCCTCCTCTGCTAGTGAAGTGGTAACTCGCTTAGAGCCGAGGCGTTTGGGAGAGAGCCCGCTCATTGCATGGCCCCCGCCGAAGAACTTCGTGCGAGCCAAGAGAGTAAGCATGGGCTTGGTGAAGAGGAATACGACCACTAAATCGATCAGAGTGGTAAGCCCGAGCGTGAAGGCAAAGCCCTTCACACCGCCCACCGCAAAGAAGTAGAGCAAAACAGATGCAATGATCGAAACTGAGTCGGCCACGATAATGGTGCGACGTGCGCGCACCCAACCACTCTCTACAGCGCTTCTCAATGAACGTCCATCACGTACTTCGTCACGCAAACGTTCAAAGAAGACGATGAACGAGTCGGCCGTAATGCCGATCGAAACAATCGCACCCGCAATCCCGGCGAGGGTTAACGTGAAACCAATGCCCTTGCCGAGTACCAAGAACATCAACATGGTAAGCCCACCAGCTACTGCCAGCGAGCCAACAGTAACCAGCCCGAGGCCACGGTAGTAAAGCAATGAATAGAGGAGTACGAGGATCAATCCGATTAATCCAGCCAAGAGACCAGCATGAAGTTGGTCAGCACCGAGCGTAGGAGAAATCTGTTGCACTTCGCCTTGATCAAATGCAAGAGGAAGCGCACCGTATTTGAGAACATTAGCCAAATCAGCAGATTCAGGTTGTGAGAAATTGCCTGTGATCTGCGCGTTACCGGCGGTAATCGCAGAAATGATGCGGGGTGCAGAGTAGACCAAGCCATCGAGGACAATTGCGACTTGATTCTGCGGTGCGGCGAGGGAAACTACCCGAGAAGTGAGATCACCAAATTTTGATGTTCCATTGCCGTTGAAATTGAGGCTCACCATCCATCCGCCGCCGCCTTGTTGATCCAGGACGGAGGAGGCAGTCGTGACATCGGCTCCAATCACCTTTGCAGGTGCTAACAAATATTTAGCTGTTCCGAAGCGATCACATGAAATGAGGGCTGCGTTCGAATCATCTCCGGCGCCACCTTGTAGATTTTCTTTCTTGGTGCAGTCATGGGCCGCGTATTGCGCCTTCAATGCCTCCGAGATGTCGCCAGTTGCCGCAGTCGAAGTGTCAACCGCACTCACTCCTGGAACTCCTGAGAGGAGCACTTGGCGGAATCGAAGCTCAGCAGTTTTTCCCACAAGCTCAACGATCCGACGGCCCGTGTCGCCGGGAACTGAAATCACGATTTGTCGATTCGTGCCACTACCAACTGCAGTCACTTCTGATTCCGCGACACCAAACGCGTTGACGCGTTGACGAATGATGCTCACAGCTTGATCGATCGATTCAGAGGTCAACTTTCCTTGCTTGTCTCCTTGTGCTACGCGTGGAATCAGCGTCAGCGAAGTACCTCCACGAAGATCAAGGCCTAATCGCACGCTCTTGGCACCCTGAATGAAGGCGGTGGCTCCAAGAGCAATGATGAAAACGAAAAGAATCAGAAGCGCCCGACTGGGGCGCGATGAGGTAGGTGTTGCCATTTAGTCGGCCTTCTCAACTTTCGTGATGGCGCCCTTGGTCCACCTGGTGTTGACCCCCGGGGCGATCTCCAAAACAACTTCGCTATCGCCCATCGAAATAATGGTGCCTTTGATCCCGCTCGAAGTGATGACGCGAGAACCGGGTCCGAGTGAATCGATCATGGCGACCATGGCGGCCTGCTTCTTACGGTTGGGCCGGAGGATCAGAAACCAGAAGGCAGCACCCATCAAAACCAGCGGCAGCATCGATTGAATCTGCTTCACAGGCGAACTCCTCAGCGTTGGACCCGACCAGGTAGGCCAGAGGGCATGGCAATTCTAGGGGTATTGGGAGCCCCACATCGCACCTATCGACGAACTGGCGAAGAACTAGCGACCACCTACCGACCACCGGACGACCAGTTGGGCGCCTCAGGGTGCGTCGAAGAGCTCGGGTAGATCCAGACCAGCCGGTGCTTGCAAGCCCAGATGGTTCCACCCAGCGGCGGTGGCCACCCGACCTCGAGGGGTACGAGCGAGTAATCCAGCCCGGAGGAGGAAGGGTTCGGCCACGCTGGCGACTGTCTCCATCTCTTCTCCAACGGAGAGAGAGAGCGTGGAAAGCCCCACTGGTCCGCCACCAAATTTGCGAATGAGTGCGTCAAGCACCCCGAGGTCGAGACGGTCTAGACCTAACTGGTCCACTTCATATACCTCGAGAGCGGCCTCCGCAGCCGCGAGTGAAAGCCCTGGCAAATCGTGAACCTGGGCGTAATCACGAACTCGCCGCAAGAGTCGATTAGCGATACGTGGGGTTCCCCGTGACCGACAAGCTATCTCGGCAAGGGCATCACTTTCAGCAGTAATCCCGAGGAGTGCAGCGCTACGAGTGAGCACTTGCTCAAGTTCAGAACTTTCATAGAAATCAAGGTGGGCAGTGAATCCGAAGCGGTCACGGAGCGGTCCCGGAAGCAATCCGGCTCGGGTAGTGGCGCCGACCAACATAAAACGAGGGAGCGCCAAAGGAATGGCAGTCGCCCCCGGACCTTTACCGACAATGACATCCACGCGAAAATCTTCCATTGCCATGTAAAGCATCTCTTCGGCAGGTCTTGCCATCCGGTGTATTTCATCAAGGAAGAGCACCTCACCCTCGACAAGTGAGGAGAGAAGCGCGGCCAGATCTCCAGCGTGGGCGATGGCTGGCCCACTCGTAATTCGAAGTGGGGCGCCCAATTCGGCCGCCATGATCATGGCAAGGGTGGTTTTTCCTAAACCTGGAGGCCCAGAAAAGAGCACGTGATCAGGAGTGCTTGCTCTTCCCTTAGCAGCTTTGAGCACTAAATCTAGTTGCTGGCGAACGCGATGCTGACCCACGAATTCGTCGAGTGAGCGCGGGCGCAAGGCGGACTCGATGTGCCGTTCCTCTATTGAGGCACCCGTTGCAAGATCGTTTATCTCAGCCACGATCCCTACTCCTCAAAGCGCTCTTCAACAACGCCGATGTTTCACTCTCATCAATGTCGCCACTGGCAATCTCTTGCGCGACCACATCTATGGCCTCTGCAGCTTCACGAGCCGCAAAACCCAATGAAAGCAAGGCGGCATGCACTTGCGTGCGCCATGGCGCAGTCGCCACACCAATGGTGCGCGTCGTTGCATGCATATCCGGTGAGCCAATGCGATCTTTCAATTCCAAAACAATGCGCTGCGCACCTTTCCGACCAATTCCAGGCACCATCTCTAAACTCTTAAAATCTTCAGTAGCTACCGCCATTCGCAGAGTATTGGGCGAGTGCACGCCGAGCATGGCTTGCGCGAGACGTGGCCCCACACCTGTAGCAGTTTGCAAAAGTTCGAAGGTACTTCTTTCATCTTCGTTGACGAAACCAAAAAGCGTAAGTGAATCCTCTCGAACAACAAGTGAAGTAGCGAGGGTGACTTCGCTGCCTATATGCAGCGAGCTAGATGTTGCGGGCGTGATGTGTACCGAGACACCAAAGCCACCCATTTCGATGACTGCAGAATCAATATTGATAGAGGTGACTCGTCCGCGTAGCGTGGCAATCATTGAGCCACCGCTGCCGTACGGACGGGTGATCTCCAAATATGACAAATGCCAAGAGCCAACGCGTCGGCAGAATCTGCCGGAGCCGGGATTGAAGTAAGGCCAAGCAGCCTGGCGACCATCGTGCCGACTTGCGATTTATCCGCGCGCCCATTTCCAGTAACTGCTGCTTTCACCTCACTCGGCGTATGTTGCGTCACTGGGATGCCACGTCGACTGGCCGCCACCATTAAGACTGCGGCTGCTTGTGCAGTAGCCATCGCGCTGGCCACGTTGGCCTGGGAGAACACACGCTCAATGGCCACCGCATCAGGGTGGTATCGGTCAAGCCAAACGGTGAAGTGGGTATCAAGTTCCAAGAGGCGATCGGCTAACTCTGCGCTCACCGGAGTGCGCAAGGTATCGACTGCAATCATGATCGGGGCTCGCCCTGGCACGCCCTCCACCACGGCAATTCCGCACCTGGTTAGGCCGGGATCAAGCGCTAAAACCCGCACCGTAAACTCCTATCCGAACATCTGTTCGATAAGAGTACGCCATGGGAGGTACTCCCGTCCCATTACTGGCGGCGGGCGTGTCTATCTGGCGGCCGGGTTAAAGGTCGAGGGCAGCCATGACTTCATCTGAGACATCGAAGTTAGCGAATACGCTCTGCACATCGTCGACCTCTTCGAGGGCTTCAATCAATTGGAATACCTTGGGGGCGCTCTCCTCATCAAGGGGGATGGAGATGCTGGAGAGGAAAGAAGAGTCAGCAGAGTCGTAATCAATGCCGGCGGCCTGCAGCGCGGTTCGGACGGCGACCATGTCGCTCGCCTCGCTCACGACCTCAAAGGAATCTCCAAGATCGTTCACTTCCTCAGCACCCGCTTCGAGGACAGCGAGCAGGATGTCATCTTCAGAGAGCGAACCTTTCGAAACGATGATCACGCCTTTGCGATTGAAAAGATAAGCCACTGACCCTGGGTCAGCCATGTTGCCTCCGTTGCGGGTGACCGCAACCCGCACATCGGTAGCCGCACGATTGCGATTGTCTGTAAGACATTCGATGAGGAGCGCCACTCCGGCTGGCCCATAACCTTCATACATGATCGTCTTGTAGTCGGCGCCACCCACTTCTTCGCCGCTGCCGCGTTTGAGAGCGCGATCGATGTTGTCGCTCGGTACAGAATTCTTTTTAGCTTTTTGTACCGCGTCAAAGAGGGTGGGATTTCCAGCCATGTCGGCGCCACCAGTGCGAGTGGCAACTTCAATATTCTTAATAAGGCGTGCAAAGAGCTTTCCACGTCTTGCATCGATGACGGCCTTCTTATGCTTGGTCGTCGCCCATTTGGAATGGCCTGACATGGTGCATCCTTTCGATCAATTCGGGCAATACTATCGAATCTTGGTGCAGGCTCAGAAACGCTATCTGCAGACCTCTTGTAAGAAATATTCATGAACGCGAATGTCTTCTGTGACTTCAGGATGAAATGACGTGGCCAGCAGATGTCCCTGACGTACGGCGACGGGATATGTAGCGCCATTTCTCTCTACTGATGCCAATACCTCAACGCTCTCCCCCACTTGTTCTATCCAAGGCGCCCGGATGAAAACCGCCCGCATGGGATCACTTCCCCAGGCTGGCACTGACAGATCCGTCTCAAATGAATCTACTTGACGCCCAAAAGCATTTCGTCTGACTGTGACATCTAATCCACCAAGATTTTCCTGACCAGCTGCGGCATCGAGGATCTTATTGGCGAGCAGAATCATTCCAGCACACGAGCCAAAGGTGGGCATTCCTTCATTAATGCGTTCACGCAATGGCTCCAAGAGATCAAAAGCGCGCATCAACTTCCACATTGCCGTCGACTCGCCGCCAGGAAGAATGAGGGCATCAACGCTCGTGAGTTCACCTACTCTTCGCACCGAAATAGCTTCGCCACCCGCAGCATCAATGGAGACTAAATGTTCACGAACGTCACCCTGTAATGCGAGAACTCCAACAACCGTGCTCAGGAGTTACCAGCCACGCTCAGCTAGGCGGTGGGGTTGTGGAATATCGGCGACGTTAATGCCCACCATGGCTTCTCCCAATCCTCTAGACACCTTGGCGATGACATCTGGATCGTCGTAGAAAGTTGTGGCTTTCACCATGGCTGCGGCGCGCTCAGCTGGATTACCTGATTTGAAAATGCCAGAACCGACGAACACACCATCTGCCCCCAGTTGCATCATCATTGCGGCGTCGGCTGGTGTGGCAATTCCACCAGCCGTGAAGAGCACGACAGGTAATTTGCCGGTACGAGCGATTTCACACACTAATTCATAGGGAGCTAGAAGTTCTTTGGCAGCGACATAGAGCTCATCTTCACGAAGTGAGGAGAGACGACGTATCTCGCCACCGATCTTTCGCATGTGTGTCGTTGCATTGGAAACATCACCAGTTCCGGCTTCGCCCTTAGAGCGAATCATTGCCGCACCTTCGTTGATCCGACGAAGCGCTTCTCCAAGATTGGTGGCACCGCATACGAATGGAATGGTGAAGCCCCACTTGTCGATGTGGTGTTCGTAATCTGCCGGAGTGAGAACCTCGGATTCATCGATGTAATCCACACCGAGAGATTGGAGAATTTGCGCTTCGACAAAGTGCCCAATGCGAGCCTTTGCCATCACTGGAATCGAAACCGAAGCCATAATGGCATCGATCATGTCTGGATCTGAGGAACGAGCGACTCCACCTTGCGCGCGAATATCTGCCGGCACTCGCTCAAGAGCCATCACCGCAACTGCTCCGGCATCTTCGGCAATCTTGGCCTGCTCAACGTTAATGACGTCCATAATGACGCCGCCCTTGAGCATTTCAGCCATGCCTCGTTTGACGCGTGCAGTGCCAGTCGTATTCTCAGCCATCGTTACTCCTCAGTTCGGAGAGCCTTCCTCTCCGATTGGACAATTCTACTTGCTTGGCGAGGAGGTTGGCACGGCGGTTTTAGGCGTCGAGGTTGCGACTAAAATCACGGGAGTGCGATCAGGGAGAGTCTTCGGACTCTTTGTGCGATCAGAGAGCCAGATCCAGACCTGCCCCGGAGCAAAGAGCATCTCCTCTCCATTGGGGAGAGTAAAGGTGGTCCCGGAGGCCATATCTGGACGGTTCCAAGTGGTCTTAAATACTCGCCCGTCTCGAAGAACCAAAGCTTTGCCCGTGCCCACCGTTTCTGACTTTGGAGTGTTCCCACCGAACTTATCGCCGTACTCACTCGGATGAATATCGACCATTTGCACGACCAACGTAGTAGGTCCCAACTGCGCACCAAGTGAATCGAGATCCGCATCACCATCGTAAGAAAGCAACCAACGGTTTTCGGTAGCA
>JAPLBA010000057.1 GCA_026393015.1 Actinomycetota bacterium
AGCTCGCATCACTTGAGTGGCCAACTTGGTGGCATTGCGCAATTGGTCGCCATCAACATCTTCGGCAACAAAAATGACATCAACATCTGAAATGTAATTAAGCTCCCGCGCACCGCACTTACCCATCGCGATAACTGCTAGTTCAGTATCTAAAATCCGGGTCTCTTGGCGTGCAATAAGCAAAGCAGCCTCGAGAGCTCGGTCAGCCAAATCTGAGAGCGCCAATGAGGTTGCTTCAAAACCGCGGGTGCCCGTGAGATCGGCGGCCGCTATCTGCAGAAGCGCTCGCCGGTAATTAATACGGAGCGTATTTGCACTCTCCAACCAAGTAGGGGCCGCAAGAAATAGTTCCGGGGCGGGAGTGAGGTCTTCTCCAAGAAGAAGAGCGATGTCGCCCGGGAAGCGAATCAGGTGTTCACCTAAAGTGGCACTAGCCCCAAGTACGGCAACTATTCGATCTGTGACCAAAGCGTCGATCAACAAAGTCTGCGCTACGGATTGATCAGCTTCGATCAATCTCACGAGAAGTGCAAGCGCCTGGTCCGGATCTGATGCATGCGAGAGCGCATCAGCAAAAAGTTCTCGCGAAGGCAATAAGCCCATCAAAAAACCGGAGCGGGCAAAGAAACCTTGCTCGCTAGCTCGCCTCTTCTCCATCACCAACCCAATCGGTTAAGTGCCTTAGGATCGCTCTGCCACTCTTTAGCAACCTTGACGTGTAAGTCAAGGAAAATGGGTGTTCCTAAATATGCCTCGATGGCATGGCGAGCTCGCGTTCCCACATCTTTAAGGCGAGCCCCGCCCGTACCAATTACTATCGACTTCTGGCTTGGACGCTCTACGTAAATATAGGCACGTACATCGGTAATCTTCTTTCCAGAAGTTCTCGGCACGATCTCCTCAACCATGACGGCGATGGAGTGTGGCAATTCATCTCGGACTCCCTCAAGAGCAGCCTCGCGAATTAGTTCAGCAACCATGATGTCTTGTGGTTCATCAGTGACCTCACCATCGAGGTAGAGCATCCCACCCTCTGGAAGCGCCTCAGCCAAGACGTTAATAACCACGTCGAGTTGTTCTCCAGAGAGCGCGGAGACTGGAACGATCTCGTCCCATTCAAATCCTGACTTCTTTGCCAACTCTGAGATCTCCATCAGTTTGCCAGGCAGCTCCGCCTTAGGAATGGTGTCTATCTTCGTCAGCAACGCGATGCGCTTAGTCTTATAAGCCGCAGAAAGCGCTTGGCAAATGAAGTGGTCGCCCGTGCCACACTCTTCATCAGCCGGTAAACACATAGCAATAACTTCGACGTCAGCGTATGCCGCCCGAACTAATTCGTTGAGGCGCTCTCCCAGTAGCGTTCGTGGTCGGTGGATACCGGGGGTATCAACCAAAACAATCTGTGCATCTTCGGTATTCACAATGCCGCGAATGGTGTGGCGCGTAGTCTGCGGCTTTGAAGAAGTGATGGCTACCTTGGTACCCACCAGAGCGTTTGTGAGTGTTGACTTACCCGTGTTGGGTCTTCCAACTATGGCAACAAACCCGGAGCGCTTCACACTTGCTCAGCATGCGGTGCAAATTCATTCATCGCAGTCAGTGCGCGAGCAGAGGCGGGCTCTCCCCATATTGAAAAAGCTTCGATACCAGAAGCACCACTTGAAATAGCGGCCGCAAGAGTGGCCTCCAGTGCATCCAGAGTGAGCGAGGGAAGAGAAACATTAGTGGCTACATATGTGCGACCAGTGAGATCACGAACGGCGGCGCCTTGGCTACGTTCTAGACGTAGCGCCGTACTCTTTGCCAAGGTTCGAAGTTTCTGGTTCTCACTCACTCTCTTCACCTTCTTCGCTTTTAAGTCGTTCAACCAACACGGTACCAAGGCGTTTGCGCCGCCCGATCGGACGCTCTGCCGTAAAGCGAAGACCACCCACTTCTACCTGGCTCCCAGGAATAGGGACTCGGCCGAGCTCTTTTGCCATATACCCGCCGACAGAATCAACATCAGCGAGTTGCTCGTCTGTAAATTCTATGTCGAATTCGTTTGCTAAATCCTCTAGATGCACGCGTGCGAAAACTCGAGCCTTGTCTTCGCCAAGCCACTCAACTGCAGAATCGTCAGTGTCGTACTCATCTTCAATCTCGCCAACAATCTCTTCGAGAATATCTTCGATGGTAATCAAGCCAGCGGTACCGCCGTATTCGTCGATCACAACAACCATGTGGATTTGTTGGCTCTGCATCTCACGCAGGAGTTCATCTGCTGCTTTGCTCTCTGGCACAAAGGTTGCCGGCCGCATCGCTTCACTGACTGGTATCTGTGCGCCGCTCTGGTGATCTGATTGCGCTCGCTTGGCGAGATCTTTGAGATACACAATGCCGACGATGTCATCGACATTCTCGCCGATTACCGGAATACGTGAGAAACCAGAGCGGAGCGCCAATGAGAGCGCCTGGCGCACATTACGATCCCTCTCAATCCATACTACTTCGGTGCGCGGAACCATCAGTTCACGAACAAATGTTTCACCCAGCTCGAAGACTGAGTGGATCATTTCGTGTTCTTCTTCCTCCACGAGGCCACGCTCCCGCGCCTGATCTACTAAGTCCCTCAATTCTTCGGCAGAAGTAAAAGGGCCTTCGCGAAAACCTTTTCCAGGAGTGATGGCATTACCGATACTGATGAGAATGCGAGTGACCGGCCCGAGGATGAATGCCAGACCAACGGCAACACTTGCGCCTGGACGTACCCATCCCTCAGGTCGTTGCTTTCCAAGGGTCCGTGGACCCACGCCCACCAAAACATAGAGGACGACCAGCATGAGCCCCACCGTGTAAGCAAGGGCGACCGTTTGGCTCTCAATATGATCCAAGAAGATGAGTGCGACCAGAAGTGTTGCCGTCAACTCGCATGCTTTACGCACGAAGAGAATGACGTTGAGATAGCGCGGAGCATCTGCCAGCACTCTCTTGACCGTTACGGCGCCCCGGTGTTTTGCCTCCACCATTTCATCCACGCGATAGCGCGAAATTGAGGTAAGCGCGGCTTCTGTGCCGGCCAAGAATCCAGCAAAGACCACAAAGATCAGCGCTAATACGACTTGAATAGGATTCATCAGAGCGCTCGCCACTCGGCCAGCAAAGCATTCTGCAGAGCGAACATAGTGCGCTCTTCGTCCTCTTCTGCATGGTCATACCCAAGAAGATGCAACATGCCATGAGTCGAAAGCAACTCAAGTTCTTCCCCCAGGCTCTGGCCGGCATCCTCAGCTTGCCGCTTAGCAAAGGCAGGGCAGAGCACCAAGTCACCTAAAATAGGTGCATCGTCGTTGACGTTGCCAGAATATGTATGTGGAGAGACCTCATCCATCGGGAAAGAGAGCACATCCGTAGCGCCCGGCTCATCCATCCATTGAATGTGGAGTTTGGTCATCTGCTCCTCGTCGACAAAAATCACTGACAGCTCAGCATTCGGATGTATTCCTAGCTCAATGATGAGGAATGTGAATAGATCAGAGAGGCGATCAGAATCAATCTCGAACTCTGACTCGTTTGCCAGGTCAATATTCAACGATCCACTCGCCTAGGTGAAGCATGGGTGGCATCCCAGCGACTATACGCATCGACAATGTCGCCGACTAACTTATGGCGAACCACGTCAGCAGAAGTAAGAGACATGAATGCCACATCTTCGACGCCTTCAAGAATTTCTGTAACCACGCGCAGCCCGGATTGATTACCGTGTGGCAGGTCCACCTGAGTGACGTCACCAGTAACGACGATCTTGGAACCAAAGCCTAGACGCGTGAGAAACATCTTCATCTGTTCAGGAGTGGTGTTCTGCGCTTCATCTAGAATGATGAATGCCTCGTTGAGAGTACGACCACGCATGTAGGCAAGCGGCGCAACTTCAATGACACCCGACTGCATCAACTTAGGAATGGAATCTGGCTCGATCATGTCATGGAGAGCGTCGTAGAGTGGACGAAGGTATGGATCGATCTTCTCGTAAAGCGTTCCCGGCAAGAAACCAAGGCGCTCCCCCGCTTCAACTGCGGGGCGCGTCAAGATAATGCGAGAAACTTGTTTAGCTTGCAGCGCTTGTACCGCTTTCGCTACCGCTAAGTAAGTCTTTCCGGTACCTGCTGGTCCGATTCCAAAGACGATCGTATTTTTATCGATGGCATCGACGTAATGTTTCTGGTTAAGAGTCTTCGGACGAATCGTCTTACCGCGGTTTGAAAGAATACTGAGTGAGAGCACTTCAGCGGGCTTCTCATGAGGCTCGTCGCGCAACATTTTGATAGAACGCGCTACCGCTTCATCCGAGAGTGGTTGCCCTGAGCGGATGATGAGAACAAGTTCAGAGATCAAGCGCTCAGACATGGCAATCTCCGGAGAATCCCCCGTCAGCATGATCTGATTGCCCCGCACCAAGAATTCCACTGATGGAAAAGCTTGCTCGATGACCTTGAGAAAAGAGTCACCGGCACCAAGCAGTGCGACCGAGGGCAGACTGGCAGGAATACGGAGCGTAGAAGTTCGAGAATCCATTGGCGCTATCTTACTTAGCCCGGTGGCCAGGCGAAATCTCGCCCAGCGAGTACATGTCCATGAGCGTGAAATACGCTCTGCCCGACCCCGGCACCTGAGTTAAAAACCATTCTGAAGTCCTGGCCGGCGGCTACCTGCTCGGCCAAAGCGAGCATCGCTACGAGGGAAGCGCTGTCTTCCCTGGTCAATTCCCCCACGTTTTCATAGTGCGCCTTAGGGATCACAAGGAGGTGTGTCGGAGCCACTGGAGAGATGTCGTTGAATGCGATCGCCAACTCGTTAGTGGCTACGAGAGTTGCTGGAATCTCGCCAGCCACAATCTTGCAGAAGAGACAATGTGCGTCCATCTCTACTCCTTTGAATTCTTAGCGTCGGAATACCATTTCCGTTGTTGCAAGATTAATACCGTAGCAATGGCGCCGGCATTCTTGGATCGCAAGACATGCGGACCGAGATGCACTACTTGAGCTCTCTCTGCAAAGGTTTCAATTTCGGAATCCGAAATGCCTCCTTCTGGTCCCACCACGATCAAGATTTCTCCAGCTCCAGGTAGCTCGATTTGATCTATCCCAATATGCGCACTTTCGTGTAGCACCACCACGTGTGTAAACCGGGAAAGGAGCAGAGGCAATTCTTTAGATGAGACCATCTCACTCACCCGAGGAACTAATGCTCTACGAGATTGCTTCGCCGACTCTTCGGCGACCACTTGCCACTTCTCTCGCGCCTTCACGCTCTTCTCGTCATCCCATCGGGCAATCGAATGTTGCGCGCTCCACGGAATAATCTCTTCGACACCTACTTCAGTGAGTAGTGCCACAGCGTCGGTTGCCGCATCCCCTTTGGTGATTGCTTGCAGTACTGAAATTCCACTATGGAGATCCTTGCCACGGCGCACCACTCTCACGCTGACAGGAGAGAGGGATTCAACTGCTCCTTCAACCCATGCGCCGAGTTGATCTGCTACTCGGATTTCTTCACCCACGTTGATGCGTAACACCTTCTCTGCATGACGTGACTCATCAGGAAGTAGCGTGACCACTTCTTTAGACACAGATTCAGAAAAGAATAAGGAGAGCATTAGCGAGTGAACGCATCCTTGATCTTCGACATGAATCCATGTTCGAGTGGCTCATGTTCGCCCGCCGGCATCACTTCCGCACGCTTTTGTGCGAGCGTCCGAAGTAATTCAACTTGTTCAGCATCGAGCTTGCTTGGTGTTAAAACTTCTACGTGCACCACAAAATCACCGCGCCCATTTTGGCGCAAACGGCCGACGCCAAGCCCGCGCAGAATGATCTGCTCCCCGCTTTGAATTCCAGGCTTGATATCTACTTCTTCCATGCCATCAAGGGTCTCTACTTCAACGGTGGCACCGAGCGCCGCGGCTGTCATGGGAATAGAAAAAGGAAGGTGAAGATTGTCGCCCTCTCTCACAATTGAAGGATGCGGGATCACCACCATCTCAACATAGAGATCACCAGCGGGCCCACCTCCTGGACCTACTTCCCCTCGCCCATCAAGGCGCAAGCGCGATCCGGTCTCTACGCCAGCAGGTATATGAATATCGATAGTGCGGCGTGAACGTACACGTCCGTCTCCAGCGCATTCGACACACGGAGAAATGATGGTGCTTCCGTATCCTTGGCACGAATTACACGGACGACTCGTCATCACTTGTCCGAGGAAAGATTTAGCAACTTGTTGCACTTCGCCGCGCCCGCGGCAAATTTCGCAGGTCTTAGTGGAGGTTCCTGCCTTGCGCCCGGTGGCATCGCACTTTTCGCAGCCGACGGCGGTGTCTACTTGGAGCTCATGATCGACGCCAAAGACTGCGTCATGGAGATCGATCTCGACGCGAATAAGCGCATCTTGCCCACGACGCACACGTGGCTTAGGCCCCCGTGATCCACCACCGCCGAAGAAGGCATCCATGACATCGCCGAAGCCAAAACCTGCGCTACCGAAACTACTCCCGCCACCCATGTCATAGCGCTGACGCTTCTGCGGGTCGCTCAACGTTTCATACGCTTCAGTCACTTCTTTAAATTTATCGTGCGTGGTGGTATCTGGATTTACATCTGGGTGCAACTCTCGTGCTAATTTACGGTAAGCGCGCTTAATTTCATCTGCGCTGGCCTCGCGTGCGACACCCAGCGTTATGTAATGATCGGCCACTCTACGAACCACTTTCTGTTAAGAAATTTCCCACGTACTGAGCAACTGCGCGTACGGATGCGATGCTGCCCGGATAATCCATGCGAGTGGGGCCAAGGATTCCCATGGTTCCTACTGGCTCGCCCGCGCGACCATATCCGGTAGCGACGAGTGAAGTACCTTGCAAACTATGTAATTCATGTTCGTGACCAATACGTACCGTCATACTCTCGGCCGCATCGCCAAGAAGTCGAAGAAGTACAACTTGCTCTTCAAGTGCTTCAAGTACCGGGCGCACTGAATGCGTGAAATCTGGACCTAGCCGGGCAAGATTGGCAGTTCCTGACAGGACGATCCGTTCTTCACTCTGCTCAATTGCCATTTCAAGAATCATCGAAACAACAAGGCTCGAGAGGACTTCCTCTTCTTGATCAGCGCGCGGTGCCAGAGAAATCAGCAGATCCGGTAGTTCGTTGAGTCGCTTACCCACACAGAGAGCATTGGCTCGGGCACGCAATTCTCCAAGCAAAATGTCAGAGACTTCCGCTTTCGCGTCAAGAATGCGTTGTTCTACTCGTCCAGTATCGGTGATGAGCACGATCATGACGCGGCGCGTACCCAGATTGACTAATTCAATATGGCGCACAGTCGAGCGAGTAAGTGAGGGATATTGCACCACCGCGACTTGGCGAGTGATCTGTGAGAGCAAACGAACAGTACGTCCGATCACATCATCTAAATCAACCGCACCTTCAAGAAAAGACTCGATCGCTCTACGTTCGGCAGCCGAGAGTGGCTTCACTCCAGCAAGACGATCTACGAAGAGGCGATACCCCTTGTCGGTAGGCACTCGTCCCGCGCTGGTATGGGGTTGCGTGATAAAGCCTTCTTCTTCCAGCAGAGCCATATCGTTTCGAATGGTCGCCGGCGAGACGCCAAGTGCATGGCGCTCAGCAAGAGATTTGGAGCCCACCGGCTCTTCAGTGGCGACGTAATCTTCCACAATCGCGCGGAGGACCTCAAGCTTTCTGCTCATGGACCCTCCCCTCTACTTCTCTGGCACTGTCGCCAGACGAGTGCCAATTCTAGGCGGAAGCTAACCTCCGTGCGAGCCCACAGGGTCTGGCAGGGAGAGCGCCTCTCCCGCATGGGCTACCACCCGTTCCTCCCGCGGATCGCCAAAGAGGTAGGCGGCCCCGCTGCCCACCACCTGCCACCCACTGTTGCTCTCCCAGACCACCGCCGTCTTCTCATCGATTCCGAGTGTGGGCACCTCCCACCACTGCTTCCCTGAAAGCGCAGGAATACGAGAAGCGATATGCATCCGATCAAAGTGCGGAATAACCTGCAAGTTTTCAATCAACCCCAAACCCGGACGAGAGCGGCGACCCATTGATCGAAACTCCACCAGGTGTGAACAGAAAGCCATAGCTCCTGCGCTGCACCCGGCCAACGAGGCACCGCGGGCGAAGGCACTCGCGATGGCAGACCAGAGTTGGGTACCGGCAAATGCCTCGGTTAACAGATAGGGATCTCCGCCAGAAAAATAAATCAATGCCGCATGCTCGATGTCATAAAGCATCTGCGAATCGGCAGCGAGTACGTCACTTCGGCCTTGCAGATCAAGATATTTCGCTTCTATCCCTATTCGCGAGGCGGCGCTAGCTCCAAGATTTCGCCAGTACTCACGACGCTCGGCACTCTCATGGCCCGAAGCCGTAGGAATTTGAACGTAATAACGCCCTGACTCACCTCGCCCACGGCGTCCACTATCTACAAGAGCATTCTCAAGAACTAGTGACTCGGCCAGGTATTCACCAGAACCCACAAGCGCCAGCGCACCTGCGGAGCTCGCCATAGTGAGCTACGCGTTGATCGTGATGATGGCGACAGAGAGGAGCACCAGCAAAACAAATGCGGGGATCGCACCTTTAATTTTTTTGGCACGAAAGTGGAAGAATATCGCGCCGGCCATGACTACCCAGAGTCCTACAAATCCGAGCCAGGCAAAAAGAGTCAATTTGAAACCAATCAGGATACCGAGCGCGCCGAGAGCCTCGAGTGCACCTGTGAATCTGCCGAGACCGTCTGGAACATTAACTGCGCGCGTACCAGCCAGACCTTTCTCGTTGCCACTGGCCTTCATCAAACCAGAGAGCAGAAACAACAAGCAGAGGAGTAGGGCGAGGACGAGGTGAATATTATGTGAGGACATGGATTAACCGTACGGTATGGCGGGTTGCATTCAACGCTCACCCCTAAGATAGACACGCCATGATTAGCACCTTTATCACCCATATTCTCGACCTTGTCGCCTCAGCCGGCCCGTGGGTCTATGTCATCGTTGCTATCGCTGCAATTGCCGAAGGTGCGGCATTTCTTGGTCTCGTCTTTCCCGCCGAGACCACTCTGATCGTTGCCGGCGCAGCAACAGCAACTGGCCATTTGAAGTTATCAATCCTCATTCCGATTGCAATTATCGGTGCGATCATCGGCGACTCCACTGGCTATGAAATTGGGCGCGTACTCGGACCGCGGCTTCGCACATCCAAGGCGGGCAGAAGAGTCTCTGTAGAACATTGGAATAAGGCAGAAGAGTTCTTACACAAATACGGTCCATGGGCAGTCTTTCTTGGACGCTTCGTCGCTGTCATGCGGGCCCTTGTCCCCGCAATTGCCGGCACCATGCGTATGAAGTACACGCGGTTCCTCTTGGGCAATGCGTGCGGTGCAGCCATCTGGGCGCCTACCGCACTGATCGTAGGACGAATCGCGAGTGATAACCTCGCCAAAGTGGAGAAGATTATTTCACGAATGGGTTACTCATTCTTTCTTCTCCTCATCGTTATTGTTACGCTCTTGATAATTAGACGTCGGAGAAAGCGCGTAAAAGAGCATCCGCAATCAACCGACCCGAGCGAGTAAGTACCACTCGCCCGATCTGGTACTGCTCGGTATCAAGGTTTCCGTCTGCCAAAGCGGCCTCCGCCGCACTGTGAGAGACCAAGGAGAGCGGTAGCCCTTCCCTGGTTCTGATTCCCAGCATCAACTCTTCGAATGAGCGCTCTTCAACGGTGAGAATTTCGCGGGCAAGTGCTGGAGATGTCCCATCCTGCAACTCTTTGATATATGCGGCGGGAAGTTTCTTATTCCACCAGCGCACGCCGTCGATATGGCTATGGGCACCTGCGCCAAGACCCCACCAATCATTATTTTTCCAATACATTTCATTGTGCTTACAAGCCCCACCGGGTTTCGCCCAATTGCTTACTTCATACCACGCAAAACCAGCCGCAGTGAAGAGATCATCGGCAACTATGTATTTATCTGCGTTCAGATCTTCATCGGGCATCGCTAGGAGACCACGGCGCACCTGGGCCCCCAACTTGGTGCCATCTTCCACAATAAGTGAATATGCACTGATGTGATCAATGGGAAGAGTGAGGAGCGAACGCACACTCTCCTCCCACTCCACGATCGTCTCGCCAGGTGTGCCATAGATCAAATCCACACTGACGTGAGTGAAGCCAGCATCACGTGCAGCGTGCACCACGATGGGCACTTGCGCCGGGTTATGTGTGCGATCCAGGGTCTGTAAAACATGTGGCGTCGTACTCTGCACACCAAAGGAAATTCGATTTATTCCAGCAGCGCGCAATTCACCGAGTGATTCAGCAGTGACACTATCGGGATTGGCTTCGGTAGTGATCTCTACATCATCGGTGAGACGGAATTGCAGTTGCACGGCATCAAGAATTCGAGAGATCTCACTTGAAGAAAGTAGCGTCGGAGTACCACCTCCAAAAAAGATCGTAGTTACCTGCTGATCTCCTACAATCGACCGCGCTAATATAATCTCCTTGATCAAGGCATCTACATATTGCTTCTCTATCGAATCATCACCACCGAGTTCGGCAATCGTGTACGTATTAAAATCACAGTAGCCACAACGTCGCGCACAGAAGGGAATATGTATATAGAGCGCGAATGGCCTCTTTCCAGCAGAGACTCCCTCTGGAAGTGACCCATCGCTCGGCACAGGCTCGCCTACAGGCAATTCCCCTGGCATCACTATTTCGCTATCCGTGCAATCCACTCGTGCCAGGCTGGCGAGAATGCTGAAGTCTCCGCGAGCAATTTAAGTTGTGAACGATCTCCGCTCTTCGCAGCAAAGGCATCTGAGATAGTGGCAGCTCGTTCAGGGCGCGACTCAATCACAATTTCATCGCCGCTGCCCACAATTCCTTCTTCGATGATACGCAAGTAAGCTCCCGGGCGACCCGCCTCGGTGAACTCTTTGACCAAACCCGGACGTTGCCAAAAACCAGCAAATACTTTGCAAGGGATACGTGGCTCAGCGACTTCCAAGAGCGCAGATCCAATGCGCCAACGCTCACCTATCCGCGCGCCAGTAACATCAACACCCTCAGTGGTGAGATTCTCACCAAACCTTCCGTTGCCGATCTGAATGCCGAGTTGATTCTCCCACCAATCACCATCTTCACGCGCATAGGCGTAGACCGCTTTATCGCGACCTCCATGTGACTTCACATCAAGGACCGCATCGCCTTCAACATGATCATTAGCAACCAGGATGCGGTGCTCAACCGGTCGCTTATCAATTCCCGTACGACCTACCGAACCGGTCCACTCCCCCTCGTGCACGACTGCTGCAATATTTACCGAGAGGAGTCGCTTCATTTCTTACTCTTTTCTTTCACATCTGCATCGGTGGAGAGCGCTGCAATGAAGGCTTCCTGCGGAACTTCTACGCGTCCCACCATCTTCATACGCTTCTTACCTTCCTTCTGCTTTTCGAGCAACTTGCGCTTACGGGAAATGTCACCGCCGTAGCACTTAGCAAGAACGTCTTTACGAATGGCTCGAATGCTTTCGCGGGCAATCACGCGCGAACCAATAGCAGCCTGAATTGGAACTTCAAATTGTTGCCTCGGGATGAGCTCGCGCAACTTCTGCGTCATCATCACGCCATATGCATACGCCTTATCTTTGTGCACGATGGCACTAAATGCATCGACCGCTTCACCCTGAAGAAGAATATCTACTTTGACGAGATCCCCATCTTCTTCGCCAGTGGGTTCGTAATCAAGGGATGCATACCCACGAGTGCGAGACTTCAAGTTGTCGAAGAAATCGAAGACGATCTCTGCCAGCGGCAGTGAGTAACGAATCTCAATGCGGTCCTCTGAGAGGTAATCCATTCCCATCAAAGAACCGCGACGCTGTTGGCAGAGTTCCATGATGGTGCCAATGAACTCGCTCGGCGCCAAGATGGTGGCCCGCACCACTGGTTCAAAGACTTGCCCAATTTTGCCGGTGGGAAATTCGCTGGGATTGGTCACGCGGATCTCTTTGCCATCTTCCATGATGACTCGGTAGACCACGTTAGGCGCGGTGGAGATGAGATCAAGTCCGGCTTCGCGCTCAAGGCGTTCGCGCACGATCTCTAAGTGGAGCAATCCAAGGAACCCACAACGAAAACCGAAGCCAAGAGCTGCCGAGGTCTCTGGTTCATACACCAGAGCAGCATCGTTGAGTTGAAGCTTGTCGAGCGCCTCACGTAATTGTGTGTAATCGGCGCCATCCATCGGATAAAGACCAGAGAAAACCATCGGGCGTGGATCTTTATATCCGCCGAGAGCCACGGTGGCTGGACGAACCGCATTAGTGACCGTGTCACCCACACGTGATTGGCGCACATCCTTCACGCCAGTAATCAAGTAACCCACTTCGCCTACTCCAAGTCCTTTACCTGCAATCGGCTCAGGAGAGATGACGCCCACTTCTAACATTTCGTGGCGTACGCCGGTGGAAAACATCATGATTTGATCGCGTCCGGAGAGATGACCATCGATCACACGCACATAAGTGACAACGCCGCGATAGGTGTCATAGACCGAATCAAAAATCATCGCCCTTGCTGGTGCGTCCGCATCACCCTGCGGCGCCGGAATCTGCAGCACAATCTGATCGAGCAATTCTTCTACGCCCATTCCGGTCTTTCCAGAGACGCGAAGGCAATCGCTTGGATCGCAACCGATAAGGCGGGCCAACTCATCGGCGTACTTATCAGGTTGTGCGGCCGGCAAATCGATCTTATTTAATACTGGAATGATGGTGAGGTTGTTCTCCATTGCCAAGTAGAGGTTGGCAAGTGTTTGGGCTTCGATACCTTGCGCCGCATCAACTAAGAGAACTGCGCCTTCACAGGCAGCGAGCGAGCGCGAAACTTCGTAGGTGAAGTCGACGTGGCCAGGAGTATCGATCATATTCAAGATGTAAGGCTTGCCATCTAGACCAGAACGCCAAGGCAGACGAACTGCCTGGCTCTTAATAGTTATGCCACGTTCACGTTCAATATCCATACGATCGAGATATTGCGCGCGCATGTTGCGGGCTTCTACTACTCCCGTGATGCCGAGCATGCGATCAGCGAGTGTTGATTTGCCGTGATCGATGTGGGCGATGATGCAGAAGTTGCGAATACTTCCCGGCGGAGTTTGCGACGGAGGAAATGCTTCGTTTAATGGGAGCGCAGGCACCGGAGCCTCGCGAGGGGGTTAAAGCGCAGCGGCGCGCTTAGCCATCGCCGACTTTTTGTTGGCGGCTTGATTGGCATGAATGACACCCTTGGTCACTGCCACATCGAGCTGGCGAGATGCATGGCGGAGAGCTTCGGTGGTTGCGCCCTTGTCGCCGGCCTCAACAGTTTCACGGAAGCGACGCACAGCGGTCTTGAGCGAGGACTTCGCGGACTTGTTGCGCTCGCGTGCCTTCTCGTTCGTCTTGATCCGCTTGATCTGCGACTTAATATTCGCCACTGAATGCTTCCTTTGCTTCTACTACTACTGATGACTGATCTGCCCTAAGTGAGCCTCCAGAGAGTACCAGCGAGCGCGGGAAGCGCCCAAACCGGAGGGTGTTTCCGAGCGTAAATGGTCCTTTCATGACCTATCTAAGGTTCAGGTACGGCTGCGGGCGATGGCAATCAGGGCCCGCTCCAGAGCAAATACCGGGTCAGCTCCCCCGCCTTTGACCGCGCCATCGGCCCTGGCCACCTCGGTGATGGCGGCGGCGATACCAGCGCCAGTCCAGCCTGGAAGTTGGCGGCGCGCCTTATCGATCTGCCACGGCGCCATTCCAAGTTGACCAGCAAGTTCAGCTGAACGCAATGATCGCGGCGCGCTGCCGACCCGGGCCAACGTACGCAGCGCCCCCGCCAGGGCGCTGGTGATCATTACGGGGTCAGTGCCGGTATCGAGCGCGTGGCGCAAGGTTGCCAGCGCATCGCCCGCCCGGCCTTCAAGAAGAGCATCCGTGACATCAAAACCAGTGGCTTCAATGCGACCGCCATGAAAACGTTCAACAGCCTCGATATTGATTTCTCCAGCAGTATCAGCAATGAGTTGGCTCAAACTATTTGCCAATTCTCGAAGATCTGATCCAATCGCGTCGACAAGGGCTTTAGCGGCATCGGGAGAAATTTTTCGACCACGCGAGAGCGCCTCGGTGCGCAGGAATTGAATCTTGTCGCTATCTCGCTTCATCGTTTCACAAGGCGTCTCTCGCGCACCTGCTTTACGAAGAGCCTCCAGGAGCGCTTTGCCTTTTACTCCCCCTTTATGGAGAGCGATCACAGTGATAGTGGGATCTGGATCCGCAATGTAAGCCAGCAGTGCAGGATTCATCTCGCTATCGAGATCTTGCAGATTCCGGATGACTACCGCGCGCGCTTCACCAAAGAGTGACGGAGCAAAGAGATCGCTAAAGCGCGCATCATCTATCTCCGCGGCCTCGACGCTTTCCACCACAAGATCACTTGATTGTGCCTTCAGCGCGGCGCTAGTAGTTTCAACCACTCGATCAGCCAAGAGCGTCTCAGGCCCATAGGCGAGAAAGAGTTGGCTGTTCATGCAGGTAAGCCTAGCCCGCACGGCGCCAAATGGTACGCCTCGGTTTCACCACAGCCAGTGGGTGAATCACCGCCACCGACCCATCCCGATCGGTCCTAAAGATGTGAGCTCTCGCCAAGAGTTGCAAGGTGTGCGGGGCTGGATGGTGATAAGGATTCCCGGCACCGACACTGATCAACGCGAATTGTGGATTGAGGTATGCGTTCAAGAGTGGGCTCTGGTTTGCCGATCCGTGGTGTGCCACTTTAAGAACATCTACATTGCTCACCAGAATCTCTCGATGCGAAAGTAAGTAGGAGAGTAACTCTTCCTGCGCTGGGGCCTCCATGTCCGCAGCCAGAAAGAGGCGTAGCCCTGCCACCGTGACCAACATTGCCACGCTGGAATTGTTAGGAGCCGATTGGCTCATCACTCTCCTCGGCCAGAGTGGTGAAATCTGCAGCGCACCCACCTTGAATGTCTCCCCCACCGGCGCACGCATGAGCGAGATGCCTTTGGCCCATCGACTCACCCGGTCAAATTCATAAGCAGGTTCATCGAGCGGCGAGAGCCAGATCTTTTCTACCTCTCTGCCGTGAAGGACTCCCGGAATCCCTTCCACATGATCGGCATGGTCATGTGTGAGGAGCAATAAGGAAATATGCCGCACTCCCAGATCATTGAGGCAACGATCAATCGCTATTGGGTCAGGACCTGCATCTACCACTACATATTTGCCACCGCCGCCATTGAGAACAAGTGCGTCACCTTGACCGACGTTGCACATCACCATCACCCAATCACGTGGAGGCCAACCGTTAGGTACGAGCGATGTGGCCACCAGGAGAGCGAAGATTGTTGCGGTGGTAATGAGTGCGATTTTCGTGTGTAAGCGAAAGAAGAGTGCAAAAAGCATAAGCAGAAGGACAAAGAGCGTGATCGCAATTGCCGATGACCCCCAAGGTAACGAAGCAAAAGGTAGTGCTGCGAATCGGTGAGCAATCCAGGAAATACCTCCGGTAGGAATCGCCGCGAGCCATGCAATAAAGGATGCTAACGGCAAGGAGACGATGGAAAGCAAAGCGGCAAGTAACCCAAGAACCGTGGCGGGTGCAACCAGTGGCGCTGCTACGCAATTCGCCATTACTCCCACAATGGAAAGATTTCCAGAGAGCGCAAGAATTAAGGGGGCACACATAATCTGTGCGGCGATCGGAAGGGCTAGTGCGTGCGCCAACCAATGTGGCATGCGCCGTGAAAATTTGGCAGCCAACGGAGGTGCGATGAGCAACAATCCTGCAGTCGCCGCCACCGAGAGCGCAAAACCGTAAGTGAGCCCTTGCCACGGATCAATGAGTAAGAGGAAGAAAATGGCGGCAGCTAGGGCGGGCAGGGCCGCACGCTTCACCCCCCTGCCATAGGCGATCAGCATCACCACTGCCATCGCCCCTGCGCGCAGCACCGAAGGCTGCGGACGTACCAGCACCACAAAGAATGCGAGAAAGAAGCCCACGACCATGATGGTGAGCCACCTTGGGGAGCGCACCCACTTCATTAATAACAGGATGAGCGATGAAAGGATCGCCAGATTTGCTCCGCTTACCGCCGTGAGATGCGTAAGCCCCGTGGTCTTCATATCTGCGGTGAGTGCCGGATCCACCTGACTGGTATCTCCGAGTACTAATCCCGGAAGCAATGCACCTACATCCGAGGGCAAGTGCGCCACGGCCTTTTTCATGCCCCAACGCACCGCCATCGCAGAATTCTGTAAGTGCGTCGGCTCACCAAGAAGGCTCACTTTTCCCTTGGCAATGAGCGTGCCAGCAATTGCTCCGCGTGGCGCAATCACCCGCGCATCGAAAGAGATTCTGGCACTCGGAATGAAATCCCCTCGTGAGGTCATCACGGACACCGGAATGCGAAGTCTGATTTCACTTCCTTCATACTTCAACACTTCTAAACGTGCAGGGGTACGAAAACTGGCAGCGATAACCGACCCGAACCGTTGCGATCTGGCTACCGAGTCCCCTGTCACCACCACTTCTACCGAAACGTTCTTCCCTATGTAGGGAGCAAGACTCTCCAGTGGAAGAGCGCGAAAGTGCAGCAAGGCACCGCCCACGAGCGACATAGAAAGGAGCAGGAGCACTATGCGAGAGTGCTCCACTCTCACAACACGTATGAAGAGTGTTGCGAGCGAGATAAGAGCAAGCACCGCGAATGAAAGTAGAAAGCCGATGCCGTTTGAAAGAAGGACTCCGCTCCAGATGGCTAGCGAAAGAACAAGGAGCCGAAGATCACCCCAAGAGGCAATCTGAATTCTAAAGTCGGATAAGAGATTTGAGATCGGCAAACTTCGCATCGCCCACGCCGCCCACGTCTCGCAATTGCTCTATGGAAGTAAAACGTCCGTGCGCTTTGCGCCAGGAGACGATTCGTCCAGCAAGTACCGGTCCCACACCGGGCAATGAATCTAGTTCGGTTGCACTGGCATGATTCAAACTGAGAACGCCGCCACCGCTAGCCGAAGCCGTGATGCCGACTAAGAGTTGAGTGCCATCTGCCAATATTTCTGCTTGATTGACGGAAGAGAGATCGACTCCTGGCAAGGCGCCGCCGGCCGCCATGAGGGCATCTTCGGCGCGCGCGCCCGTGGATAAGTGATAAACGCCTGGATGGCGCACTTTTCCAGAAACATCGACCACAATTTCGGTGGGAAGAGGCGCAACAACAGGCGCGGGCTGGGAAATTTCAGGTCGAGAGCCCACAGATACTTGCGCAGGGGCAGCCGAAAAGAAGAGCCACCCCGCAAAGAGCAGTGCAAAGAGCAAAATGACGCCGAGCCCGACTAAATTGCGCGGGGAGAGTGCGAGGCGTTCGCGCAGAGTGGGCACCACCACGTCCTCGGGTTCTAAGAGAGTGGTGAGCTCTGCACTTGCTGTAGGTAGGCGCAGGAGTAAGGCGGGCATGCTGGGAGGCTACTTCTCCGAGCGCACCGAAAATCTAAGCAGGTGTGGGGGTGTGGAAGAGATCTCCTTGCACTCACACAGCGTGAGGGCATGATCGTTACAAGCAACTTCCAGTGACGCGCTCGGCCGTAGCGGTGAGCTTATCGATATCAGAAGCCGTCGAAGAGATCGCGGCTGGACCATCCTTAGCAATCCTACCGAGATCATCAATGACCACCTGCAGGGCCCCCGACATATTCTTCACATCATTGGCGAGAATGCCATCAGTAATATCTAATGCTGAAAGTTTCTTCTGCTGATCCTGCAAATTGTTGCGGCGCTCTGTAAATTGGCTTACATCGAGTTGCCCGAGTCCGTCATTGATCGTGACGAGATCTTCAAGAACTACTCCGAGGATATCTGCAATCTTAGAACACTCCGACCGCATCGCCGACGGATCAGCTTTTGAGGAGCAGCCTGCGAGAGTTGATGAAGCAATAAGTGCCAACACGATAAGCGTGGATGTGATTCGACGATTCAAGGAAACTCCCTCATTGCGGTCAACTTTAGATACGAGGTGAACTTTAGATACGGGGTGAAATTACAACAGCAATCATGCCAGGTCCAGTATGCGCGCCGACGACGGCGCCCACTTCGCTGACAATCACCTCGGAGACCAAACCATCTGCGGCAAGCCCCCCTTGAATTGATTCTGCGACGGCATTCGCCAGGTCAAGTGCCCCTAAGTGATGCACTGCAAGGTCAACGGATCGACCGCGCGCCGCATTAATGGCTAACTCTTCGATTCGTTCAATTGCTTTACTACTGGTGCGCACTTTTTCGAAAGCTACGATTTCGCCATCTTCCATGGTGAGGATCGGGCGAATAGCCAGCGCACTTGCCACCAGAGCCTTACCGCGCGAGATCCGACCACTGCGACGAAGTTGCTCCAACGTGGCGACCGTGAAATAAGAGACAGTCGCATGAGCGCGCGTGGTGGCAATCTGCACAATCTCCCTTGCATCAATTTCTTCTTCGGCGGCGTGGGCTGCCGAGATGGCGGCAAAACCTAATCCCATGGCGAGGGATTTGGAATCGACAACGTGTACGGGAATGGGGGCTTGCGAGGCAGCCAAGAGCGCAGAGTCATAAGTTCCAGAAATGGCCTTCGATAAGTGAATGCTGACCACTGCGTCATAACCTTGCGATGCTGCTCGTCGGTATGTTTCCAGAAAGCGCTCTGGCGTTGGTTTTGAGGTGGTGGCCAGAATGCCTTGACGAAGCGCCGTCAACACGGCTTCCGCGCCTTCGCCGCCCTCTTCATATGACTTGTCACCGATAAGTACTTGCAATGGTATGACTTCGATACCTAAGCGGAGTGCATAATCAGTCGGAATGTATGCCGTGGAGTCAGTAACAATGAGAGTGCGCATAAGTAGCCCCTCAGATCACTATGTTTACAAGCTTCGGTGCTCGAACAATGATGTTCTTGATTTCCGCATCACCAATACTCTTCTTAACTTCCTCTGCCGACATGGCGAGAGCGTGAAGATCAGCTTCGCTGATGTCTGGTGAGATTTCGAGGCGTTCGCGAATCTTTCCGTTCACTTGCACGACGCAGATAACAGAATTCTGAACCAGAAGTGCGGGATCAACTGTCGGCCAGCCAGCGAGAGCCACGGTGGGCTCATGCCCCAGACGATCCCACATCTCTTCTGCAGTGTATGGAGCTACCAGAGACAAGATAATGGCAACAGTCTCGGCTGCTTCACGTGAAGCTGAATCTGCTGGACCAGCGCCAGAGTCGATCGCTTTGCGTGCCGCATTAACAAGTTCCATCACGCGAGCGACCGCCACATTGAATTTGAATGATTCCACGGCTTGTGCAGCTTCATGAAGTGTCTTGTGGGTGATCTTGCGAAGCGCGACATCGCCCTTGGTGAAATCCACTCCTACCGGGCTAGTGATATCACCGGAGAGGCGCCAAGCGCGTGATAAGAATTTAGCGGAACCGCCAGGCGATACTTCTGCCCAATCGACATCGTCTTCGGGAGGTCCCGAAAAAACCATAGAGAGACGAATCGCATCAACGCCGTGCACGGCGAGTTCATCTGAGAGGCGAACGAGGTTGCCACGACTCTTGCTCATAGCAGAACCGTCCATTACCACCATGCCTTGATTGAGTAGGCGAGTGAAAGGTTCGTCGAAGTCGAGCATTCCAAGATCATGCAAGACTTTAGTGAAGAAGCGACTGTAAAGGAGATGCAAGATTGCGTGCGTGACGCCACCGACATATTGATCAACCGGCATCCAGGTCTTTACAGCTTCAAGGTCGAAAGGCACATCGTCGCGAGTATTGCTCGTGTAGCGCAGGAAGTACCACGATGAATCCACAAAGGTATCCATGGTGTCGGTATCGCGCTCTGCATCACCGCCACACGTAGGGCACTTCACCTCTACCCAATCACGAGCGCCGCCGAGTGGTGAGGTGCCTTTAGGTTTGAGATCTAATCCCTTCGCATCGGGAAGAAGTACTGGCAAGTTTTCATCCGCAACTTCCCCACACCTGGGGCAGTGAATGATCGGGATAGGCGTGCCCCAATAACGTTGGCGAGAAATGAGCCAATCGCGGAGACGGTAATTCTTTGCAGTCTTGCCCAAGTTCTTACTTTCAAGTTGCGCAGTGATCTTGTCAATGGCTTCGACTTTGGAAAGACCATTGAGATCACCAGAGTTCACCAACACGCCATTACCCGCAGTGGCGACACCGCTCTCAATAGGATCCGGTTCTTCGCTGGCCACCACGATACGTACCGGAAGTTTCATTTCGCGCGCAAAATCTAAGTCGCGTTGATCGTGCGCAGGAACTGCCATGATCGCACCGTGACCGTAATCAGCGAGCACATAATCACTCGCCCAGATGGGAAGTTTCTCGCCGTTTACCGGGTTAATGGCATAACGCTCGAGGAAAACGCCAGTCTTTGGACGATCGGTGGAGAGACGATCCACTTCACTCGTTTGTTTTACGGTTACTAGGTAATCATCAAAGGCTTGCTTGGCAGATGAATCGGCGGCAAGTTCTGCAGCAAGATCTCCGTCAGCTGCAACTACGAAGAAGGTAGCGCCATAAAGCGTGTCGGGACGTGTGGTGTAAATCGTGACCGGATCTTTGCGCCCTTCGATTTGGAAGACCACGTCAGCACCGGCAGAACGCCCCACCCAGTTGCGTTGCATAGTGAGGACTTTCTCCGGCCACTTGCCTTCGAGTTGCTCCATGTCATCAAGAAGGCGATCTGCATAATCAGTAATTTTGAAATACCACTGGGTTAATTTCTTCTTCGTGACGGGTGTATCGCAACGCTCGCACTCACCGCCGACTACTTGTTCGTTCGCAAGCACGGTTTGGCAAGAAGGGCACCAGTTGACCGCCGAAGCTTTGCGATAGGCAAGCCCCTTCTTGAACATTTGCAAGAAGAGCCATTGATTCCATTTGTAATACTCGGGGTCACACGTATGGAGTACGCGATCCCAGTCGAACGAACATGCAAAACGTCGCATCGAAGCTTTTTGTACCGCGATATTTTCATAGGTCCAGATTCCTGGAGATTCATTGCGCTTGATTGCAGCGTTCTCGGCCGGAAGACCAAAGGCATCCCAACCGATCGGATGCATCACGTTGAAACCACGTTGCACCCAGTAGCGAGCCACCACGTCGCCGAGTGCATATGCCTCGGCATGGCCCATGTGTAGGTCACCGGACGGATAAGGGAACATGTCGAGCACGTACTTCTTCGGCCGGAGGTCATCTGCCCGACCCGAACGGAAGGGGGCAATCTCATCCCAGACCGGAAGCCACTTCTCCTGGACTCCGTGGACGTCGTAACCCTCGCGCTTGGCTGGCTCTAAATTCTCACTCATCAGGGTTCAAAGAGTACCCGCCAGGAAAGCCCGGTGAGATCCTCGCTGATCCCCCAGAGCGCTCCCGCTAAGCCTGGGTCGTAGGCAATATCACGTGCTCTGACCAGTTTGGGATAGCCACGCATCTCCCCTAGACCATCGGGGCCGAGGTAGGTACCGCCCGGCAATGCGGGCAGGAGCGCAGCAGCCAAGGTAGGGAGCGCACCCATTGCAGCCGATTGTGCAAATACTTTATTGACGAGAGATGACGCACTGGTTGCCACGCTTTGGCCCTTCATCTCCGGAGCTACCATCTGAAGGTTTGTGTTCGACCAACCAGGGTGTGCGGCGAGTGCAGTAATGCCCCATCCTGCAGCATCGCTTCGACGTTGCAATTCATGCGTGAAGAGAAGGTTTGCTAATTTACTGCGTCCATAGGTTTTCCATGCGTTGTACTTGAGTGCATCATCACCCTTCATCCATATTTGCTCTTTGAGATGGCTCTGATCAAAATCAGCCATCCGATGCGCCATGCTCGACACCGAGACCACGCGCGCGCCACCAAGTTTATGTAATAAACGTGCCCCAAGCGCGAAGTGGCCTAAGTGATTGGTGCCGATCTGTAATTCGAATCCATCGACAGTATGGCGAAGCGGGGTCGCCATCACACCAGCATTCAATATCAATGCATCAAGGCGGTCCCAGGTGAATTCGCGAGTGAAAGTTTCAACGGAAGAAAGGTCTGCGAGATCCAACTCAGCGATGACGACATTGCCACGAATCCTTGAAGCGGCAGCCTCGGCTTTCGCAAGGTCGCGACTGGCCATGATGACTTCGCCACCATGAGCGGCCAAGACGCGCACTGTTTCAAAACCTAAACCTGAATTTCCACCAGTGACAAGAAACCGTTTGCCGTGGAGATCTGGGATAGCTCTGGCATCCCATCGATGTGGAACGGGAGAGATGATTGCCATGATCGCTCCCCATTCATGCCGAAGTAACCACTCTTTGAGTGGAGCTGAGGGGACTTGAACCCCTGACCCCCTGCATGCCATGCAGGTGCGCTACCAGCTGCGCCACAGCCCCGGAATCGCCAACATAGCCGAAGTCCGCATTAATACCAATTCAGCCGAATGGCATTTTCCGCCTGAGCCGGGCTGGCTTTAGGGCAGCGATCGACCAGATTCTTCGCCCAGAACGGGCTCGGGCAAGGTGCCGGCGTTATGTTCCACCAGGCGCCACCCACGGCCGCCATCTGGTCGGTGAATCTCTTCCAGCACTGACCAGGAACAATTCGCCAAGCCACCGATGGCGCCCCAAGCATCGGCCGGCAGGCCAAGCAGGGTAGCGATCACGCAACGTGCGGTACCGCCGTGAGTAACTGCAATCAATGTCTCATCATTGGGGAGGGATTCAAGAGCTCGCTCGATGGCCGCAACTGCCCGCTCGGCTACTTCGCTCCGTCGCTCTCCCGTGCCGCCGGCAATCACATTTTCACTATTGATCCACCGAGTAAAATTCACTGCATCCGTGCTTCGAATTTCCTCACCTGTGCGCCCTTCCCATTCACCTCCGTGGGTTTCTCGGATACCTGGCTCGATGATCGCTGTTAACCCAGTTAACGCAATTAAGGGTGCTGCCGTTTGTCTCGCACGTCCAAGATCGCTACAAAGAATGGTGTGCGGGGAGAAAGAGGCGAGCAGCGCAGCAGCACGCGCCGCCTGCGCCATGCCGGTGTCATCAAGTGGAATATCCGTATGCCCTTGGAAGCGATTCTCGAGATTCCAAGCAGTGCGACCGTGACGCCAGATGAGAATCTTACGCGCCACTTGAAGCAGTCAATTCGTCAAAAGTGATACGAGGACAATCCTTCCAGAGGCGCTCTAAGTCGTAATAGGCGCGCTCTTCAAAGTGCATCACGTGAATGATCATGTCGCCGTAATCAAGAAGCACCCAACGTCCTTCACGCGCGCCTTCGCGCCGAATCGCCTTCTCACCAATCTCGAGAAGCTTGCGCTCCATTTCATCGATGATGGCATTGACTTGCGGTTCGTTGTTGCCGCTGGCAATGACGAAGATGTCGGACAGTGCAAAATGTTCCGATACATCTAAGGCGATGACTTCGGTGGCAATTTTGTCGAGCGCGGCGGCTACTGCGACTTTGGCGCTGGTACGCGCTACTGAGGAGGCTGTCATGAGGGGTTTAGTCTCCCACATAAAGTGAATGTGTATGAATGTAGTGCAGAACAGCGGGATTTAAGCCTGGAGGAACACGACCGGCATTGAGTTCAGCGCGAATTTCAGTGGCAGAGAGCGTACTCTCCCTCATCTCCACTCGATTGATCCGAAGCGGGTGCGGTAGAGGCGCACCTGAATGAAACTCGTGGCCTGGGCGAGCAATTCCCAAGATCTCCACTAATTGAGAGAGATCGTTTGCTAAGTGCCAGGAATGAAAAGTGGCAATCGAATCTGCACCTAGCACCAGAGACATCTTCCACTCCGGATGCAGCAGGGCCAGCTCGCGCACGGTATCGATAGTGTAAGAAGGTCCACCGCGACGAATTTCGATGTCAGAGATTTCTACATCTGCGTGCGACCCGAGAACTAATCGGCACATTTCTAACCGATCCTGCGCCGAGGCGATGACTTCACTTTTCTGCCAAGGATCCCGATTCGGAATGACAAGAACTAAATCAACCAGACCGGTATCAAGAACTGCATCGATGATGGCGCGATGGGTGTGATGAATAGGATCAAAGGTGCCGCCAAAGAGCGCGACATGGCGCGAGGCGAGCGCGTTTTCCGCACTCATCCCGGTTACTTGTCTACGTCTTGACGTAATACGACGTAAAGACCGAAGGCGAGTACACCAAAGGCCACGATGCCAAAGGCAACCGAGGGCGCTGACATCTGGCGCTTGGCTTCTTCTGCAAGGAGATGGAACATGAGCATCAGTCTAGCCAGGGACTAGCCCCGAATCTGACCCTCGCCGCTCACGATCCATGTGGTACTGGTCATTTCAGTGAGCCCCATCGGGCCACGGGCATGCAATTTCTGGGTGGAGATCCCGATTTCGGCGCCAAAGCCAAATTCTTCACCATCGGTAAAGCGGGTCGAGGCGTTGATCATGATGGCGGCGCTATCGAGGTGTGCCACAAACCGTTGGGCAGCCGGTGCAGACTCCGTGACAATCGCTTCAGTGTGTTGGGTGCCATGGGTGCGAATGTGCTCTACTGCCTCATCCAAGGAAGAAACCACGCGGGCAGCGATCTCGAGAGCGCCGTATTCGATTTCCCAATCATCAGCCTCGGCCGCCACCACGTGTGAGTCACATGCCAGGAATGCCGCGTCGCCATGAATGGTGACGCCAGATGCGATGAGTTCGGAAGTGATGCGCGGGAGGAATGCGCTCGCTATCTTTTCGTGCACTAAGAGAGTCTCCGCAGCATTGCAGACACTAGGTCGATGCACCTTTGAGTTGATCACGATAGCTACTGCCTTTTCGAGATCAGCAAACTCATCGACATAGACATGACAATTACCGACTCCAGTTTCGATTACTGGAACGGTGCTCTCTTCGACCACTCGACGAATAAGGCTCGCTCCCCCACGTGGAATCACTAGGTCAACTAGTCCGCGGGCGGTGAGTAACTCTTTCACGGTGGCATGATCATCAGAAGGTACGAGCTGTACGACATCTGCTGGTAGCGAAGTGGTCGCAAGCGCAGCGCGCATCACCTCTACCAAAATGGCATTGCTCTTGGACGCCGACGAAGATCCACGCAGTAGGACAGCGTTGCCAGACTTCAAGGTAATACCTGCCGCATCGACAGTGACGTTGGGACGAGCCTCGTAGATCATGCCGACTACACCAAAGGGCACACGCACTTGGCGAATCTTCAAACCATTAGCCATGGTGTTATCGCGAATCACTTCGCCAATCGGATCGGCAAGGCTCGCAACTTGGCGCAATCCATTCGCCATCGAAGTGACGCGAGCAGAAGTAAGAGTGAGACGATCAAGGTATTGCCCGGTGCTATCCGCGCTCTCTGCGGCGGCTACATCGAGGGCGTTGGCGGCCAGAATTTCAGAGGTGCGCGCCTCTAACGCGTCGGCCATCGCTAGGAGCGCCGCGTCCTTCTCTGCCCGGGTGGCTACTGCCAGGGCCCGCGCGGCGGAGCGCGCTCTGCCGGCTAATTCCGCAATCACCATGGGCTAAGGGTACCCGCCTAACTTTGGATCATGATTAGATCTATCCATGACCTCATTTGATCTGGTAATCAATAATGCACGCCTCCGTGGCCACGACGGCCCTGCTCACCTGGGAATCACTCGCGGGAAGATCTCCGCGATCTCGAAAGAGCCACTCGCCGGCGGGGAAACCATCGATGCAGAAGGCGCACTCGTATCAACATCGTTCGTTGACGGTCACATGCATCTCTGCAAGGTCTACACGTACCGCTCATTTGGTGACGCGACTATCGGTGAGTACGGCACCGGAACCATGGGTGGCGCAATGACAGGCATCGAGCTCGCATCGAAGATCAAAGAGAAGTATCACGAGAGTTGGATCTACGACAACGCTAAGGCCGCCGCACTCAACGCGATTAAGCATGGCGTGCTCCACATCCAAGCATTTGTAGATACTGACACGAAGGCACGGCTTGAAGGCATCAAGGGCGTCATGCGCGTGCGCGATGAACTCAAAGATGTCATCAAAATTGAGGTGGTGGCATTCCCGCAAGACGGCCTGCTCCGCGATCCAGGTGCTGAAGAGTATGTACAAGAAGCGATGAAGTTAGGTGCCGACGTGGTCGGTGGTATTCCGTGGATTGAATACACAGATGCGCAATCACAAGAACATGTGACTCGGATGGCCAAGTTGGCACAAAAGCATGGGACTCGTCTAGCCATGCTCAACGACGATGCCGGCGATGCCAACTTGCGTACCAGTGAAATGCTTGCGGTCGCCGCACTTGAGTACGGGCTAGAAGGAAAAGTCACCAGCTGTCACGCGCGTGCGATGGCGCTCTACCCCGAACCGACCTTCCGCAGGTTGGCCGCGCTCGCCGAGCAAGCACAGATGGGTTTCATCACCGATCCGCATACCGGGCCGCTTCACCTGCGCGCCCTGGAACTCTTCGACATGGGACAGGCCGTTGGCATTGGCCACGATGACATTGAAGATCCGTACTATCCCTGGGGCCGCTACAACATGCTCGAGATCGCCTTCCTCTCTGCGCACATTCTCGGCGCTAACACGAGAGTGCGGATGGAAAATCTCTTTGACATGATCACTGAGCGCGCCTCGCGCGCTATCGGTGCAACACCTAAGAAAATTACTGAGGGCGCAGCCGCCGATCTGCTCGTGCACTCACACGACGATGTACACGAAGTGCTGAATCATCATCTCCCCCCGAAAGTGGTGATCTCCAGGGGTAAGGTGGTGGCACGTTCCACCTCATCCACTGAATTCTCCCTCGGAAGGTAGCTATGTTCTTGGTTCGCTTCCTCCGCCGTACCGTCATCGCGCTCATCACGATCTTCGTACTGCTCTGGATCGTGCTCGCAGGTGTCCGTTACCCGAACCCCATTCAAGTAGCACGGGTGGGTTTCGCTGCCGCTACCGATACTCCTAAGTACATGAACTCAAGTCCTATCGCAGCAAGTTCTTCCCCCAAACCATTAGAAGTGGGCGCGCAAGAGACGCTTCCACAAACTGTGGTCTTCCGCGGGAAGACCATCACCTTCGATGAGTACCTCAAGACCACCGCCACCAACGCACTCTTGATCTATCGTGACGGCAAACTCACCCACGAGTGGTACGCCTCTGGAATCAGTAAGGATCAAAAGCTTCCTTCGTACTCGGTAGCTAAGAGTGTTGTCTCGATTCTTGCAGGACAATTCATTGCAGAAGGAAAGCTCAAGGAGAGCGACAAACTCGTTGACATCCTCCCTGAGTGGAAGACCGGTACCTCCTACGACAAGATCACCGTCGGCGATCTCCTCGATATGCGCAGTGGTATTGACGTTCCCGATGATTACCCGTCGGGACCATCCGGGTGGGGACGATCCATCGCTCAGATGTATGCAACTACTGACATGAATTACTTCATTAAGAATCACCGCAAGATGCTCTTTGAACCCGGCACCAAGGCCGATTACCGCAGCATTGATACCCAGATGGTGGGAATGGTGCTGCGCAAAATCTCCGGAAAATCACTTGTGCAACTTGCGGAAGAGCGTCTCTGGCAACCACTAGGTGCTGAGTACGCCGCATCGTGGAGTACTGATGTGAACGGCGGAATCGAGAAGGCCTTCTGTTGCTACAACGCGGCGGCGCGTGATTACGTCAAACTCGGCACGCTCTTGCTCGCGCCATCAGCACAAGTAGATACTCAATGGCTTGCAAGACTATGGGCCCCGATGGAAGCCCTCGATCACAACTGGGGCTACGGCGGTTTTGTCTGGCATCCCTACGCCAATACTTCGATGATGCTGGGGTTGCACGAGCAGATCGTGATGGCGCTTCCGATTCAGAGAACCGTGATCGTCAAACTGAGTGCGAATCTCGTTGATAGCGACGAAGTCGAATCAGCCCGCATCTTGCACGAGATTGGCGTGCGGGGCTAAGCGACTTTCTTGTAACCCATCGGACACTTTGGCGAGACCGCTTTCACGACCTTCTTCGTCTTTCCCTTCATACAGGTAATCGATTTCAATACGGGCTTTGCAACAACTTGAGCAGGAGCCACCACGGGGGCGGGTGCTACCGGAGCCGGAGTGACGACCGGCACCGGAGCAGGTGGTGCGGTTAACTTCACTTTCAACGTAGGCGACGAGTAAGTGAAGTTACTGGCATTGAGATAAACCCAGTCGCGCGTCACCTTGAGGTCGACCGTGGAAATTTTCGGTTCGCTACCTGTTCCATAAGTGATGGAAACAGATGCCGACGTGGGCAGAGTAGAGATCCCGTAGTAACACTTAATGAGATCGGCACGCATCGAAAATCCGTACGTTCCTAAATTATCGGTACCGTCACTAGCCAGGTGGGGCGCAGCGACTCGATAATTTAATGTAGAAGTCGATTGATCAAAAGTGGGTGCGCCCGGGTCATACACCGCGGCATTTGTTGCCACGATCCCTTGAATTCCCTTTCCAGTGTTGCAATTCGTCATTGGTACGGGCATAGGTGTCGGGTTCGGCCCTGGTGCGGGCATCGGAGCGGCATCAACATGTGAGGAAGTATTGAGTCGCCACGCGAGGTAATTACTCAGCGCCTTATCGCCGAGTACCGACGAGAAGGTATTGAAAGTATTTACCGCCTCGACATCATCAGGGTTGATGGACGGTACGTCGTAATTATTATTCGTTATCGCAGCGGATTGATAGAAACCCCAGCGCTTCATGACGGCATCTGCATTAGCATCAATAGGAACCCAGCCACCGGCGACAATCTCCTCTGTCGGCGCCGCTTCCACTACGAGATCTGAATAGTTGGCGTTGTAACTATCAATATATGCACTCGGTTGGCGCAGGCGCCCGTTGAGCCACCCGGACATTGAGATAGGAAGACGCAGCGCCACTTTAAAGCGCAAGTTCTTCGCGAATGGTTGGCGTACATAGCAGACGCCATCATCGGTTGCTACACAGCCGTCTTCCGTGGCAAATTCTTTGTAGCGCTCGCCCAGAACGCGCTTCACGGGGAAGATGGCAAAACGCAAATTCTTATCAGCTACGTCCCATGAGCCATTGCGCACCATCATTGATTGACCGAGAACGCCAATCACCAGATACTCAATGGCGCTATCACCAGTGCCAATCGTCCACGTCCAAGGTGAAGAGCCACCGGCAAATCCCAGATTGGTCCTTCCGTCGTATGTGGAAGCAACTCCCCCGTCGTGCTTATGAACGCGCTCCGTCGGAACACCCGCACTCACAGTGCCGTCGTTAGCAACTAAATCGAATGAGCGGACACAGATTGATTCCGGGGCAATCGCGCAATTACCAACTGAGGAATCCGCACCAAAGCGAGTCCACTTGCTGGCGAGTGTCGGTGCACACTTGGTATCGGTTGACTCTGTGCAGAGAAGTTGCTCACCGGTCTCGTTAGAAGCTGAAGTGAAAGAACGGAAGTTCACTTGATTTTCAGAGAAGTAAATCATCACGTGATTCGGAGTCGTAGGTGGTACCAACTTCAACATCGCACGTGGCTCAAGCATCTGTGATTCCGCGCTGCTGGGCATGATGAGCGTTCCAGTAAGTAGCAGT
>JAPLBA010000147.1 GCA_026393015.1 Actinomycetota bacterium
GGCACCACGTCGCGGTCATCCGTGGCGATCCAGTTTTGATAAAACGCGTAAGGCGATGTCATCTCCGGGTCGAGCCAAATCGTGCCGCTGGCGGTCTTACCGAATTTGCCGCCATCAGCCTTTGTCATCAGCGGAACAGTCAGTGCATGCGCACTGCCCTGATCTACCCGCCTTATGAGATCTAGACCCGCGGTGATGTTTCCCCATTGATCGCTACCACCCATCTGCAGCACGCAGTTATGGCGGCGATAAAGTTCAAGGAAATCAAGGGATTGTAAGACTTGATAAGAAAACTCTGTGTATGAAATTCCGCCACCTTCAAGCCGTGCAGAGACTGAATCTTTCGCAAGCATTTGATTTACTGAGAAGTGCTTACCAATATCTCGCAAGAATTCCAGCGCGGAAATGTCCTTCGTCCAGTCATAATTATTTGCAACTAGCGCGCCCGTAGGTGAATCATCGAAAGAGAGAAAACGTTCGAGTTGCAGACGGATTCGGGCCACCCACTGCTCAACAATTTCTTCGTCATTGAGCGAGCGTTCAGCCGAGCGACCACTCGGATCCCCCACCAGGCCAGTAGCTCCACCCACCAATGCGATAGGGCGATGGCCGGCCAATTGCAAACGACGAAGAACCAGTAGCACAACCAAGTTCCCTACATGAAGGCTGGGAGCGGTCGGATCAAACCCAATGTAAGCAGTGACAGGCCCCTTATCAAAAGCCTCTATGAGCGCAGCCTCATCAGTGCTTTGGGCAATGAGCCCGCGCCAACGAAACTCTTTGAAGATCTCAACGCCGCTCATGCTCACGCTTGCTCCATTCTTTCTCCCGATTCTACGGGGTGAGATCAGAGTGTGGAGGCGAGTTTTAACTCTGCCCAGGCTCGTGTTCTGGAAGTTTCAGATTTGAGCGCAGCAATCTGCAGAAAAACCGCAGCCGGCGCCGTCCCACCAAACCGTGACCTACCGGCTATCGCTCCGTCAACGTGTAACACCTGACGAACTTCGGGCGTGAGCTTCGGATTAATTTGCGCAAGCTCTGCATCTGAGAGTTGATCTAAATCAATGCCCGATGCTTCACATTGTCGTACGCAAGTTCCCGCGACTTCGTGAGCAGTGCGAAAGGCCATGCCCCTTACAACTAGCCAGTCTGCAATCTCGGTGGCTAATGAATATCCAGTAGGTGCAGATTTTACAATCACATCGACGTTGAAAGTGCTTGTCAGGATCATCCCAGTGATTGCGGGGAGCAGCACCGTCAAAGTATCTATTGAGTCGAAAAGTGGCTCTTTATCCTCTTGGAGGTCGCGGTTATAGGCGAAGGGCAGCCCTTTAAGCACCGCAAGGATGGTGACCACATTTCCGATAAGCCGTCCACTCTTTCCACGTGCCAATTCAGCAACATCAGGATTCTTCTTCTGAGGCATGATGCTGGAACCAGTCGAATAAGCATCTGCAAGATTGACCCAGCCAAATTCCTTCGATGCATAAAGACACCACTCCTCTCCGATTCGAGAGAGGTGCACGCCAACCAAAGCGAAGACGAATGCGGCTTCTGCAGCAAAGTCACGATCGCTGACAGCGTCGATCGAGTTGGCGACTGCGTCAGTAAATCCAAGTTCAAGCGCGCTCCGCTTTGGATCTAATTCCAGCGCGGAACCAGCAAGTGCCCCAGCC
>JAPLBA010000002.1 GCA_026393015.1 Actinomycetota bacterium
ACGAAAGAATCAAAGGCTTAGGAATCACTGCTCCCGTCGAACACCGGTGGGCAGCGACGGTAAGCTACACGAAATCGGGACTCCCTATCACACGCGAAGTGATGCCAGGCGTTTATGCAATCGGGGCCTACTGCGGCACCGGAAATGTAGTGGGCGCACTCCTCGGCCGCGCAATGGTAGAGAAGATCACCACCGGCCAGAGCCAAGCATGGTCAGACTTCAGCGAAGTTATTTAACGATTCCAGAGGAGTCTTCTTCGCGGATATTCCACGATGTTTGATACGACTCAAGCAAATCAAGGAATGGCTTCGGCTCAAACCACTCGGGGCCCGCAACACCCGATGGTTGCCACACCTTTGAATGGATGAGTTCCATCGCGATAACGGGGTTGATCGCCGTCTGCCAGACCACGGCTTGGTCGCCGTACTCCTTCATCGACCAGGCGTTGTCCACCACGTTGTAGAGGTAGCAGGCATAAGGCTCGCCCTCTTTGTTAAGTCCCTTCACAAGAGCGCCGGCGCAGGTTTTACCCTTCATCCGCTCCCCCAAAGTGGCGGGGTCTGGCAGAGATGCGGTGAGGAGATCACGCGGAGAGACTGCTACGCCTTGTACGTCAACGGTTTCCTTGCGATCAATGCCGAGCATGTGAATGGTTTTGAGTGTGGTGATGAATTGCGCACCAAGACCGTACTTGAAGTTAACCTTCTTAGCGTCGATCTTCTGCGGAATAAGAATGACTTCTTCGTGTTCCACGTTCACACACTCGACTGGGCCAATACCTTCAGGAAAATCAAAGACCTCGATACCGCTAAATGGTTCGGTGGTGTACCAACCGCGGCCATCTTCCCAAATGATGGGTGGGTTGAGGCACTCTTCGATGGTGGTCCAGATAGAGAACGAGGGCGCAAAGTTGTGGCCTTCGACGACAATGTTAGAACCGTCGAGAATCGTGATGGAATCGATACGACTGAATAGATAATCATTGGCATAACGTGCAAATACATCACTCATGCCGGGCTCAATGCCCATACCAACAAGTGCGTAGATACCGCGCTCACTCCAATTCCAGTCACGCGCAAATTGCTCATCGCCTAGCTTCACACCAGTCTCAGTGTTGGGGTAGTGCGGGTGCGGACGAGAGAGCGACATTGCCATGTCGATGTAATTTCGGTTTTCGATTTCGCACGCAAGGAAGATCGGCATCACAAAACGCGGATCAACCGCGTTGATTACGACATCGGGAGCGGACTTTCGAATGAGCTCGCGAATATCTTCAAGTTCCGCGGCATTAACCATGGCAGCTGAGAAGCGTGAGTCGTTGAGGCGCTCGACGGCCGACTCTGCGCGGGCCAAATTCTTATCCGCGATGATCATGGAAGTGATAAATTTCCTGCGAGAAGCAATGTTGGCGATCGCTCGCCCTACTCCACCGGCGCCGATAACGAGCGCTTTCATTACAAACCATCCTCAGAAATTTCAGACTTTGTATTTTCAGTCTATTTATATGTATGGAATTCAGCAAGATGAGGATTTGATTGGTCGAAATTGGCTTCACATTGTACTTTTATCCCATGATCTCGAGGCGACAGATATTGGCGGGTGTAACCGGAGTACTCACCTCTTTAATAGGTGGAGAGGCATTGGCCGCCACGGGCCCCACCCTCGTACCCAAGAAAGTCGGGCAGACGATTGTGTGGCGAGGAAAAAAGTACACCGCCATCAAATCCGGTAAGAAGATCGTGTGGAATAAAGGTGTAGCCATTCCCACATCAGCGCCGACTTCTACGCCTACCGCAACGGCGACTCCACCAGCAACGAATGCCACTGGCCAGGTGATTATGGGTGCAAGTAGCGAGGTGGCAGATGGCACCAGCAAGATATTTTTGATGCGCACTTCTTCCGGTCAATCTAAGGGTTTTGTGATTACCCGATCAGCGCAAGGTTTAGTGGCTTTCGACAACGAGTGTACGCACGAAGGTTGTGCGGTCGAAGTTGATAAGGACCAACTAGCGTGCTACTGCCATAACTCTTTCTTCAACCGATCCACCGGCGCAGTTCTTCGAGGACCAGCTCGCAGATCCCTCATGTCCTATCCAGTCAGTGAAATCAATGGACAGATCGTGGTTACCGATCCCACTTTCTAATTACGACGCTCAAACTTTGAGTCGCTCCATCGGTTGAGAAGTTACCTTGCGAATAATCTCGAAGTCTTTGTCGAGATGAAGGACTGTGATTCCCAACCTCTCAGCTGTGGCGGCAATGAGTAGGTCTGGAATCGATGGTGCGCGATGGTGCCCCGATTGGGCAAGTAACTTAAGAACTTCCCAGGCTCTTTCTTCGATTGCTGGAGCAAGTAGCTCAACGCGCATTCTCGATAAGGGAAGAGATGTAAATGCTCTTTCTAGATCCGGCGCTGACCGTGCGGAGTATCCGATTTCAAGTCGGGTGATGGACGAAATTCGCACCTTGCCCGCTTCAATTCGAGATGCCCAAGTCTTTGCATTGGGGGAATCACTGAGCCGTACCAAGGCTGACTTATCAATCAACCACCCGGCTATCGCCACGCGTTATTCATCACGCTTTCATCTGCTAGATCTGGCAAGAGTGTAAGTAGCCCGGCGAGATGAGTCTCCGTGACAGATTCACTGTTGAAAGAGACTTCGTTGGACAGGGTACGTCGTACATACTCCACCCTTGAGATGCCCAGTTGTGCCGCGTTTGTATCGAGCGCAATGAGCACCTCGGGGTTAAGGTCCCGGATGAGTAGGTCAGCCATATTGGACTTCCTTTCGTGCCGAGTGATATCTCATGATATCACTCGGCACGATGACTAGGAAACGCCTTTACCTTTCCACGATGGCTGTATGTTCCACGACGCAGAAGTAGCGGTGGCATTGCCGTAATCGGCCGTCTTTCCGGCCCACGGCACTAGCCATGATGGGATAAGTGCGTTGGAGAAGTGAGTGGAAACTGCTTCGTCACCAACTAACAAGGTGTAGACCACTGATTCAGATTTCTGCGAATACTTACCAAGAGTGTAAGTGATTTGGGTGCTCATAAAATTGATGGCTGGTGGGCGGTTGGGATAGCAAAACTGGCACCCATATATCCGCTCCCGACGCCTATATAACTATTAAATAGGGTCGACCTACTCTTACCTCCTGGTAAATTAGTCATCTCAAATCTCCTCCGGAGCTCCTTTTGAGAATTTATGCGAAAGGGCTCATCGTGCTACCCACTAAAGAGAATCTCGCGCTCAAAAGAACCTTAACCGTCTTAGGCGGAATCCCTCTTATTGTAGCGATGACACTTTTTGGAGGAACAAACTCCGCGACTGCCGCCCCAAGCACTCCTGATTGCAAAGCAGTGGCCGCCCCCAATGTGAATTGGTCTGGCTGTGAATTCATTGGACAGAATTTTTCCGGTGTAGACCTTTCCGGTGCAAACCTCTCAGGGGCAAATCTCTCTCAAGTGATCTTCACAGGGGCAAATCTCACAAAGGTGAATTTTAGGAAAGCGAACCTCACAGGGATAAATCTCTCGAATCAGGATCTCAAGAGTTTGGACTTCGCGGGAGCAGACCTCACAAACGCTAATCTTACAAATTCGAATTTCACTAATTCAAAATTCAATCAAACGTGTAAGGCAACCGCTTGTAGCGCGTCACTAGAGCTACTCTTTGCGAATCTCACAAACGCCAATCTCGCTGGAGTAAACCTGACGAAAGCTGACCTGCTAGGAGTAAACCTCACGAGTGCCAACCTTGCGGGAGCGAACCTCTCTAGTGCGAGCCTCAGTGGGGCAAACCTCAATATGGCGAATCTCACGAAAGCAAATCTCACGAAAGCAAATCTCAACAAGGTGAGCCTCGCGGGTGCCAATCTCAAGGGTTCCAACCTCACAGGTGTAAATCTCATGTATGCCAACCTCCCGAATGCAATCCTCACCAATGTGGTCGCGAGCGGAATTACCGGAACACCCAAGGTGCTTCCTACTGGTTGGAAACTCGTAACTGGTCGGTTGATCTACTCAGCTTCCGCTACTGCACCCTCTACTAGCTCCGCCTCATCTACGCCTAACTGCAAGGCGGCCCCAGCGCCGAAAGTAAATTGGTCAGGATGTGATTTGAGTGGAAGAAACCTTGCAGGAAAGAATCTTTCTGGCGCCAACCTGTCGCAAGTGAATCTCGCAGGTGCAACTCTGGCAAATGACAATCTCGGGGACACGATTCTCAAGGGTGCTATCTCTGGCGGCATTATCGGAACACCCAAGGTGCTTCCATCCTGTTGGAAAATTGTTGGTGGCTATTTAATTGGACCGGGAATCAATCTCAGTGGCGCAAACCTTGCGGGTGCAAATCTCTCTAATACCTGCCTCATGGAGGCAAACCTCAAAGGCGCAAATCTTGCGAATGCGAATCTCACAAATGTGAACTTTGGGAGCGCCTATCTGGTTGGAGTGAAATTCACAGGTGCCATTCTTACGAATACAAATTTTGGCTCAGCTAACCTCACGGGGGCTGACCTTGCGGGTGCTGACCTTGCGGGTGCTGACCTCTCGAGTGCTAACCTCACCAGCGCAACAATGACAGAAATACAAGGTGTACCAAGAGGTCTCCCCGCGGTATGGACCCTCGTGAGCGGCGTAGTTAAAGGCCCCTAGTCGAAGCTATTTGATTCTAGAGAAATCGGTTGGTGTCATGTAACGAGAGTCAATAGAGCCAACAAGGACTCCATCAATCTCTGAATTAGCTTTTACTGAGATCCACCGTTCATCGCTTCTAAACTTCTCCCAGTTAGCTTTGGGGTCACCAGAATGTTTAAGGACATAAATCAAATCATCCGGTGCGTCATCAGCAATCCAATAGGCGACGCTCTCCATACCGTGATCAGCGAATAGATCGACTGTGTGATCCCGGAAACGTTCAATCAGCTTTGCTATCTTCCCTGAGTTTGCATGATAAATACGCAATTCATATACGGACTTTTCCATTCCATAAATGTATAGGAGAAATCACTTTGGGCGAATAGGGTTACTAGAGGGTTAGTTCAAGAAAGATGTGAAGGGTGTGAGAAGGTTATTTCATGGAGAAAATGCCTAATCCCACATTAAACACTCGCCTAGGACAATGCACCCATGCGTAAGGCGCTCCTCTCTCTTTTCGTCTTTTTACTCTGTTTCAGTCTGCCTGCGCCAGGATTCGCCACGCCACCTAAAGCCGGCAGTAGTTGCACAAAGCTCGGCGCTACCCAAAACAGTGGGGGAAAGAAATTTACCTGCGTTAAATCTGGCAAGAAATTAATTTGGAACAAAGGAGTCTTAATCCCGACTCCCCAGCCTTCAGTGAATAGTACGAGTGGAGCAACTCCACCGAAGAGTTCATTCTCTCCAAGCCCGTTACAGCCGAATAACCCAAATGAAATCTCCAGTACGAGTCCTGCACCTGGGCGCTTCTGCACAAATGAAAATAGTCAGAGCGCATTTGGAAATGAATACTTGGTGTGTACCTACGGGGTGTGGGGACGCAAATTGGGATTTAGAATCACTCCCACGACCATTTCTGTTTCGACTTACACTCCGAAATATGGAAACGTCACTGAGAAAGAATTGGAGAAATCAATTCTTGCAAATTGGGCTGAATGGAAGAAGAAGAAAATAGTTAATACCCCGAAGGTAACTGTTGTTCTGCAGGATGGATACTCAAAAGATTGGGAAGTGGTAACTCGAGAAGTAACCACTTACACCAGCAATGTTCTTGATGGAAATGGCTTAAAGTTGGTACAGGTCCCATATTGGGTTTATGGAGAGAATGAAGCATTCCGAATCGCAGCATTTAACGAGTTTGCTAAAACTGCAACTTGCAATCCGCCATACATAGCTAACAGTGAAGAGGCAATTTATTGTGCCACTGCAGATATCGGTAGCGGTGGCTTACGAATTGCTAAGCCAGGGGTACCTGTTGCAAACAATTACAGACTGACGGAGAAAGACACCCGCCTATTAACTTACTTCGTTGCCCACGACACGGCTATTTTTTATGTTGTTCAAACTCAATATAACGACGTTGCCTACACTGGAAATAAGTATCAAATTCCCGCTTGGATCCGAGAAGGCTCTGCTCAGCTAATTGGACTTCTCGCTACTAACGATCTTCGAAATTCAGGCAAATCGTATGTTGATCTAAAAGGCGAAGCGGCCTTTGTGGGCCCTAAGCCTGAAAGTATTTGTTCAAAAGATTTACAAGATGCTGAAGGCAAAGAGAAGATCATGCCCGACCATTGCTCCCAGGCCATGCATCTTTACGCGGTGTCATTATTGGTTGCAAAATTCGGTGGACTAGAAGCCCTATTTAGGTTCCACAGGCTGTACGGCCTTAATAACGACTGGGTGAGTGATTTCAAAGAGGCCTTTGGAATCTCTCGCGAAGATTTCTATCGAGAGTGGTGGGCCTATCTCGGAATTCCGAAATCAGATTGGCCAGATTTGCAGCTACCCACACCTCCTGAGAGGTATTAATCTGAGCCGATGATGCGACGGTTACGATTTATTCTTTCTCTCTCTTTAGTCGCATCTCTCTTTTCAATGCCTGCTCTTGCCGCTGTTAAAGCAGGATCAGCCTGCAACAAATTGAATGGCATCTCCTACTCAGCCGGCTTCAAATACACCTGTATTAAATCTGGTAAGAAACTCGTATGGAGTAAAGGCGTCAAAGTTTCCACCCCGTCACCAACCCCAGCGCCAACCCCAGCGCCAACCCCGACCCCCACACCATCACCCACCCCAACCCCGACGCCCACACCCAACCCGACACCGAAGTTAGATCCTTCAAAACCCAAGGAGTCTGGTAACTGTGTGGCTAATTCGGTTGACGTCATCGGCTACTCAAGAGACGAAGTCTTAGTCGTATTGATGTGCAATACGTGGGATAACCGCTACACGCCTCGACCAGGTGCCCAACAAGTTGATCAAGCCACAGGGAAAATTGTGCTGGGTCCACTGGGTTCTTTGAAGGCAACTTTGGAATATAGAACGCAATCTAAT
>JAPLBA010000151.1 GCA_026393015.1 Actinomycetota bacterium
CGATCCAGCATGACCAGAGCCAGGTGGCAGTTTGCGCATTGGTGAGGTTTCCAGCATTCGCCGCCTGTACGACCATGGCCACAGGTCCAGTGCACGATATGAGCACAATCAACAGTCCTGAGAGCGCAGCGCTCCACGAGAGTGCACGTGGGAGTTCGCGCAAATTGCGAATAATCGCCTTCAATGCAGGCAGATCTGCACTGCCCTGGTACATGCTCGATTCGCTATTCATTTCCATCCTCATAAAAGAGTCGCTCAAAGACTGCGCGTGCTCGCCGACTCTGTCGACGCCACTCTTCCATGAGCGCTTCACCAGAGGCAAAACCAAGCACCTGCGAAACTGCCCGCGCACTCTCGGCAGCCTTGGGGACCTCATCTGAGTGGCGTGCCGTCACGAGCATGACCGCATTGCGAATGCGAGTGGCGAGCAACCAAGAATCTGAGAGTGTGGCCGCATCAGCTATCGTCAAGAGATTCGCTGCCACCGCTCGATTAAGCACTTCAAGCGTTCCAGTGATACGCAACCGAGGATTCTTACCCGCATATTTCATTTGAAGATATTGCGCCATCCATTCGACATCAGATAATCCCCCTGGACCAAGCTTCAAGTGCAATGACTTATCCGCGCCCCTCGGCAAGCGTTCAGATTCCACACGCGCCTTTAGCCGCCGCATCTCTCGAAGATTGCTCATGCTTATTCCTGCAGTGGGATACCGGTAGAAATCAATGAGCGCAATGAAGCGCTCCCCCAAATCTGCATCACCAGCAATGGGACGAGCCCGAAGTAGCGCCTGTCGCTCCCAAAGAAGGGCCTGCTCCGCGTAGTAATGCGCATATGCGGAGAGCGAACGAACCAACGGACCTTGTTTTCCATCAGGACGGAGATCTGGATCAATAATTAGCGGCGGTTCAGGGTTCGGCAGCGAAGTAAGGCGTCGCATCTCTCCTGCGATCCAATGCGCAGCGTCAGTTCCAGTACGTTCATCTGTTCCAGGTAAATATTCGTGTACGAAGAGCACATCTGCATCACTCTGGTAACTCATTTCGTTACCACCGAGACGTCCGAGAGCAATCACCGCAAATTTAATGGTGAGTGGCCCATGCTCTGCCAAGTATGCGCGGCTTGCCGCATCAAATGCGGCTTCTAAGGTCGCTCCAGCAACATCACTCAGCGCGTCACCCACTTCGGCAACCGAGAGCGTGCCGAGCAGATCGGCCACTGCGGTGCGAAAGAGTTCTCGGCGGCGGACTGCGCGCACCGATTCAATCGCTTTATCGCTCTCATCTTGGCGACGCACCACGCTAAGCGACTCCAAGGTCAATTGCTCCACCCCACGAGGTGCCAGATCGCCATCGTCATCTAGCATCGCAGTGGCTTCAGGTGCGCGCAAAATAAGTTCGGATGCATATCGTGAGGAGGAGAGTACGAGAGCAAGGCGTTGCGCAGTAGCCCCACTGTCACGCAACATGCGAAGGTACCAAGGCGTATCACCCAACGCATCTGAAACTTGTCTAAACCCAAAGAGCCCGGCATCTGGGTCTGGTCCTTGGGTGAACCACTCCAACATTGCGGGAAGTAATTGACGTTGGATAGCCGCCCGCCTGGAAACTCCCGAAGTAAGTGCTTGTATATGGGCTAAAGCCCCAACTGGATCACGATATCCAAGGGCCAGAAGGCGAGCTCGTGCGGCTTCTGGCGTAAGCCGTTGTTCATCTGCCGCGAGGCGGGCTACCGCTGAGAGCAGCGGCCTAAAGAATAATTTCTCGTGAATACTGCGGACAAGTGAACGACGTTCGCGCCACTGTTGTAGAAGTTCAGCGCTCGACTCGTAGGCCATCGAACGTGCGATTCGCCTGAGATCGCTCTCCTCTTCTGGAATGAGGTGGCCGCGCTTGAGTTGATTGAGTTGAATGCGATGCTCAAGCGTGCGCATCCAACTATAAGCTTCAAGAAGCGCCGCGCCGTCCTCGCGCCCTACATAACCGGCAGCGCTCAGCGCGCGCAAGGCTGACATCGTGCTCTGCACGCGAAGATCCTCGTCCGCCTTGCCATGGACCAATTGAAGAAGTTGCACCGCGAACTCCACATCGCGCAATCCACCCACACCTAATTTGAGATGACGGTCTGCATCCCTACTGGGAATATGTTCTTCTACTCGCCTTCGCATCTTCCGTACGTCATCAACAAAGGTGGGCTTCTCGGCCACACTCCAGGTACCAAGAGCTGCCATTGCAATGAATCGAGCACCAACATCCATACTACCCGCCGCAGTGCGTGCCTTTAATAACGCCTGGAACTCCCAAGGCTGCGCCCATCGTTCGTAGTAGGCCGTGTGACTTTCAATAGTTCGCACGAGCGGACCATCTTTTCCTTCGGGACGCAGCCCTGCATCAACTTCCCAGAGCGAACCTTCGCTCGTGGTCTCGTGGCAAGCTCGCATCACTTGAGTGGCCAACTTGGTGGCATTGCGCAATTGGTCGCCATCAACATCATCGGCAACAAAAATGACATCGACATCTGAAATGTAATTAAGCTCCCTCGCCCCACACTTACCCATTGCGATAACTGCTAGTTCAGTATCGAAAATTCCGGTCTCTTGGCGCGCAATGAGCAGAGCGGCCTCGAGAGCGCGGTCAGCCAAGTCCGAGAGCGCTAAAGCGGTCGCTTCAAAACCGCGAGTGCCTGTGAGATCGGCTGCCGCTATCTGCAAGAGCGCTCGCCGGTAATTAATTCGGAGCGTATTTGCACTCCCTAACCAGGTAGGGGCCGCAAGAAAGAGTTCTGGGGCGGGAGTGAGGTCTTCTCCAAGAAGAAGAGCCATGTCGCCCGGGAAGCGAATCAGGTGTTCACCTAAAGTTGCGCTCGCCCCAAGTACGGCAACTATTCGATCTGTGAGCAAAGCGTCGATCAACAAAGTCTGCGCTACGGATTGATCAGCTTCGATCAATCTCACGAGAAGTGCAAGCGCCTGGTCCGGATCTGATGCATGCGAGAGCGCATCAGCAAAAAGTTCTCGCGAAGGCAATAAGCCCATCAA
>JAPLBA010000122.1 GCA_026393015.1 Actinomycetota bacterium
CACATCCGTGAACTTCTTTCTCGGTGCTTACTTTGGCGCTGTTGAATTGGCGGTAGTGGCCATCTGCACGGAAGCCGGAGCAAAGCCGCTCTCCGGAGTCTTACTTGCCGTATGGGCTTTCGGTAGTGGAGTGGCAGCAATTGCTAATGGCATCTTCGCAGCACGCTTTCATCCTGCCCCTCGATTCTTAATAGCGCTGCTTTCCCTGACATTGCTCTCAATCGGACCGCTTCTCACGCACTCGCTTTTCACCTTAGGTGTCGCGCTCTTCTTCTCCGGATTTGCGATCTCGCCTGTTCTCATCGCTGGCATCTCTGTGGTGGAAAAGCTCGTCCCTGAAACCCAAATGACCGAGGCAATTGCGATTGTGACCATGGGCTTTCCGATCGGTAGCTCTGCCGGAGTCTTCATCAGCGGACAATTCCTCGATCGCCATACAGCCCATTCGGGGCTCTGGCTTCCACTAGGTTTCTTAGCTACCGCCGTCCTGATTTCACTCCTGCGCTTCGCCTCCTGGCGCACGATCCTGCAGGCATCTCGACTCTAACTGACCCCCAAATGCCGGGCTTCAAGCTCTCGCTATCGCTAGAGTGTGGGCGTGACCAACCCATCCCAGCCGCTGCGCGTCGTCGGTCGTAATCAAGAAGGCACTCTGCTCTTCGTTGTTGACCGCGCCGGCAATCGCTTTGAATTGCCCATTGACACTACTTTGAAATCCGCGCTGGGAAATAGTGTGAGTACGCCCAGTAGCGCGACTCCGGACACCAGCCCAGCTGCCAAGCCAGCCGCCCACCTGCGACTTGCTACCTTGACCGAACTCCCCACTCCACGCGAAATACAAACCCTCATACGTGGAGGTGCCTCTATTGCAGAAATTGCTGAGCGTTCCGGTCTCTCAGAAGAGAAAATCGATCGCTACGCCGGTGCAATTCTTCGCGAACGCTTTCATATTGCGCAGCAAGCCCTCGGAACTGTGATTCGCCGAGGATCGAGTGAAGGCGCCGAACTCGGCAGTGTGGTAGCTGCCCGGCTCACCACTCGGGGCGTCGCCAGAGATGACATGGAGTGGGATTCCTGGAGACGCGATGACGGGAAGTGGACCATCGTGCTCACCTATCCTTCAAGTGGCGGCGTGCAACACGCACACTGGGTCCTCGATAACGTCCGCCGCACACTTACTGCAGAAGATGAGAGCGCACGTTGGCTCACCGGCGACGAGCGCTCATCGGCAGAGAAAATTGCCACTCGCCTTGAAGAGATCGCACCTCAACTTCCCATCGCAAAAGAACCGCTTCCCGAGCGGGCAGTGATTGAAATTGCTCGTCTCACTGCTGTGCGTGATGCAGAACCAGCGATGGAAGAACTTGAGCCCGAATCGGAAGTACGACCAGAGCCTCGCAAAGAGAGCGGTCGTGGGCGCACACACGTTCCTGCATGGGATGAAATCATGTTCGGCACTAAGAAAGATGCCGATCCTTTCGAATAAATACGTCTCGCTATTTATTGACGTAGTTTAAGTAACGTAGTTTAAGAAAGTGTTACAGAAATCAGTGGCACATAGACTTCTTCATCAGTAAGACTTCTTCATCAGTAAGAGCTCCATGATGCCCCACCATCGCTCCTTCGAAGCGCACTCGACTTTCGTCAATAAGGATCCCGTGGTCTCGTGGAATAGCGATGACATCCCCGAGCCGCCGCAAGGATCTTTCGTTCACTTCGCTGCCAAAGAGGCCCGCACCCACTGCCTCATCCTTGGTGAAGACATCTGCTCTACTTCCGAGAACTGTTCGCCATCTAAGAGCTACATCCGAGGCGCTGCCCTCTCGACCATAGATATGTCTGGCGCGCGGCTCTCCCCCGATCAAAGTCACATCCATAGCGAGTTCATTTTCGATGACAATCTTCTCTCCCACATTCGTCATGCCATGATCGGCGGTCACCCAGAGTCGAGCGCCCTTTGGGAGCGCCTTACAAAGGTGGCCTACTAGCCGATCGATTGAGACCAGAGCATCTCGCCATTGCTGCGATCCAACACCATGAGCATGTCCAGCAGCATCGAGGTCATTCAGGTAGACGTAAGAGAAACTTCTTGAGCGTGCTAGTGACTTAGCACTTTCGCGCACCAATTCCTCGTGAGTGTCTGCAGCAAGATATGTACCTCCACGCAAACTCGCTTCAGTAAAGCCACTCCCTGCATAACGTTTTGAAGCAACGTGATGAACCGATATCCCTGCGGCTACCGCTCGCTCAAAGAGCGTCGACTCAGGTTGCCAGAAAAGTGGATCAACTCGGTCATCCCACTTCAATGGATTAAGCAAACGTCCAGGATCGCCACTATCGGGAACTCGTACGGTATATCCGAGCATCGCGTGCAGCCCAGGCAACAACCCAGTACCAATTGATGTAAGGCTTGTCACCGTAGTCGAAGGAAATCCAACACGCAGTTCTGCTGGCTCTTGCGTCAATTGGGAAAGGTGCGGAGTCTCCTCCGGATAATCACGAAGTTGCCTTGAGCCCAAACCATCAATCAGCAGAAAACACTCACGCCCACCGAGAGAACTCTCGACCTCGAGTGGGTTGGTACTTTCAAGTCCAAGAGAGGCGAAGATGCTGGGCGTGAGGTCAGCGAGTGAACCACTCACAATTATTGCGTCACCTGAATGGACCGAGCAAAAGCAAGCAATGCACGAACGCTCTCTTCGCCTTCAGCAAGCCGAGATGCACGCAATTGAATGTCTTCAGCCGTGATTACTCCCGAATAGCCATGATCTCCGTCGCAATCTACATTTCCGCAATCATTGCTCTCAAGCTCTATGCGAGAAATTCCACCCCAACCAATTCCAACTAACACCTCAGAAAGCTTTCCACTGGGATCCGCTGAACGCGTGATCATCAGTGAACGGATCTGGTTGCGGGCAACACTTTCACTTGTCGCAGTAACGACCGTTTTGCCATCAACATCTTCATCGTCTACATGAACTACGATTAAATTCGCATGCGTAACGATTGCGACAGTGACATGGCGACGTACCTCATGAGAATCAAAGGTGGTTTCCTGGGCCACAAAATGCGTGAGCGGCGTATCTGAACCAAGTGCGTCAGAGACTGCTTCTGCCACCAGAGCTGGGTGATAACCCGTGGCATCGATGGCTTCCTTAATTTCTTGCGCTGAGGTCATTCGGTCATCCTGCCACGCTCTTGGTCCGGAGTCAGGATCGAGTGGAGCCTGAAAGCCAAGAAAGAAGCAAAGAGGGAGCCCACGACCACGACAACTACCCAGGAAAAGCCCTGTCCTGTGCCGATAAGGAGACCAGCTACTCCGGGGCCAAGAATTAAGGAGCTCTGCCAGGCACCAGAAAAGAGCGCGTTATATCTTCCGCGCATTTCATCAGGTGCCAAATCATTGACCAATGCCGGCGCTACCGGTGACCAGATCATCTCCCCCACGGCAAATATCACTTGAGCCAAGATGAGCACCAATACTGTGGGCCACCATTTAGCGCTCCCGACGACAACCCAAGAGAGCGCCCAGAGTGAAGTCGCCAGCATCAGTGCCCGCGAACGGCGCCAATTGCGCACCCACTTGACGAACCGCATTTGCATCAAGGCAATAACGAACGTATTTGCCGCGTATGCCCAAGCCAAACTTCCTGGAGAGAGCTCCGCAACATATATCGAGTAACTCGAGAAGCCCGCTTCTAATTGGCTATATCCAAAGAGAATGGCAATGAAGGCTACGATCCAAATACGCACCAGTCGCTTATCCTGCATTACCTGTCGCCAGCTGCCTTCCGCACTCTTTTGCCGCTCTACTTCTGACCGCTCTGGTGTTTTGAGATTAAAAATCAGTAGGAGGTAAATCAAGAAACTAATGCCGTCAGCGATGTAGAGAATATGAAAAGCACGCTCAGTCGGGACGGAAATAATAAGAGCAGCAGCTACTCCACCAATTCCAAATCCCAGATTAAGAAATGTAAACTGCAACCCGAATGAGCGTTCTCGGTCAGGCGAGAGTTGGGCCAGCAAAGATCCTTGAGCTGGCCATAGAGTTCCTTGAGATATTGCACAAATTGTGACCACTCCGAGCACTTGCCATGAAGTATGCGCAAAACCCAAGAGGGAAAACCCAAGTGCTCCAAGGACTAGTGAGATTCGAAGCATCACAACGGCACCAAATTTATCGACCGCCGTGCCCACTAAAGGTGAAAAGAGAATCTGAGAAACGCCCATCCACGAAAGCAAGAGCCCAGCTTGCGAGATAGAGAAACCGCGCACTGAGTGGAGGTAGACCACAAAGAAAGGGAGCACCAACCCGTTACCAATGGCTGAAAGGGCAATAGCGCCAATGAGCCGGCGAAGGGGAGTGATTGTTAACAACTTAACGCCTCCGTCCCGTTTCCACCTTGTACAACTTCCTGCAACGCCCGGCTAGAGTACCAGCGTGAATTCATTCAATTTCTCCGACGAAGTAAAGCGGGCTCGCAAGAATGGAGCGCCCATTGTTGCTCTCGAGTCAACAATCATCAGTCATGGCCTTCCCCGCCCCAAAAATCTTGAAATTGCGAAAGAAATCGAGAATACCGTCCGCGGCATTGGTGCAGTTCCGGCCACGATCGCGATGCTGAATGGAGTAGTTCATGTGGGTCTCGAAGAGGCCGAACTACTCGAGATTGCCACCAGTGATGCTGTAACAAAAGCATCAGTGAGAGACTTAGCAATACTTGCACAACAGAAACGTCATGCGGCAACCACCGTAGCCGCCACATCTCATATCGCTCAGGCAGCCGGCATTTCAATCTTCGCTACCGGCGGCCTAGGTGGAGTCCATCGCGGCGCACGAGATACGTGGGACGAGTCAGCAGACCTTTACACTCTTGCCCGCACAGACATCACCGTGGTGTGCGCTGGTGTGAAATCTATTCTCGATGTGGCTGCCACATTAGAACGAATTGAGTCCTTGAGCATTGGGTTGGTGGGGTACCGCACTCTCAAGTTCCCCGGGTTCTATCTTCGCGAAAGCGGATTCATCCTTGAGTATCAAGCAGCGAGCCCAAAGGACTTGGCAGAAATGATCCGCGCGCGCAAGAAACTAGGCACAGAGAACGCCGCACTCTTGGTTGCAAACCCCATCGAGCGCGAAGTTCCACGCGATATCCACGATCGAGTTCTGGCTTCCGGACTTGCACTAGCAACAGAGCAAGGGATTTCTGGCAAGTACGTCACACCATTTTTGCTTGATTACTTCCATCACAATTCAGATGGTGAGTCTCTTCGGGCAAATATTGAGATCATTCTGTCGAATGCTGCCCTTGCTGCAGAAATAGCAGTAGCACTCCTGAAACTTGAGGATTAGTTCATGACCATCTATCTCTTCGGGGAGATGATGCTCGACGTTGTCGCGGTGACCGACGAGGATCATGTCGCTTTTGGCAGCGACACGTTGTCGAAGAATGAGTTCCACGGCGGGGGAAGCGCAGCCAACACCGCGTCATGGCTCGGCGCGCTCCGCACTGCCCCGGTCTTCATCGGCACCTGTGGCCGAGATCCTGAAGGTGACCGTCTCATTGCCGAACTTGAAAATGGCGGCGTGCGCACCATCATCGGTCGCAGCGAAATCGAAACTGGTTCCGTGGTTTCCATCGTTTCTCGCGGAGGCCAACGGAGTATGTTTCCCTATAAAGGTGCCAACGTAGATATAAAGGCTGACCTGCTTCCCGCCCTCTCCCCCACTGACATTCTCTACATCGCCTCCTACTCGCTCTTTGCTGAAGGAAGTCGCAGCGAGACGCTCAAAGCGCTCTCACGCGCACGAGCTGCTGGTGCTACTACCGCAATCGATGCAGCATCGAGCGCCCTCATTCGTAAATGTGGAATCTCAGAATTTCTCAGTTGGATCAAAGGCTGCGACATTCTCTTCCTGAACCGAGATGAAACCGAGGTCATCACCGAGAGCACCGACTTGCACTTTGCTGCCACACAACTGGCGCAATACGCGAATTATGTGGTGATCAAGGATGGCGCCCAAGGATCCTTCGTTCTTCACGAGGGTCGCGTCCATCACCAACCGGCGCTCACCGCGAATGTGATCGACACCACGGGAGCTGGAGATGCCTATGCCGGCGGGTTCTTAGCTCATTGGTCGCTTACCCCCGACCTTGAAGCCTGTCTGCGAACCGGTGCTGAGGTCGCCTCCCGAGCCATTTCTCAAGTAGGCGCGCGCCCTCCCCGAAGTTGAGCTCGCTCTTGGTGAGAATGGGGCCATGAAAAACGAAATCGGCCATGTTGTTGATATTGATATAGCGGCCGAGATGCAGGGCTCCTTCCTGGAGTACGCCTACTCCGTCATTTACTCCCGCGCCCTCCCCGATGCCCGTGACGGTCTCAAGCCTGTGCAACGACGAATTCTCTATCAGATGGCCGAGATGGGCCTACGGCCTGAGAAAGGTCACGTAAAGAGCGCTCGAGTGGTCGGCGAGGTGATGGGAAAGCTCCACCCACATGGCGATGGCGCTATCTACGACGCCATGGTCCGCATGGCACAAGACTTCTCCATGAGAATGACCTTGATCGATGGGCACGGAAACTTCGGCTCCTTGGACTCCGGCCCTGCAGCCATGCGTTACACGGAGGCTCGTCTCGCGGCATCTGCGATGGCCATCGTCGCAGAGTGTGATGAGGACACCGTAGATTTTGGCTCCAACTATGACGGCCAATTAAAAGAGCCCATCGTCTTGCCAGCGGCTTTTCCCAATCTCTTAGTTAACGGCGCGACTGGTATTGCCGTGGGTATGGCCACGAACATGGCACCACATAATCTTGGCGAGGTCGTGGCCGCTACGCGCCATCTCATCGCTCATCCAAAATCTACTATCGATGAACTCATGGAGTTCATGCCTGGGCCTGACTTCCCGTGCGGTGGAAAGATCATCGGACTCGACGGGATCCGCGAAGCTTATGAAACGGGGCGCGGCTCATTTCGTACGCGCGCAACCGCCCGCATTGAGAATGTCACTCCTAAGCGGCGTGGCATCGTCGTCACCGAACTTCCCTACCTTGTCGGACCAGAGAAGATTGTGGAAAAAATCGCGGACCTCGTTAAGTCAAAGAAGATACTCGGTATCTCAGATGTGATAGATCTGACCGATGGTCAAAACGGCACACGAGTCGTCATTGAAATAAAGAATGGTTTCAATGCCGAGGCCGTCCTTGAAGAGCTCTACCGCCTTACGCCAATGGAAGAGTCCTTTGCAATTAATGCAGTAGCACTGGTAAATGGTAAACCGCAGACTCTGGGTATCAAACAACTTCTCGAGGTTTATATCGAGCACCGACTCGAAGTCATTCGCCGACGAAGCACTTACCGCCGCGACAGAGCCGCCGATCGTCTTCACCTTGTAGAAGGTTTATTGGTCGCAATTCTTGACATCGACGAAGTCATTCAAGTAATTCGTGCTAGCGACGACACCGCAGCAGCGCGCGCACGATTAATGACCGTCTTCGAGCTCTCTGAGATCCAAACAAACTACATCTTGGAAATGCCACTCCGCCGCCTCACGAAATTCTCGCGCATCGAACTTGAAGCAGAGCAAAAAGAGCTCTCAAAAACAATTGCTTCACTCCAAGAACTCCTAGACGATGAGAAAAAGCTTCGAAAGGCCGTCTCGGGAGAACTTGAAGAAGCCGCCAAGACCTTTGCTACCCCACGGCGCACTATTCTCCTTGAATCTCAAGGCGTGCGGCCTGCAGCTATGCAGATGGAGGTGAGTGATGACCCTTGCCGCATTGTGCTCTCCTCGACTGGGCTCATTGCGCGCACTCCTGATGCCGAACCGCTCTCAGATCGAATTTGGGGCGCCCAACGCTCGCGTCATGACCTGATCATCGATGAGATCGAGACGACAGCTCTGGGCGAATACGGATTAATCACGTCACATGGGCGACTCCATCGATTGAAATCTATCGACCTGCCTACAATTCCATCCCGCTCCACTTCACTCGCTGGTGGTGCGCCTCTTGCTGAGATTATTCGCCTCGAAAAGGGCGAACGCGTGTTGGCCTTAACAACGCTCTCTGAAGAAGGCGAAGGAATTGCACTGGCTACCGCCCAAGGCGTGATAAAGCGCGTGCAACCAGAACTTCTCACCAATAAAGACGCCTGGGAGATTATCTCGCTCAAAGCCGGTGATGAAGTTGTGGGTGCTCGCCAACTTGTAACGGGCAAAGAAGAGTTCTTCTTTGTGACAACGGGTGCTCAACTCTTACACTTCCCGGCTGCGCTTGTTCGCCCACAAGGAAGAAATGCCGGAGGAATGGCGGGCATTGCACTCAGCGGAAACGACAAGGTCTGCTACTTCGAAGCGCTCACTCCAGGGAAGAACACCATCGTGGCCACCATCGCGTCATCATCTGTGGCACTTCCTGGAACTTCAGGTTCGCTCAAACTCTCTGCCCTCTCAGAGTTCCCAGGGAAAGGTCGCGCTACTGGCGGCGTGCGGTGCCAGAAATTCCTCAAGGGCGAAGATGAGATTGCAGTTGCTTGGGTAGGCAACACGCCGATGCGCGCTGGCGCAGCCAATGGCGCACCGATCGAGTGCGATCTTCCGTTGTCAAAGCGCGATGCGAGTGGGGTAGCACTCCCCGGCCCCATCGCCGGCTTTGCAGGACCTCGATAGGCAACTCCATGATCTCCGCTACGCCTTGTTCGGCTACCAATGAGTCGCTTTCCGCGACGGCTCCCACGACCTCCTGTTGGGTGGCCATTGAGCAACCTGGCCCGTGGCAATCGAAAGCGCTCGAACCGGGCGGTTCACGATTACCTGATGAGGTGGCTCGAGCGCTCTGCGCGTGGTCAGAGGAGTTGGACATTAAGGTATTGCAGATTCGATCGCGCCATCGTCACGCTATTCACCGCGCGGGTCAGACTCGGCGTGTGTATATCGCCCCGCTACTTTCACGGCCCGGCGCTCTCTTCCGACTCGATGTGGAAGATGTCCGAGAAGTCATCAAACTCGATCCACTCAAATTAATTGCTGGCAATTTCGATGCGCCGATTCATCCAGCACGTGTTGATCTGGTCTGCACCAATGGCAAGCGTGATATCTGTTGCGCGCAACTTGGCAGACCACTACTTGAGAAATTAGAAGCCGCCGGCCGAGAAGTATGGGAGACGACACATATCGGTGGTCATCGCTTCGGGCCTGTGCATCTCACCCTGCCTGACGGACGAATATGGGGACGTGATGGAGAGCTAAGAGGCTCCACACATCTTTCCCGAATCGAGCAGGCCCTGGAATCCCACTATTTTAATTTAGGCATCGACCTGCAGGAAGCCCAATATGTACAGGCGCAGATTTCTGATGACAGTTGGCAAGTACGCGCCTCGCTCAATGGCAAGGATTATTCCGAAGTCGTAGTACGAAGTGAACGAGGTCTTTCAATGGAATCTTGCAATAAAGAGGCAGTAACCGGTGACATTTTTAAGATTATGAACGGCTAAGCGTCTATACGCTCACGATCGATCTCGGCAGCACTTTCGATGATGAACTCTTTGCGTGGAGCAACATCGTTACCCATGAGTAATTCAAATACTTTCTCAGCAGCTTCTACATCGTTGCCTGTGATGCGACGCAGAGTTCGATGGCTCGAGTCCATGGTCGTTTCGCGAAGTTGGTCTGAGTCCATCTCGCCCAAGCCCTTGTAACGCTGAATTGGCTCTTTCCACCGCTTATTCTTCTTATCGAGATCAGCGAGAGTCTTTCGCATCTCGGCTTCGGAGTACGTATAGATGTACTCACCTTTCTTGCCGCCCATCACTTCAATGCGATGCAGCGGAGGTACGGCAGCAAAGACTCGTCCATCATCGAGCAAGGGGCGCATGTAACGATGGATCAACGTCAACAGTAGGCATCGAATATGCGCCCCGTCGACGTCTGCGTCAGACATCAAAATGATGCGGCCATATCGCACAGCATCGAGGTCAAACGATCGACCAGAACCGGCCCCAATGACTTGGATGATCGAGGCGCACTCCGAATTCTTCAACATATCGCCGAGCGAAGCTTTCTGGACGTTCAAAATCTTTCCCCTAATGGGCAGAATTGCCTGCACTTCGGAGTTACGCGCCTGCTTTGCGGTGCCAAGTGCACTATCGCCCTCAACAATAAAGAGTTCGGTGCGTAGCACGTCGTCACTACGACAATCGGAGAGCTTCGCAGGAAGGCTAGAACTCTCAAGTGCTGTTTTACGACGTTGCAACTCTTTATGAGCCCGCGCCGCTACGCGTGTGCGGGCAGCATTGGCCACCTTTTCCAGGATCATGCGAGCCGCAGCTTTTTCGTTGCGCTTACTACTATTGAAGAAGTGTTTTAGCTGACTTGAAACTACATGCGAGACAATTCGAGTTACTGCATTCGTTCCTAAAACTTCCTTAGTCTGGCCTTCGAATTGTGGCTCCGCCAGGCGTACTGTAATAACGCCCGTGAGGCCTTCGAGCACATCGTCTTTGATGACGTCTGGCTCGCTAGTCTTGAGCAATTTTGCAGCTCGTAACGCTTCATTGAAGGATTTGGTTACTGATCTTTCGAAACCAGTGACGTGTGTACCGCCCTTGGGGGTAGCAATGATATTCACAAATGACTTGACCACGGTTTCGTATTCATTTCCCCAACGAAGAGCGATGTCCACCACTACATCGCGGTCTACATCAGTGGTGACCATATGGCCTTGATCGTCAAGCACAGGAACGCTCTCTGTGAAATGACCATTCCCGTGGATGCGAATGGGATCGCAGAGCGAAGAATCTGGCGCGAGGAATTCGCAGTACTCCGCAATTCCTCCAGTGGATTGGAATCGCTCGACGGTCTTCTCTTTACGTTCGTCGCGAACTTCAATGGCGAGGCCAGGTATGAGAAAAGTGGTTTGCCTGGCACGATCGTAAATTTCAGAGAGCTCTAGTGAGGCCTCCTTAATAAAGATCTGTCGATCACTCCACCAGCGAATGCGGGTTCCGGTAATTTTCTTGTTCACTTTGCCGCCATTGCGCAGGCCACTCTTCTTGCTGAAGGTGGCTTTGGGGCCTTCTCCGTCGAAGAATCCGGGCGCACCCCTGCGGAAGGACATTTGGTGAATCAACCCATCACGATCAACCTCGACATCGAGTCGTTCGCTCAATGCGTTCACCACGCTGGCACCGACGCCGTGGAGACCGCCCGAAGCAGTGTAGGAACCCCCGCCAAACTTCCCTCCCGCATGCAAACGCGTCATCACAACTTCGACGCCAGTAAGACCAGTCTTCGGTTCAATGTCGACGGGAATGCCACGACCGTTATCAGAAACTTCTACCGACCCATCAGGCAGCAGCGCCACAATAATCTCGGTGCAATGACCGGCGAGGGCTTCATCGACCGCGTTATCGATGATCTCCCAAAGGCAGTGCATGAGACCCCGGGAATCAGTGGAGCCGATATACATGCCAGGGCGCTTGCGAACCGCGTCGAGCCCCTCGAGGACGCTCAGGTGCTTGGCCGAGTAATCACTCGACTTGCTCTCCTTCGCTCCTGCGCTCGTGGCTCTCGCCTTGGCGGCGGGGGCTGGAGCGGGTTTTTTGGAGGCGGGTTTTTTAGAGGCGGGAGGCACGAAGGGCAGGTTACCGGGAGAACCAGCCCGCGCCGGGGACATTCGCCTGCCGCGGAGAGAGTTTTCGCCAGGAATCCTGAGAAGAGCCAGTGAATTGTGATTGCTGACACGCCAAAGGGTATTTCTCCCTGCGGGAATGAAAAATACCTGCTTTGATGTTCACATAGTGTTACTGAGTAAGAAATTTATGACGGCGGGAGGCCTACAGTGAATGAAGTAAGTAGTTTGCTCGCCAGCGATCGTTGCGATCGTTGCGGAGCGCAGGCCTATGTCCGGGCAATTCTTCCTTCAGGTGGCGAACTGCTCTTCTGCGGTCACCACGCCAAGGAGTACAGCGGCAGCCTCAATAAGGTGGCGGCTGAGATTCATGACGAGACGAACCGTCTTGTTGATTCAGACGCTCACTAATCTCCGCTAACACTCTTAGCGTCGATAACTCAAAGACTCTTTAGTCGAGGTAATCGCGGAGCACTTGCGAGCGCGATGGGTGGCGCAGCTTCGACATCGTCTTTGATTCGATCTGTCGAATGCGCTCACGAGTCACACCGTAAACCTTGCCAATTTCATCGAGGGTCTTCGGTTGACCATCGGTGAGTCCAAAGCGCATCTGAACTACGCCAGCCTCACGATCGCTGAGGGTATTGAGTACGGAGTGAAGTTGCTCTTGGAGCAGGGTGAAGCTCACTGCGTCTGCCGGTACGACGGCCTCTGAATCTTCGATGAGATCGCCAAATTCACTATCGCCCTCTTCGCCAAGCGGTGTATGGAGCGAGATGGGTTCGCGACCGTACTTCTGAACTTCAACAACCTTCTCAGGGGTCATATCTAATTCTCGGGCTAATTCTTCAGGCGTGGGTTCGCGACCTAAGTCTTGCAACATCTGGCGTTGCACGCGCGCCAACTTGTTGATGACTTCGACCATATGAACCGGAATACGAATAGTGCGCGCCTGGTCTGCCATCGCGCGGGTGATTGCTTGGCGGATCCACCAGGTTGCATACGTGGAGAACTTGTAGCCCTTGGTGTAATCGAACTTCTCTACTGCACGGATCAGACCAAGATTTCCTTCTTGAATGAGATCAAGGAAGAGCATGCCGCGTCCGGTGTAGCGCTTGGCAAGGGAGACCACGAGACGAAGGTTTGCTTCGAGGAGGTGGTTCTTGGCACGACGACCATCTTCAGCGATCCAATCCATCTCACGCTTTTCACGATCACCAAACTTCTTACCAGAGTTGAGGATTTCTTCTGCGAAGAGACCAGCTTCGATCCGCTTTGCAAGCTCTACTTCTTGCTCGGCATTAAGAAGTGCGACTTTACCGATTTGCTTGAGGTAATCCTTCACCGGATCAGCGGTGGCGCCCGCGGAGACGACTTGCTGTACAGGCGCATCCTCTTCATCAGAAGCCGAAAGAGTGAACTCTTCAGTATCTTCGCCTGGCTTCTCTGGCGTCTCTGGCGTCTCTGGAGTCTCTGCTTCGTCAGTTAGGGATTCAACTTCAACGATGGCGATGGCTTCAGCAACAACCGCTTCAAGATCTTCTAATTCAATTCCTTCAAGATCAATATCGTCTTCGAGCTCCACATCAATCTTTACTTCGATGCTCTCTTCAAGAAGTGATTCAATCTTCGCTGGCTTTCCACTCTTCGCAGATTTAGTTTCGGCCTTGACGGGCGCTGGTACTGCTTTCTTGACGGGCGCAGCCTTTGCAGGATCTGCCTTCTTTACCGGCGCTGCCTTCTTTACCGGCGCTGCCTTCTTTACCGGCGCTGCCTTCTTTACCGGCGCTGCCTTCTTTACAGGCGCTGCCTTCTTTACCGGCTTTACCGGCACTGCCTTCTTTACCGGCTTTACCGGCACTGCCTTCTTTACAGGCTTTACCGGCACTGCCTTCTTCACCGGAGCACTCTTTGCTGGTGTCGCTTTCTTTGCCGGGGCTTTAGCAGATGCCTGAGCTGGCGACTTCTTGGCGGCGGTCTTGCCGCTCTTTCCAGCAGATGTGGGCACTGAGGTTCCTTCTGTAAAGCATTCGGGGTGATGCGGGTGGGCATATTGTAATTCGTCTGGCACCCCTCTGATTACCGAATTACCGCCAGCTGGCCTGGAAATGATGGTCAAATCAGGAAGAGCAGGGGGTTCCGGCTCAGATTGGTGCTCAAACGCCTAAGAATGGGTGTGCGAGAGGCCTTCCAGGCGAGCTTTAGCCAGCTCCAGAGTATGTCGAATGATCTCTCCTACCGCCTCCACCTCGATCAAGAAGCCGTCGTGGCCAAAGGGCGAGGCGACCACCAAAGCCGCTTCAGCGGTGGGTGCGAGCTCAGCAATCTCTTGCTGAAGGCGAGGGGGGAAGAGGCGGTCGGTATCAATGGTGACGACCACGATGGGGACCTCCGCGGTAGCAAGTGCCCGCTCCACACCACCGCGACCGCGCCCAATGTCGTGGGAACTCATCGCATTGGTTAACCGAATGTACGTATTAGCATCGAAGCGGTGCTGCAATTTATCGGCCTGATGATCGAGATAAGACTCAACAGCCCATCGCCCTGAATTATCGTCTTGTAAATCTCGCCCGAAGCGCACATCCATTTCACTTTCACATCGATAAGTAAGGTGTGCGATACGGCGGGCAATTCCCATGCCCACGGTAGGACTGAAATCTTTGTCGTAAAAATCTCCACCATAGAAATGTGGATCTTTCTTAATAGCCTGAATTTCTACCGACCACGTGCCGATCTGATCTCCGGTGGCCACCGACGAAGATCCGATCGTGCAAATTCCTGCGACCCGATCTGGATAGGCAATGGCCCACTCCAACGAGCGCATTCCACCCATCGATGGTCCGACGGCAATGACGTATCGCTCAATTCCTATCGCATCAGAGAAGGCAATCTCTGCTTGCACCATGTCACGAATAGTGACGGCAGGAAAACGAGAACCATAGAAGCCACCATCTGGGTGAATCGATGCCGGACCGGATGATCCCTGACATCCTCCGATGACATTTGGGCAGACCACAAAGTACTTATCGGTGTCGAAGGGTTTCCCTGGGCCCACCATTTCGGGCCACCAACTGGGAACATCTGACCAGCCGGTGAGTGCGTGATTGACCAGAATGGCATTGGAGCGATCAGCATTGAGAGTGCCCCACGATTGATAAGCAATCGTGACGTTCGGAAGTACTTCACCCGATTCCAAAGTGAGATCACCGATGTTAAGGAAGATCCGGTCACCCGGGTCATCCCCTTCCAACCATGCGCCAGTAATCGAGGTGCGATCAGCGCGCAGACGCACTTGCGCTGCGGAGGCGACTACTGTCGCCCCCGCAGCTTGATGCAAAGCGCGCGGACACATAATTACGCACCTTTAGCGGCGCGGAATCCAATCTCAATATCTGCTTTGAGGTCTTCCACATTCTCTAGACCAAGACTCAACCGAACCAGGCCTGGAGTCACGCCAGCAGCCAGTTGCTCAGAGGCACTTAATTGAGAATGTGTGGTCGTTGCGGGATGAATCACTAATGAGCGCACATCGCCAATATTGGCTACGTGACTGAAAAGTTCAAGGGACTCTACAAACCTTCGGCCAGCTTCCACGCCACCCTTGAGCTCAAAGGAGAGCACTGCGCCCGAACCCTTGGGCACGTACTTCTTTGCCAAGCGATGCCACGGGGAAGAAGGAAGTGAGGCGTAATTTACTTTCTCCACTTCT
>JAPLBA010000128.1 GCA_026393015.1 Actinomycetota bacterium
CCGATTCAGAAACTAAAGCGTTTAAGCAGAAGCAACTTTCGGCTTCGCGCTCGCCTTAGTTAAAGGTTTAACGACAGGCTTCTTGGTGATTCTAGGCTTTGCGCTCGCCTTAGTTAAAGGTTTAACGACAGACTTCTTGTCTTTAGTTACCGGCTTGGTCATTGGTTTAACGACAGGCTTCTTGGCTTTGTTTACTAATCCACCACCGGTACCTGCAACTTCATTCTCTTCATTGCCTTCATTATCTTCATTGCCTTCATTCTCTTCATTGCCTTCATTCTCTTCATTGCCTTCATTCTCATCATCGTCACCACCACCCCCGGGGCCGCCTCCCTGGATAGACGGCTTAACCGGGGTGGTGGGTGACGCTGCAACTGACATACCGGCGCCAACACTCAAGAGGAGGAGTGAACTTGAGAGCGCGATAGCGAGTGTCCTACTCGCTAAGCGGTATGACATATTTCCCCTATTCCCTACGACCGAGACCCCTCTCGGCTCATTTAAAAGTAGGGGGTGACCCTGTGTTAGCAAGGGTTACTTCCAGAGATCTTTCTATGAACTCTCTGTGGACGCTGCTTACCGGCTAAGACATGGTGAGGCCGCCATCGACTGGCAGCACCACCCCGGAGATGTACGAAGAAGCCCCACTGGCCAGGAAAAGCATGGCATTGTCGAGCTCCTCCTGCTCCCCGATCCTTCCCATCGGCGCATACTGCGCCACTTGCGTCGCCATGTGATCGCCCATTTGCTCGGTCATCTCAGAGGCGAAGTACCCCGGCGCTAGCGCATTCACCCGAATCCCTTTACGACCGACCCATTGCAAGGAGAGGTCGCGGGTGAGCCCGATGACAGCCGCCTTACTCGACACATATGCGGCTTGCGGAAGTCCGATTGGACGGAATCCCAAGATACTCGACACATTCACAATCGATGATCCGGGTAGTGCAACACGCGCAAATGATTGCGCCATCCAATAGGAACCCTTGAGATTGATATCAATAACTTGGGAAAACTCTTCTGGGGTTTCTTTCAATGCTGGTTTCGCTGTTCCGATGCCAGCATTATTAATCAAAATATCTACCTTGCCGAGCATTATTAATCAAAATATCTACCTTGCCGAACTCAGCCATCGCACCGTCGATCAAAGCTTGGCACTCTTCTGGATTCGACACATCTGTGGCGATCGCAATGACTCGGCGTCCCATCGCAGCGATCTCAGCGCGTGTCTCTTCCAACCGATCAACGCGGCGCGCGCCTAATACCAAATCGGCTCCAGCTTCGGCGAGCGCCTTAGCGAAGCCAGCACCAAGACCAGAGGAGGCGCCAGTGACTACCGCAACTTTGCCATCCACTCTAAATCGTGACTCGATCGCAGCCATCTCGCACTCCCATTCATGCATATTGGCGATACCGTTTCGCCATGACAGGAGCGAATCTACCGGGTCTTGATCTGGCTCGACTAGGTCAATACCTGCGCCACGCAGAACCTACGCTTGCTGCGGATTCCATGACTGCCGAATTGGCGCGCGGTGGTCGTTCGAATCTCACCTACTTCGTCACCACGTCAAGTGGCAAAGAATTTGTCTTACGACGCCCGCCGCTTGGTCACGTTCAGGCAACCGCCCACGATATGGGCCGCGAATATCGCGTTATGTCGGCTCTTGCCCCAACAGATGTAGCTGTTCCGCGCACATTGCACTTTTGTAGTGATTTAGAGGTGCTCGGTGCACCATTCTAT
>JAPLBA010000017.1 GCA_026393015.1 Actinomycetota bacterium
TATGATCGCGTATTAGTTGAAGCGGTCTGGAATCGCTGGCATCCTAGATTTGCGCGCATCGTTGAATTGGTGAATGGTGGCGACATCGGAGCGCTCAATCGAATTGATTCATCGTTTTGTTTCCCCGCTCAATTTGAAAATAATTATCGCCTTAACGTAGAAATGGGCGGCGGGAGCCTGCTCGATGTTGGGATTTATCAAGCCCATCTTTGGAGAGCGCTGATCCATGGCGAATCTGAATTAAGCATTGAGTCACTCACTCAAAATATTGGTAGTACTGGCGTGGATCTGACCACACAGCTCGTCGGTAGGTTGGGTAATAACATAGAGATCTCTGCCCTTTCATCTTTTGAAATGCCCGAGCTGCAGAAGCTGGTTATCTCTGGTGAATTAGCAACAATCGAGTGTCCAGGAGATGACGCCTTTACCTCGTGGAATAGGCAAAGTTCATTACGTATCTGCGCTCACCTTGAAGAATTTGCACCTGTCGATCCGTACCGTTTAATGTTTGAAAACGTTAGCGCTTTTATCTTGGGTGAATCCGCCTGGATCCCAGCAATTGATCAATCACTCTATGTGGCAAAAATATTGGATCAGATGAGGGCTTTCGATAAGTGAAAATACTTGACATTAGCGCCGATTTAAAGAGCATCGTTTCGCAAGAATTTAGATTTCTGCACTAGGTGGTGGGCGTAGTTCAATTTGACCTGAATATTTCCTACCTCCTGCCCATTTATAAGGCGATACTCTCATAAGAGGTGGACTAGTTTTAAGGGGTCAGGTCACCCAGAAACCACATATTGTCACTCCCAGTCACTACCCTTACCTCTATGGGATGGATAGCAAACCTCAAAGTAAAGCGTGCCAATAAGGCTGCAACCAATGAATACAACCGACTCCACGAAATCTGGCAAGAAGATTTCGAGACACTCAAAAAACTCATTACCGTCTTTACTGCAGCATCTAATGGCGAAGATTCAGTTCCCAATACCCTCATGCAAGAAAAGAGTGAATGCACACTCTGGTCCGCCACAGGTATCTTCCACGAAGCAGGTCGCACACCATCACGCTATGCAGGCGGTTCCACAGGTGTCAGCATTCCCATTGGAGGCGGAATCCGCTTTCGCGTAGGAGCTATGCAAGGGCAAGTAATATCGGGAGAAGAACTACAAATGGACAAGGATCAAGGCGTGGTCATGCTCACCACAGAGCGTCTGATCTTCACCGGTTCTATCAAGACTCAACAATGGGAATTCGACAAACTTCTCATGGCCTCAACGACGCCCGACCAATCCGATTACTTTCTCAGCGTATCTAACCGCCAGAAAACCTCGGGAGTTCGCTTTGATCCTGCAACAGGAAGAGAATTCAATAGGTTCCTGGGCTCTGCGACATCGGTGAATGAATCAGGGTATGAAGAAGTGTTGAAAGAGCTGCATAAGATGGAGAAGGAGGCTGCGGAGGCGGAGCCGAAGTTGGCATTGCCTTCGAGTTCTTCCATTAACTCTTAATCACCGGTTTTTGTCACTCACCTTTGCTATGCTTTGCCTAGGTTAAGAACTAATCGTTAAGCCCTTTAGCTTGATTAGTGCCCTCCGCGCAATGCTCGACCCGCGTTCGGTGGCCCTAAAGGAAAACCTGCCGGCGATGAAAGACACCGCCGGAAGTAGCGGGTCTCTTCTTATGTAAGAGCCCGGTTAGGGCTGGTTTCTTATGTCTACGTCAGAACTATTTGTTTGTACTGCCTGTTTCTCACTTACCTCATTAGGCCTTGGCATGCAGAACTGTCGCTGCGAAGAGAACAAGGAGTATCCAGGGGTGGATTGTCCCAGCGGTTATCACCTTTGCTATATGTGCGCGGCATCGGTTGCAGGGGGCACGAGTCGTTGGTCATGGAATGCATGTGAGAGCTGCTTAAAGTTCAATCGATCACTGACTTCAAAGTATGGAATCTGTATTCCTTTGGGTCGTCACTCCATCATGAATTCGATTGGGATAACCCTCAAAGCCAGTAAAGCAGAGCAGGCGCAGGCAACAACGGCGCTCCTCCAGTTCCTGCACATCTCGGGAAAGATCTCTGATTGGGGTTTGCTGCAGACGCGAACATTGTTTGCGAGCAATCATGCTTGGCGCAATGAGGCTTATATTCCTCTTCTGCAGTGGGAGGCGAAATTTCACTTATCGAAGGTGAAGACAGCGGCTCGCTCGGCGCAGGCCTTTAAGAACTATCTGCGGGTGGATGATTTTGAGGGATTTCTCCAATAAGTCTTAATCCAGATCGGAGGCACGCGCTTTCCTGACGTTAACTTCTATTTGCGCATAATTTTGTGCAGGAAGGTCTGAAAGAATTTTAATTGGATCGCAGTTGGTCATCATCCCGGTCCAAGAAAAGATCTCTTTAGATTTTGTCCATCTCTTCGGCTATAGCTGCAACGAAGGTATCTACATCATCTGCTGTTGTATCCCATGAACACATCCATCGAACTTCACTGGTCACTTGATCCCAGGTGTAGAAGTGAAAGCGTTTTTGTAGGGCCTCGGTGACAGCTGCAGGCAAGATTGCGAAGACCGCGTTTGCCTCTACTGGGCGAACTATCTGTACACCTTGGATTTTGGAAACGCCGGCGGCTAAACGAGCGGCCATCTGGTTTGAGTTATTTGCATTGTTAAGCCAAAGGTCATCAGTAAGGAGGGCGTCTAGTTGCGCACTAATGAAGCGCATCTTTGATGCGAGCTGCATGGATGTCTTTCTTAAGTACGCTATTGGCTTCACCAAATCTGGGTTAAGGATAACGATCGCCTCAGACAACATGGCACCGTTCTTTGTTGCCCCAAATGAGAGGGCGTCAATACCGGCATCTGTTGTGAATGCGCGAAAGGGAACACCAAGAGCTGCAGCAGCGTTAGAGATTCGTGCCCCATCTAAGTGAACTAGCATCCCGAGAGAGTGCGCGTGCTTTGTAATAGCTTTAATCTCATCGACAGTGTAGATGGTACCCAGCTCGGAGCTCTGAGTAATTGATACAACGGCAGGTTGTGCACGGTGAACATCGCCGAGGCCCCATGCCTGTTGATCAATTAGTTCTGGTGTGAGCTTGCCATCTAGCGTTGGGATCGTCCAAAGCTTGAGGCGACCAACCTTTTCTGGTGCTCCACCCTCATCAACATGTAAGTGTGCAGAGCTTGCGCAGATGACTGCTTCCCATGGCTTAGTCATTGCTTGAAGTGCAACGACGTTAGCGCCGGTACCAATGAGTACAGGAAAGACATGAGCGTCATCACCAAAGTGGAGGCGAAACTTATCGGCCAGCAGGGCCGTTGTCTCGTCATCACCATAGGAAATCTGGTGTCCAAAGTTTACTTTTGCTATTGCTGCCAAGACATCTGGGTGTATGCCCGAGTAGTTATCACTGGCAAATCCGCGTTCATATGATGAGCTCATGGTAACAATCCTATTCCGTTGAGGGTTTGGGTGCATTGGAGCGGCGTCCGAGTTAGAAATACTGGATTTTCCCAAAGAAGCGGTTTGCGAGTCAAAGGGTGACGGTAGCTATGCAGATGGCCTCTTGGACATAAGGAGTCCTCATAAAGCCATTAACAGACTTATTGCACGCACTAGAGCCACTTATCTCGGTTGCACTTACGGCAAAGAATTTGAAGGTTCTCCAATTTAGAACTGCCACCTATTAAGACGCCTAGAAAGAAGAATTAAGTTCTAAGAGCATTACTCATGCGAACAACGTTTGCACTCATATCCCAGACCTTCTCTCCCCAAGGCTATGAAATGAGTGTATGCGGGGCGTTAGCCCTGCTCAAAGTTTTTAGATGGGTTTTGAAGTAGTTGTAAAAAAAACTAAGCGCTTAGTTCTCTCTCACATAGGCAGCAGTATGAGGGAAGCCATTTTCTTCGAGCTTTTTTGCTAGATCTTCCTTAACTGCCTTTACTACTTTATGTGTTCCATTGCAGTTCTTCTCAGGATCTGTGCTGTATCCGCATGTACAAGCGCCCACGGTGATATCTCTTTTCTTTAACTGAGATTGAGATAAAATCGTATAGGAGTGATGGGGTGGTGGCTCTTTGAGCCCTGTACGGGGCCTTAGGTGAGAAAAACTATAAACGCCTTGTCAAAGAGTGTGGCGGCGCAGTGAACCAAGGTCTACATTTGCCATGTGACTACCTATGCCAATCGTGCATTTGATACACCTCGTCCCCAGGAGTATCCAGGCATTCCAGCGCCCATCTATCGTCGCAACTGGCGTACACAACCTCAACTACCTGGACCCAATCCACTCTTATCAGATTGGTTGACCTTTACTTTTATTAGAAACACCCCGCAGTTTTTATCTAAGATGCAAAAGCACTATGGAGACACCTGCGCCTTTTACTTATCTCGCAGATTATTTATTGGAGTGTTTTCAGCAGAAGCTGTTCATCAGGTAACCGTTACCCAGCAGCACAACTTTGTTAAAGGCGTTGGCTTTGCGCGAATGCGCAAAGTACTAGGTGAAGGTTTGCTCACTAATGAAGAGCCAATTCACTTAAATCACCGCCGCCTGATGCAGCCACCGTTTCACCATGGAAACCTAGATTCCTATGTTGCCATCATGCATCGACTAGTTGATCAACACATCAACAAATGGGATGGCAAAAGCTCTGTCGACTTAGCTCCTGAGATGATGGCAATAACTCTAGAGATAGTCAGCCAATGTTTATTTGGCCTTGAATCATCCAAATACACAGCCCAGATCGCTCATTCAATGGAGATTGCAATCGATCGAATTGAGCGCACGATGTTGCCAGGCCTAGAGCGCTTTGATAAATCGCCGCTTACTTACTTTGTCGCCTTTGAAGAGGCGGCAAATCAACTGGCAGATATTGCAGAAGAGATCATTCAAACCCGCATCGCCAGCAACACCACTCACAGTGATGATTTGCTCGGTATTTTGCTACAAATGCGCGAACACATCTCTATGGAACACATCCGCGATGAGGTTTTAACTTTGATTCTGAGCGGACATGAAACCACTGCAAATGTTTTAACCTGGGCATTTTCCTATATGAGCAACAACCCACATGCAGCAGCAGATCTAGCCCAAGAAGCAGATCAAGCGCTGTGGATTAAAGAGAAGAGAGTTCCAACTTTTGGCGAGCTTGAAGCATCATCAACCTTTGCTAACGCTGTTTTAAATGAAACTCTGCGACTTGCTCCCCCTGTGTGGGTATCCCCACGTATCGCATTAAAGGATTGTGTTATCGATGGAACACAGGTTTCAGCAGGTGCCCATGTGTTAATTAGCCAGTTTGTAACACAACGCCTGGAGAAATATTTCACAAACCCCAACACTTGGAACCCTCATCGCTGGATGGATCCAAGCTTTGAAGCATCACTTCCCCGCGGTGCCTACTTCCCATTCCTAGCAGGTAGCCGCAAATGCCTGGGAGAATCCTTTGCACTTGCAGAATCGCGGCTGATTTTGTTATTAGTTGCCCATAAGTTCGAAACCTCTAACACAATGCCAAAAGCACAACCCCGCACTACCTATAGGGCAAAGGGTGTTGTTCCAACTTCGATAAAAGTTCGAAGTACAGCGAATTAATCAGGAAAAGAGAAAGGCATGAGCGAGCAGCTAGATTAGTTCTATGCCCCTTATGGCACGCTAATCAGCATCTCTGTTAAAGCTGCCAAGAAGATTGCAGTCCATAAAGAGATTGCAAAGAAACTATCTCCTGATACTAAATACCCTGGAAAAGAGTTAAATGCAGTAATAGCCACCTACCACCCAGATACGGCAGCTATTAGACGGTACATGATTGAGTACGGGATCTTGGAGAGAGATGGGGGAAGTATTTATTGGGTGTCCGATAACTCTTAATTACCGGGTCAAGGGGGGCTATTTCCCTCACGGCCGCTTGTGTCCGAATCTGGAAAACAAATCCTATTTGCAGTAGTCACTCGTTTTTCCATTTTTGCCATCGCGTGAGGGGAGTAAGTTCACCGCCACGCTGTCAGCTTGAGGCAATGAATTAAGCCAACATATTCCGTAAGAATCTGCCGGAAACTGAGAATGTGCACTCGCCCAAGTAGGATTCTTGGACGCTTCATTTTTCTGACGCATATCGTAAACGCCGAAATCTACAAAGACATTATTGAGGAATCCAACTTCAGTGGCGATCAATTCACCGACCATAACAGCGACGGGCGGACTGACTAAGTCCGTACGAGTGTCTTCCTTTATCGGAAACGCACTAACTACTGCCTCAAATTTGGCGGTCAATTTTCTTAAATGATCGAATCGGAACGAGACTCCACAATTTCCTTCAAACTCAAAGAGATACTGGATCTCTCCCATCTGTCTATAACGAACAACTCGGGTGATTTTGCCATTTAGTGGAATCTTCACTGTTACCAAATTATCGGTCGCTTTATCAAAACCAAAACCACCATGAGCTTTGTAATTTCCGCCTCGCTCCTGCCCCGGATAAAGAATCGATGTAACTTTTGATAGGTCAACAGGCGTTTGAAGAAGCGGAGTTGGACATGACTCTTTAGGAGAATTAATCGGCGAAGGCGTTTGAGGCTGAGAGCTAGGTTTAACACTTGGCTGAGAATTATTTCCTGACTGTGATGTTGGTGTTGATATTGGAGTTATTAACTGAACACGAAATCCGACACCAGCTGAAGAGGAAAACTTTGGTGCTCCTATTGCTTCTGCCAAGTAACGCCAGGGTTTAGGCAGTGGATCTTTGTCTTTCAATTTCAGGAATTGAGCGAATAGACCCTTACTTCCCATGACTTTTGTGCAGGAAATTCCAAAGGCATTAATTTGATAGCTTCCTTTTGGAAACTTAACGCCAGCAATTAACTCATTGGTGGATACCTTAAAATTTCCACAACTTGGTGTTTGGGGTCCCGCGGCAATAGTTGAATATGAAAATGCAAAGTTAAAAACTAGGGCAATGAGCAAGCCCTTAGCGATCCGCCTGCTCATCCGCATTCTATAAGGGTAGAGAAAAGAATAGAGAAGTCAAGAGTTGATCTAAACGCAAATAGGGCCACAGGGAATGGTTTGATGGTTTGATAACGAGCCCCTCAGATGCCACAATCGCCGGGGATCTGATGTGGATCTCATGATCAAAGTGCTTCAAAACACTAACTATTTTTTGTTGGCGTAATTAGCGCTGTACCCTTTTCGTGAGCTAAGAATTTCAGTGCATGCCCAGGCATTTCTCGAGCAAATGATTCCGCCATGGCATGCTCACCCTCGCGGTTAGCGTCATCAATTACAACAATTGCATTCTTGGATAATCTTGATCCCAGCTCGATTTGAGCGGCGGAACGAGCTTGAGGATCCTGAGCACCTGGTGGCCCATCAATTACTAACATATCAATATCGGCAAGATCCTTGAAGAATTCTTTTGAGTACCAAGTTCTTTCACTGTCGTATTGTTCTATAGGAGCAACACGTATCTCAACTCCCGTGATGGAATGTTGTATAAGCAAATCTCGTGTTGACTGTGCGTATTCTGGAGAGTGATCAAAGCTGATGATCCTTGTCTGGGATCCGGGCAAGAGTGATTTCGCAAGAGCTAAGGTTGAAATTCCAGATCCAAGTTCCACAATTAATTTGGGTTGATGTTTTTGAACCGTTTCTACAAGAGTTAGAAGTAGATCCGGCGAGGCGGCCCATTTACGAGTAGGGGGAATTGGCGCAGTAATTTTCAGCAAAGTCACTAATTGAGCGAAGGTCTCACCCTGTCGATAATGCTCCCATTGATCTGCCCTGGAGTCTTTAAGCCCGGCACGATGGTCTTTCTTCAATTGCCCAAGATCTCTAATAACCTGCCCGAGACGTCTTCCCATCGCGCGCAGTTTTAGACCCAAAAGCACGACCAAAATAGCGAGTCCCACTATTGCAATTACTAGTATCCAGGTGATCACGGTTGTAGGGTAGCAAATCACAAATACAAATCTACTTTTGTGAGCTATGGTGAAGCCACCTTTTAGGCTATTCATGCCACCCCGACTTAGAGACGCTGGCTAGATTTTCAAGTCGCGTTTGTGTGAGCCTTACACTTGAGGTTCTTAGTGAGCTGAGGCCACATAATCCCGGAGCGCATGATTTTCAGCCTCTATTTCGCCGAGATGAATCTTAATTACGTCGCCGATCGAAACAATAGATACCAAATTTCCCTCGGCATCGACTACGGGCACATGCCGGATGCGATGCTCAGTCATCATCTTCATGAGTTCCTCAATAGTGGAATCTGCTGTGCATGTTCTTACATCGATGGTCATAATGTCGCGCACGCACATACCTGTAAGTGAATCGAGATTGCCAGGTATGGCACGAACTACGTCTCGTTCAGAGACGATTCCGTCGATACGCTTGCCGTCGCTTGATACCACTAGCGCTCCGATGTGATGAGTTTTAAGTGAGTCAACAAGATCGTGAATACTTGCGTTGGCCGATATTGTTTGAACATCTTTGCCGCTGATAATTCTACTAATTTTCATATGACATCCTTGATAGGAGGTGAATCTATAGTGCTCCCCTGACGGGCGGAGCGCAATACTTCATAGCTCCGGACGGATTTCGTAATATTCCCTACAATATCCCCATGACTAATCGCACCGTTCTTATCACTGGCGGCTCAAGGGGTATTGGGGCTTCTATTGCCCGTGAATTTGCCGCCGCAGGAGATCGAATCGCCCTTCATTACGTTTCTTCACATAAAGATGCACAGGCCGTAGCGGACTCCCTTGCTGGTGGAGGTCACATCACCGTAAGCGCTGACCTACGAGATCCCAATGCGATCAGAGTTATGGTCGATGAAGTGGCTCGAGAATTTGGAAAAATAGATGTGCTTATTAATAACGCAGGGGTGTTTTTTGATCATCCGATAGAAACGTCAACCTATGAAGATTGGCAGAAAGCTTGGACTGATACTTTGGGAGTCAATTTAATTGGCGCGGCCAACGTCACGTGGTGTGCTCTGCAATATATGCCAAAGCATGGCACCTCTCGAATCGTAAATATTGGATCACGAGGGGCGTTTCGCGGCGAACCCATTAGTCCTGCCTACGGTGCTTCAAAGGCGGCAATCGTTGCATTTGGTCAGTCAATTGCTAAAGCACTCGCCCCAATGAATATCGGCGTGACAACTTTGGCACCTGGATTTGTTGACACTGAAATGGCCGCACGTTTACTCGACGGCCCCGAGGGTGAAGGTATTCGGGCGCAGAGTCCATTCAATCGAGTCGCCCTTCCAGAGGAGCTGGCTAAAGCTGTTTACTTCCTTGCATCCCCGGATAGCGAATGGGCAAGTGGAGCCGTGTTGGACTTCAATGGAGCTTCTTACTTACGGATGTAAGTTACAGAGATCGACAACGAAGAAATACTCTTTTGGGAACTTCTTACCTCAACTTTTCTGCGGCCTCAGCCATGAGAGTGTCGAGTAAGTTGGGCATGCGCGTCTGTATTTGTGAAATAACTTCGCTCTCTTTGAGCATGGAAACATATTTCGCAGGTGCTGTTTGTTCGGCCACCACAGAGACCACTGCAACAAGAGAAATTGCGATCGCTCCCGAGATGATTGCTCCTAGTAGTGAATCCAGCCATCTCACTGGCTTGAAAATCATCAACTTTCGCACGCGTCCCGCGATGGCCAGCACGGCCAACGTCGGAAGATACGAAATGACTGCGGGCGAGTATTTAAGTCCAAGATAGAGCCCTACCAAGAAACCCACTAACCCAAGTATGCCGACGATGAAGCCTCGGCTATACCCACTCTTAATCGAGATGAGTATGTATATAAGTGCAATCGCATCGATGATAAGTGGGGCACTCATGAAACCGGAAGTATCCTCTCTTTATCCCACTCAACTTCCCAACCCGTGAGAGCGAGCAGACGATCCAAAATTCCTCCCGTGAATCCCCAGATTCGCATATCTGCGACATCAAATGCTGCGGAGATAAAACCGCTCGGATGTTGCACACGAAGCCTGTTCTCAGGATTTGCCAGATCAGCGAGCGGAACTCGGACCACGCGCGCCACCTCTTCAGTGATGATTTCGCTGTGATACCTCGGCGTATGCCACCACGCGAGTACGGGGGTTACCAAGAAGTTGCTCGGCGGTAACCAGAGAGTGGGGAGTACTCCCAAAACTTCTAAGTCATCCCCTGAAACGCCAGCTTCTTCTTCGGCTTCTCGTATGGCTGCGTGTACCGGGCTCTCATCGGTTGCGTCGATTGCCCCGCCAGGGAAGGCAGGTTGCCCAGCGTGCGCACGGAGCTCGGCTGCTCGCTCGGTGATAAGTACGTCTGGGCCAAATTCACCGTCACTTAAAAGAATAAGCACTGCACCTGGACGACTCTGCTCATTACCGTCCATGTCGATGCGGGTGAGATCTGATTTGCTGACATTGCCCGGAAGCGCCTTAAACGCCGCGATCCACTCGGGCTGTGTGCGAGTCATGCGCTGATTCCCAAATGAGTCTTGAGCAATCCCTTTAACTCAACGAGTGAGTGAATCTGGCCAACTTTCTTAAATGTCACATACCCATTCTTATCAACAAACCAGGTGACTGGCACTCCCATGCCGAAATCTCCTCGCGTGGCGCTATTCGGATCGTGAATTTGGGGCCATGCCATTCCATGTTTCTTAGCGAAAGTAATCGCGTCGCTTGCTTTCGCTTCTTCAACATCGAGACCGATAATTTGTACCGCTTTTGTGTTATTCAACTCTACGAAATATGGAAGTTCTTCCGTACATGCGGTACACCACGATCCCCACACATTGATGATGAACGGACCTTGAATGGTATTGAGAGCGTACTTCTCTGAAGTGAGTCCACTCTCTGTAAGGCAAGGCAATTCAATGGCTGGCATTTCATTCGACTCGGGACTTGTCGATAAGACAACGCAACCAACGATGAGGGCAGGCGCCGCCTGAGGAGTTTCACTCTGCGCGCTACAAGCAGTAAGTACGAACGAGAGGATGAGTGCGAAGAACTTCATCGGAATGCCTCATCGGGCTTTACCAATTTCGCGGCCTTCACTGGATCAATTTCTCCCTCGCCGAATGCCGGACATATCTGCGCAAGTGGACATGCACCGCAAGCAGGTTTGCGTGAGTGACAAATACGTCGGCCATGCCATACCAACCGATGTGAGAGATTAGTCCACTCCTTCTTCGGAACAAGTTCGGCGATCGCAAATTCAACTTTTACTGGATCCTCTTCATCAGTCCAACCAAAGCGGCGCACCAAGCGACCAAAGTGTGTATCAACTGTGAGCCCAGGAACCCCGAAAGCATTACCGAGCACCACATTCGCTGTTTTTCGACCCACTCCCGGCAAGGTAACTAGCTCCTCGAGCGTCCCGGGCACCTCTCCACCATATTCACTACAGATTCGTGCTGAAAGACCAAGAATGCTCTTGGCTTTCGCCCGAAAGAATCCGGTCGATTCAATAAGGGACTCAAGTTCAGCAGGCTTGGCTCCAGCGAAGGCCTGCACGCTCGGATACTTCTTAAAGAGCGCTGGGGTGACCAGGTTTACCCGCTTATCAGTGCATTGGGCCGAGAGCACTGTTGCTACAAGGAGTTGAAGGGGATCGCGAAAATCGAGTTCACAGTGAGCATTCGGATAGGTCTTGCCGAGGATGCGGTTGATCTTGGCAGCGTGGGTCCTCCCCTCCGTGAGGGCACCTACCTTGGAGGCGTTCATAGGACCAGCCTACGCAGGCTAAACTCTCCTCAGCACCAGATAGCAAGGAGACCCATGGACGACGTAGTTCGCAGAGCTCCCCTCTTTACCGCGCTCGACGATGAGGCCGCAGCGGCATTGCGCGCCACCATGGTGCAAGTACAAATCGCTAAAGGTCAGGTGCTCTTCAATGAAGGCGACGCAGGCGATCGCCTCTATGTAGTTGTTGAGGGAAAAATAAAACTCGGAATCAAGAGTGGTGACGGTCGCGAGAATCTTCTCGGCATCCTCGGACCTGGCGAAATGTTTGGCGAACTCTCACTCTTTGATCCGCTTCCACGCACGGCAACCGCAACTGCCCTCACCGACACTGTGTTGTTGGGTCTTGGAAATAGAGATTTAGACACTTGGCTTATTGGGCGTCCCGAAGTTGCTAAGCAACTTCTTCGCGCACTCGCGCAGCGTCTTCGCCGCACCTGGGAAGCTGTGGGTGATTTGGTCTTCTCTGATGTTCCTGGTCGCGTAGCCAAGGCTCTTTCAGAACTTGCTGCCAAGTTTGGTACCAAGGGTCCAGATGGCATTCACGTAGCCCACGACCTCACACAAGAAGAACTTGCCCAACTTGTAGGGGCTTCACGCGAAACCGTGAACAAGGCGCTTGCAGATTTTGCTAGCCGTGGTTGGGTACGTCTCGAAGCGCGCGCCGTAGTTATTCTCGACGAAGAACGGCTCTCTAAGCGCTCTCGTTAATATAAGCAACTTGCGCATGCACTGATAGCAGTGCTGCCCACTTAAGGTTTTCCGATAATCCCGCATAAACGTCGTCGGTAATAGCTTCAATATCGGTGATGCCGCGTGCCATTGCGGCACGCACTTGCTCTACACGTTCAAGGCGATGGCTCAAGTATTGATCAACGACGGGAAGTGAAGATTCATTCACCGGACCATGTCCCGGCAAGAGGGGAACCGGGCTCCGACTGCCGAGCATTGCTGAGAGTGCGCGCAACGACGCCAGATAGGCACCCACCGAACCGTCGGGGTAAGCCACGATTGATGAACCGCGACCAAGAATCGTGTCACCCGTAAAGAGCCCAGTATCCCCAGTATCACTGCCTTTTTCGGCGAAGAAGGAGATGGAATCCGCAGTATGGCCTGGAGTAGCAATCACGCGGAAAGTTACTTCACCATCGTTGATCTGAAACCCATCATCCAGTGGTGCGGCATCTTTTGAGGTGAATTCTGGAAGGCGTGCAAAAACGGGCGCTTTCACCATTTCCGAAAAGCGCTGCGCCCCTTCAGAGTGATCGAGATGTCCGTGTGTAAGAAAGATTCCGGCAACTTTTCCATCTGTTGCGAGCGCAATTGCATCTAAATGTTCTTGCATGAGCGGACCAGGATCAATAACCAACGCACCCGAGGGCGCTCCAATGATCCAAGTATTTGTACCCTCTAATGTCATTGGTCCGGGGTTATCCGCCCGGACCAATGATACAAAAGATGGAATCATCAAAGAATTAACGGCGAACCGCGACAACTACTTCTACCTCAACAGGTGCACCGAGAGGAAGTTCTGCGACGCCGACAGAAGAACGAGCATGCTTTCCGGCATCACCAAAGATTGTTCCGAAGAGTTCGCTCGCACCATTGGCAACTTGCGCTTGCGTCGTAAAACCAGGAGCACTGGCAACGAATGCGAGAACCTTCACTACCTGAACAACTTCATCGAGATCCACGAGAGTTGCTATGGCAGCAAGTGCGTTCAGTCCACAAATCTGTGCGAGCTCTTTGCCTTGTTCAATGCTGATTTCAGCACCGAGCTTGCCAGTGGCTGAGAGCGCACCATTGACCATCGGCAACTGGCCCGACGTGAAGATGAGATTTCCGATGCGCACTGCAGGAACGTACGCAGCAACGGGGACCGCCACTTCTGGAAGTTCCAAGCCAAGAGCGGCGAGACGCTCACCGGTCACGACGTTCTTTGCATCTGTCATTGCTTCACTCTTTTCATATAGGCAACGAGTTGTTCTCCGGTACCTGGTGCGGGAATGACCTGGACAAGCTCCCAACCATCAAGGCCCCAGTTGTCGAGGATCTGCTTGGTGGCGTGGGATAGCAACGGGACGGTGACGTACTCCCAAATAGTTTTCTCGCTCATGCCCCCACCCTATGACTGCCCGAGCCCAGAAGTGCAATCGCTATTACGCTGTGAGCATGAATCCCGCACCCCGCCTCCACGTGGTGACCGGCAAAGGTGGGACTGGTAAGACCACCGTGGCAGCCGCCCTGGCGCTCTCCTTTGCCCAGGCTGGAGCCAAGACGCTGCTCCTGGAGGTCGAGGGACGAGCAGGGCTAGCACCGCTCTTTGGGCGCGGAGATCTGCCCTACCAAGAGGTGGAGATTGCCGAAAATCTCTGGGGGATGAGCGTGGATCCCCGGGAGGCCCTCCTGGAGTACATCGAGATGTATTACAAGGCCGGGGCAGCTGGCCGGGCGCTCGCCAAATTTGGCGTGATCGACTTTGCCACCACCATCGCGCCGGGCTTGCGAGATGTCTTGCTCACTGGAAAAGCGTACGAAGCCGTCCGGCGGCGCCCCGGAAAGAAGTCGGGATCAACTTTTGAGGGCCCGTGGGTATACGACGCGGTTGTCATGGATGCCCCGCCTACCGGGCGCATCGGAAAATTTCTTGACATCAACGCACAACTTGCATCCCTTGCCAAAGTAGGACCCATTCGAAAGCAAGCAGAATCGATTAGCGAACTCATGCACTCTGAAATGACTACGGTGCACATGGTCACTCTGCCAGAAGAGATGCCTATCCAAGAGTCCCTCGAAGCAATTAGTGAATTGCGCGGGCTTGGCATTCAAGTGGGTCACGTATTCGTGAATCAAATGCACGAGGAGAAAGAATTTGGCACTTTTTCCGATCTAATCGATTCCGCTATTGCGACAGCTCTCCGCACGGAAGTTGATCGCTACCGCAAACGCGTCACTCGGCAAGAGGAACAGCTGGAGCTTCTTAAAGATTTTGACGTGATAGAGATCGCACATATGGGTGAAGAGATTTCATTTGAGATTTTGGAATTCATCGCCACTGGGTTGCGTGAAGCATGATCAGCGAGTTATTGAACGATCCAGAGACTCGTGTGATTCTCTGTTGCGGATCTGGCGGAGTGGGAAAGACCACTACCGCAGCTGCGATTGCACTGAAAGCCGCTGAGCAAGGGCGCAAGACAGTAGTGCTCACCATTGATCCCGCTCGGCGGTTAGCACAAGCGTTGGGTCTCAACGAATTGAGTTTCGAACCGCGCGCGGTGAAAGACGTATCGAATCTCTACGCCATGCAACTTGACATGAAACGCACTTTCGATGAGATTGTGTTAACGCACGCCGATGCGAAACGCGCGCGCACGATTTTGGAAAATCCTTTCTATATATCTCTCTCTTCATCCTTTGCCGGTACTCAGGAGTACATGGCGATGGAGAAACTCGGCCAGCTCCTGGCTTCGAAAGAGTGGGATCTCATTGTGGTCGACACTCCCCCGAGCCGTTCCGCACTGGACTTCCTTGACGCACCAGCCAGGCTCGGATCATTTCTCGACGGTCGACTCATTAAATTCCTCACCACGCCTGCAAAAGCGGGTGGGTGGGCGCTGACTCGCATCCTTAATGCCGGGATTCAACTCTTTGCATCCACTGTTTCAAAAATTCTGGGAGGAGAGTTCCTCGCTGATATTTCAGCCTTTGTGGCCGCCCTTGATTCAGTCTTTGGTGGCTTTCGTAAGCGCGCAGATGAAACATATAAGTTGTTGAAAGCACCAGGAAGCGCCTTCATAGTCGTTGCCATTCCAGAGCGCGACCCTATTCGCGAAGCCGATTTCTTTATCGAGCGACTCCTTTCGGAGGGCATGCCTCTCGCTGGTGTCATCGTGAACCGAGTGAGCCCGACACTTGCGCCTCTCACCATCGCCGCCAGCAAAGAGTTGAGCAAAGGCGCCTCCCCGGAATTAGTGGCCGCGCTGGAACTCCACATGGAAAACCTTCGTGTAAAGAGCAACGAAGATCGATTGATTAAGACGATCAAGAGCCCCGCACTCTTACGTATCGAGGATGCCGGTGCAGATATCAGCGACCTCGCTGGGCTCCGTTCTATAAACCTCTCCGGCAACTCTCTGTGATATTTCAAAGAGGTACGTCATCTTTATACCGTTGCCCTACGCTCATGTCATGAAGAAATCTCGCACCCTCGGACTCGTGCTGATAGCTGCTCTCTCGATCGGCGCCACCGCCGTCGCTTCCGCTGCTACCAAACCTAAAACACTCTCTTTCACCGCTGAAGTCTGGGCTGATAATTGGTTCGCGCTCTATGCCAACGGCAAGAAGGTGGGCGAAGACTCGGTGGCCATTACTACTGAGAGATCATTTAATTCCGAAGTAATTACTTTTACTGCCGCTTATCCACTCACTATTGGTTTAGTGGCCAAGGATTACATCGCTAACGATTCTGGCCTTGAGTACATCGGATCGCCACGTCAACAAATTGGTGACGGTGGCATCATCGCGCAAGTTCGCGAAACAAAGAGCAAGAAATTTGTAGCCGCCACTGGGTCAAAATGGCGAGCGCTTGTTATACATAAAGCACCGCTCAATCCCGAGTGCGTCGGATCCAGCAATCCAATCGCTGAGTGCACCTTTGCAAAGAGCGCTGAACCAATGGGTTGGAGTGCAAGTACTTACAAAGACTCGAAGTGGACATTTGCCAAGATCTACACGGAAGAAGAAGTGGGTGTTAAAGAGGGATATAACACGATCAAGTGGGCCTCAAGTGCAAAATTAATTTGGGGCAGCGACCTTAAACTCGATAACACTATTCTGATGCGTTACACCGCAACAGGAAAATAATTACAGACCGAGGGCAGCTTTCACGGCGGCAGAAACCACCGCGCCGTCTGCTTTGCCAGCGATCTTTGGTTGCAGCAACTTCATCACCGCGCCCATACCGCTTGGACCAGCTGCGCCACTTTCGGCGACGGCTTCTTTAATCATCTGCGCTAATTCAGCTTCGCCCAACTGCGCCGGTAAGTAGAGGGCAATCACTTCGCCTTCGGCCTTTTCGCGATCGGAGCGGTCTTGGCGATTCCCTGCGGCAAATGCCTCGGCGGCTTCGCGACGCTTCTTGGACTCCCGCGAGAGCACGGTGATGATCTCGGCATCGGTGAGTACGCGAGCGGTCTTTCCGGAGACCTCCTCATTGGTGATCGCGGTCAACACCATCCGGATCGTGGCGGTGTGTAATTCATTTCGGCTACGGATGGCTTCGGTCAGGTCGCTCTGGAGGGTCTCTTTGATACTCATAGGCCCCATCATGGCACGATGGCACCGTGATCTCATCGCGCTTTACCCTGCGTCAGGCGGAAGCCCCCGTGCTGCCCGCTGGCGCGCGCCCGATTCGAATCCTGCATATCTCCGATCTCCACCTCACTCCTCGGCGCCTTCGCGAGATTGGGTGGATCAAATCGCTCGCGGGGCATCGTCCGGATTTTGTGATCAGCACGGGCGATCATCTGGCACATCCAGATGCCGTTGGTGTGGCGCTCGATGCGATGACAGATCTTATGCATATTCCGGGAGCATTCGTACTGGGATCAAATGATTACTACGCACCAACTTTCAAGAATCCACTCTGGTACTTAAAAAAAGACGATAGCAATCGTTCACATGGCGCAGAACTTCCCTGGCGCGAACTTGTTGCATCGCTCACGGCTGCAGGTTGGCAAGATCTGGATGATAAGAAAGCTGCGCTCACTATTGGCGGCTTATCGATTGAATTTCGCGGAACTGATGATGCCCATCTTGAGATGGATCATTATGAGAAGGTTGCGGGGCCGCGCGAGAAAGAATCTGATCTCTTTATTGGCGTAACGCATGCGCCGTATCGACGAGTGCTCGATGCCATGGCACACGATGGCGCAGATTTAGTCTTCGCTGGGCATACACATGGAGGGCAAGTTCGACTTCCGTGGCCGGGTGGCTCTAAAGCACTTGTGACGAATTGTGATTTGCCGACGTGGCGCGCGCGTGGTCTTACTCGGATTAAGGATGAACCATGGCTTCATGTTTCTGCCGGAATGGGTACGAGTCCGTACGCACCTTTTCGTGTTGCATGCGCCCCGGAAGCTACACTCCTGACGCTTACGACATTGATTCGGTGAAGATTATCGTCTTAAAAACTTCAGGCTAGTACAGCTACCGTATTTGAACCTTTAAAGGCAGAGCCGGGGGATTTACAGAACCATCGAAGACTTCCCTAATGACTCCTTAAGTAAGGGTCTGATACATTTATAATGTGTCTCCCAAAGCGAAATCACTCATACCAGCCATCGCCAGCCTAACGGTCACTCCATTTTTGCTCTTCTGCCAAATTGTCGGTGTACTTCTCGCGTCCATGATCTTGGCGGAAGAGAGTAATCCCATGTGGGTGAAGATTCTGAGCATGTTGGTTTGGGTTTTAATTGGTGCCCTCGCCGTCATACTGCCAGTCTGGGCTTTTACCACAGGCAAAAAGTCAGAAATCAAGGCTTCACAAATAATTGGGGTAGTTGTTGGGGCTGGTGCGCTCGTCCTACAGGTCTATTTTATTCTCTCGTTCGTAAGTGGTGGATTTCTATTTCTCTGATTATTTCAACTCTTATGTTAAGGAATCTAAATATTCCTTAGAAAGAAATTATATGAATACGCTCAAATCCTACTTGGCTATTATCTTATTTATTTGACCATCACATGAAACGGGACAAGTATTAACAGCCCGGCGGCGGTCAAGGGTTCAAAATATACTTTGGTTTCAAATATACCTCGAAAGATTAGCCCGCCATTACTGAAGGAATTTATTGGTCGGGGTGACAGGATTTGAACCTGCGGCCTCGTCGTCCCGAACGACGCGCGCTACCAA
>JAPLBA010000001.1 GCA_026393015.1 Actinomycetota bacterium
GCCATGGAGATGATGCGCGACATCGACGAAGATACTGTCGACTTCTCACCGAACTACGACGGCCGCTCACAAGAGCCCAATGTGCTTCCTAGTCGCTTCCCCAACTTGCTTGTTAATGGCAGCGCGGGAATTGCTGTGGGTATGGCAACCAACATTCCTCCCCACAATCTTCGTGAAGTAGCTTCTGGCATCCAATGGTCTCTTGAACACCCAAATGCCACCCAACCAGAATTATTGGACGCACTTCTTGAGCGCATTAAAGGTCCAGACTTTCCTACCCGAGGAATAATTATCGGTCGTACCGGTATCGATGAGGCATACCGCACCGGTCGTGGATCAATCACCATGCGGGCAGTTGTTGAAGTCGAGGAAATTAACGGACGTAGCTGTCTAGTGATTACTGAACTTCCTTATCAAGTGAACCCAGATAATCTAGCTTTGAAGATTGCCGAACTAGTTAAAGAAGGCAAAGTCGCTGGTATTTCAGATGTGCGCGACGAAGGTAATGAACGCCTAGGACAACGCCTTGTCATTGTGCTCAAGAAAGACGCCATCGCCAAAGTAGTACTCAACAACCTCTACAAGCACACTCAACTTCAAGACAATTTCGGTGCCAACATGTTGGCACTTGTTGATGGGGTTCCACGCACGCTTCGCATCGATGAATTTGTGCGCTACTACCTTGTACATCAAATTGAGGTAATTGTTCGCCGTACTAAGTTCCGTTTAGCGGAAAAAGAGAAGCGTGCACACATCTTGAGTGGTTATCTCAAAGCTCTTGATGCATTAGATGAAGTGATCGCCTTAATTCGTCGTAGTGCCACAGTGGATGATGCTCGCCAAGGCTTAATGCAACTTCTTGAGGTCGATGAAATTCAAGCAAATGCTATTTTGGAAATGCAACTTCGTCGTCTGGCAGCTCTTGAACGTCAAAAGATCATCGATGAGTACGACGGAATCATGGCTGATATTAAGGAACTTCTTGCCATCTTGGCGAGCGAATCTCGCCAACGCGAAATTGTGGGAGAAGAGCTTCACGAACTTACAGAAAAGTATGGCGATGAGCGTCGAACCGCGATTGTGGCTGCTGAAGGTGATTTCTCTGCGGAAGATCTCATTCCGGAGCACGATGTTGTGGTCACCATTACTCGCGGTGGGTACGCCAAACGCACAAAGGCAGATCTTTATCGCGCTCAACGCCGTGGTGGTAAAGGCGTTCGAGGCGCAGCACTCAAACAAGATGACATTGTCGATCACTTCTTTGTGACTTCGACACATCACTGGATTCTCTTCTTCACCACTAAGGGTCGTGTCTATCGTGCGAAGGCGTATGAATTGCCCGACACCGGCCGAGATGCGCGTGGACAGCACGTAGCAAACCTTTTAGCTTTCCAACCGGATGAAGAGATCGCTCAGGTCCTTACAATCGAAAATTATGGAGCAGCGCCTTACTTGGTATTAGCTACTCGACAAGGCCTTACTAAGAAGACCGAACTCAGCGAGTATGACTCGAACCGTTCAGGCGGTTTGATCGCTATCAATCTTCGTGAAGGCGATGAAGTTGTCTCTGCAGCTCTCGTTTCCGAGACGGACGATATTTTGCTCGTAAGTAAGAAAGCCATGTCTCTACGTTTCACCGCAACAAACGAAGCGCTCCGTCCGATGGGTAGAGCTACTTCTGGTGTTATTGGAATGAAGTTTCGAGATGGGGATGAGTTGCTAGCAATGGCAGTCGTCGAAGATGGCGAGGCCAATGTTCTTACTGCCACCGACGGCGGTTACGCGAAGCGCACACCCATCCATGAGTATCGCGTCCAAGGCCGCGGAGGTTTAGGCGTGAAGGCAGCCAAAATCGACGAAGGTAACCGCGGAGTGCTTGTGGGGGCTCTAGTGGTCAGCGGCAGTGACGAAATTCTTGCCATCACGTCTTCAGGGACAGTCATTCGCACTAGTGCTGAGCAAGTACGTCAAACTGGTCGGGACACCATGGGTGTGCGACTGGTGAACCTTGGTGAAGGCGACTCAGTCGTCTCTGTGACTCGAAATGCCGAGGTGGAAGAGGAAGTTACGGATTCTGATGAAACCGTTGCTGAAGTCGCTCCACAGACCGAAGGGGAATCACCCGAGAGTTTGGGGTAGGTGCTCCCGCCGGTGTAATCTTCCGAGGCATTGTGAGGGCCTTTAGCTCAGCCTGGTTAGAGCGCTTCCCTGATAAGGAAGAGGTCGGAGGTTCAAGTCCTCCAAGGCCCACGTGAAGAAGAAACTGCTTGCCATCGTTGCGATCGTCGTTGGTATTTTCTTTGCCAAAAAGAAGATTTCAGATCGCCAGGCCGAGGAGGATCTTTGGAACACGGCCGCTGAAGAATAGCGGTACCGAAACCGTAGTAGTGTCCGTGTAAGTCACTCGGGGACGTAGCTCAATTGGCAGAGCACTGCCTTTGCAAGGCAGGGGTTAGGGGTTCGATTCCCCTCGTCTCCACTAGCAAAAATTTTCGCATTCCAAAAAACCTAAGGAGCACCATGAGTCTGGGCACAAGCGTCGTCACTCTCTCCACCTCACTGGGAGATATCAAAATCAATGTCTTCGGTAATCACGCTCCTAAGACCGTGAAGAACTTTATAGAGCTAGCCACTGGTGGTCGTGAGTGGCTCCACCCAGGTACCGGAAAGAAAAGTAGCGATGCGCTCTACCCCGGCACCATTTTTCACCGCATTATTCCGGGTTTCATGATTCAAGGTGGAGATCCCCTCGGTAGCGGAATGGGCGGACCTGGCTACAAGTTTGCTGATGAGTTCCATCCAGAATTAAGTTTCGATCGTCCTTACCTTTTAGCGATGGCAAATTCAGGCCCTGGGACGAACGGTTCACAATTCTTTATTACCGTGGCAGCAACCGCTTGGCTCAACAACAAACACACTATTTTTGGTGAGGTTGCTGATGGCGAAGGTCGCGCCGTGGTTGATGCGATCGCTGCAGTAGCCACCGGTCGGATGGATCGCCCAAACACTGATGTTGTGGTGAATTCGGTTACTATCGACGCGTGATTCAAAGTTGTGTTGTCCATACCGATCGTGAGACCTACCTCAGTTGTACTCGCTGTGGACGCCCTGCCTGCGCTGATTGTTTGATTCCGGCTTCTGTCGGATTTCATTGCCGTGAGTGCGTCGCGGTTGCAAGTGCACAAACTCCTCGAGTGCGAACAGCTCGGCGCTACACACCATTCCTCACTTTTATTTTTATTGGCATTTCAGTTCTTGGGTATCTTCTTCAAGAAGTCGATTCCACCATCTTTAATAAACTCGCGTTGGTGGGCTATGCGCAATACGCAGATGGCACCTGGTTAGGTGTTGCCAACGGTGAGTGGTACCGCTTAGTCACAGTCGCCCTCCTACATGGCGGAATCCTTCACCTACTTTTCAACATGTATGCGCTGTGGGCAATCGGCACCTCACTAGAAAGCGTGATTGGTAGGTGGCGATTCGGCGCGATTTATGTGGTCTCACTGATCGGCGGATCGAGCGCTTCACTCCTTTTCAATGCGTCGAATATTCCAGCGGTGGGTGCATCGGGTGCCATCTTTGGACTCTTCGGGGCTACCGTCATCGTGAACCGACGAGGCGGTCTCAATGCCGCCAGCATGTACACAGTTATTGCCATCAACTTAGCGATGGGCTTTGTCATCCCTAACGTCGATTGGCGTGCACACTTAGGCGGCCTCATCTTTGGGGCGGCCAGCACCGCGCTCTTCGTCGCTGGCCCGGATCGCAGGTGGCTGGGCGGGCGGATTGCTGGCATTTCGCTCTTACTGCTGGTGGCCTTCTTCTTGGATAGCCAGCGGGTCACCGAACTTCAATTACTCGAGGCCAATAGGTTATCCACAGATCTTATCCCCATGGGGAAAAGTACAGACGTGTAATTCAGCGCCAGAAGTCGACGCCAGCCGGATTTACTTCCAGCGAGTGGCGAAGGTGAAACCGATCCCAATGAAAACGAAACCGACGACCATGTTCCAATTTTTAATCCCAGGAATTGGGTAATTCGTACCCGAAACGTAGAAGACCACAATCCAAAAGAGCCCAATAAGGAAGGCCGCCACCATCACCGGAGCAAACCAACGGGGGCTCTCTTTGATGGAATCAAGTGGGGAGAGGACTTCGCGGGCCTCAACGGTAGATCGGTCCTTGCGGACTCGGGACTTCGGCATGGTCGCCACCTTTTCGCTCAACCCGTTCGGGAGTTTTAACTTGTGGTCGTATCGTACCCCTATGAAGCGATGGCGGTGGATCTCCCCAATGGCCTTCGCGCTGGCCGGACTCCTCTTTGTTGCTAGCGCTCGAAGTTCGGGTGGCTTTGATCTTCGCAGTGGCGATCATGGGGATCTGATCTCCTTGATTCATGAACAAGATCGTCATTCAGCCCAACTCACTAATGAAGTGGCTTCCATCTCAGCGAAATTACAAGAAACACTCGCCTCACAAGTGGGCGATGCCATCGGAGCAGCCACCGCGGAAAGCGCTGGATTGGCCCGGGCTGCTGGAGACCGTGCTCTTCGTGGACCAGGTGTGCAAGTCACCCTAAATGATGCACCCCCACCACTAGGAGAAGTACCCAACGGACTTACTTTGGATGATTACGTAGTTCACGAACAAGATGTCCAAGCTGTCGTTAATGCACTCTGGAGTGGCGCGGCCGAAGCGATGAGTATTAACGGTGAACGTATTACAAACATTAGTGCGATTCGATGTGCAGGAAATATATTACTTCTCAATGGCCGTGCCTTCTCTCCACCTTTTAAAATTTCCGCCATAGGTTCACCAACCGCGTTACGAAAATCGATAAATGCAAGTGCGGCAATCAAGATCTATCGTCAATATTCAGAAGCTGTAGGAATAGGTTGGTCAGTACGATATTCATCGAACTTAAGTATTCCCAAAGCTTCATTGCCTTCACAACTTCTCATTGCACACCGTGTCTAGTTACCGAATCTTGGTAGTCGATAATTTCGACTCATTTGTATATAACATCGTGCAATATCTTGAGGAGCTCGGTGCTCATTGTTCTGTAATGAAAAACGACGAGATTTCTCTTAAATCAATCAGCACTTATGACGGAGTTCTCATCTCACCAGGTCCTGGTTCGCCAGAATCTGCTGGCGCTAGCATCGAGGTGGTTCTCGAATGCGCTCGATTAGAAATCCCAATGTTGGGCGTATGTCTTGGCTTACAAACCCTTGCAGTTGCTTATGGAGGGGAAGTTGATCAAGCGCCAGAACTACTTCATGGACGAACCTCTGAAATCTTTCATCGAAGTAGTGCACTCTTTAATGGAATTCCTTCACCATTCAAAGCGACTCGCTATCACTCGCTAGCCGTAACAAGAGTTCCTGACGAATTAGAGATAACTGCGGAGACCGCTGATGGTGTCGTGATGGCACTTGTGCATCGATCACTTCCACTCATGAGCGTGCAATTTCACCCTGAGGCGATCTTAAGTGAACACGGACACCAAATCTTTAAAAATTGGCTCGCGACAATCTGACGAATGAATCCAATTAAGGAGTTGCTGTGGGCTGTGGGCTTACAACTCGGTTAATAGTGACCGTTACTGAAGTTCCCACAATCTTCGTCACTCCAGGCTCAGGTGCTTGAGCCAACACCGTATTAGCCTCAGAGTTTGGATCGTTCGCATCGACGATGCGTGGCAGGAAGCCTGCTTGGATTAAGATGGTTCGAGCATCAATCTCGCTCAGGCCAAGTACATCGGGCACGGCTACGTTGCCGCTAGCAATATCCAGCGTGACACCCGAACCGGCAGTGATACTGCTGCCACCTGTAGGGCGGACGGCGAGCACTGTTCCTGGTGGTTGCTCTGAATCCACCGGGTTGGTGCGGGAAATGACTAACCCGGCTTCTAAGAGAAGTTGTCGGGCACCCTCAAGAGTCTTACCAATCAATGATGCCGGCACGGTTGTTTCGCCAGGCCCATCAGAGATGATGAGCGTGATCTTGGAACCACTCGATACCTTCGAGCCCGCCGGTGGATTACTTGTGATAACACGATCCTTGGGCGTGCGTGGATCTGGCGCGCGCTGAATAACAAAGGTCAAGGTTGGCATAGCGGAACGTGCCTCATCAACCGTCAGCCCTGTGAGGTCAGAAACCACAATTGTGGTGATTGAAGTTGAGAGCGCGCCAGTTAACACTACGGCCCCACCTCCAAGAATTAACACACCCGCTGTCACAATCCCAGTGATCCACCACCCACGACGATTCTTAGGTTGGGCAGGAGCAACGATCTGTCCGCCACTCCTGAGCGCATCAACATCATCACGCATTAATGCAGCGCTTTGGTAACGCAACTCAGCGTCCTTCGTGAGTGCATGTTGAAGTACGGTGTTGAGTGCTGACGTTATGCCTGATGTAGGCATTTGTACTTGTGGAACCACACTATTTACGTGGTGGTAGGCGATGGCAGCAGGCGTTTCACCCACAAAAGGAGGTTTGCCAGAGATTAATTCAAAGAGCACACAACCTGCGGAGTAAATATCACTTCGAATATCAGCTACTTCTCCACGAGCTTGCTCGGGAGAGAGGTACTGAGCAGTTCCAATTACCGTCCAAGCATGTGTGACGGTGGCTGTCACGTCATCTAATGGACGAGCAATCCCAAAGTCCATGACTTTAATTTCACCTACGGCGGTCACCATAATATTGGCCGGTTTGATATCGCGATGAACAATTCCGTTCTCATGTGAGTATGCGAGTGCGTCGAGTAACGAGTGCACTATACGTAGGGATTCTTGATAATCCGGACGAACATCCTGACGCAGCAGTTCTCGGATTGTCGTTCCCTCTACATACTCCATAACTATGTACGGAAGCGTGCCCCATTCTTGTTGTTCCTCGCCAGTGTCATACACGGAAACAATGTTGGGATGATTAAGGCGCGCAGCCGCTTGAGCCTCGCGCCTAAAACGACTTTGTAATGATGGGTCTCGCGCGAGATCGGCTCGCAAAATCTTGATTGCTACAACACGGTGGAGCCTATTGTCATAGCCGCGATATACATCGGCCATACCACCCGCACCAATGAGTTCCTGCACTTCGTATCGTGCACCTAAGAGTCGGGTCATGAGAGGTCTACCGCCGAACCGAGAAATATTGGATCAGAAACATTCTTCTCTGACACCACATCAGCAACCAGCACTGTGACATTATCGGGTGCATCGGCCGCATAAGTGAGGGCTATCAAAGTATCCACGGCGCTTTCTCTAGATAATTGGCTGAGGGCACTTGCCATACTGGAAAGGCTTACGACGTTACTGAGGCCATCACTACAGATCAGTAAACGATCACCTTCAAAAATATCGATTGAAATCACGTCTGGTTGGATCTTCTTCTGTCCCATGAGTGCTTGTGTGAGGAGTGAGCGCTTTGGATGTGATTTAGCTCCAGCAACAGTGAGCTCTCCACGGTCAATCATCTCTTGAATCATGGTGTGATCTTTAGTGAGTTGTTCTAGCGTGCCATTTCGATACAAGTAGGCTCGCGAATCGCCAATGTGAGCAACGTGGAGATTCTGCTCGGTGAGAAAAACTGCCGTGAGCGTAGTGCCCATTCCACCATATTGTTTTTCACCCTCAATGAGGGTTGCTAATCCTTTATCTACTTCACGTACTTGCCTACTAATTTTCGAGGAAGAAAGTTTCTTCTCTTTAATCAATTCAGCGAGTGTGCTAATCGCAAAGCGGGAGGCAACCTCTCCAGCCGCATGACCACCTAGGCCGTCTGCCACCGCACAGAGAGTAGGAGAGAAGAGCGCAGCGTCTTCATTGCCTTCACGGTGGAGCCCCAATTCGCTCCTGCCGTGTGCCTTCAAGGTAAGCATCTGTCCTCCTTTGGCTAGACCTTACTCGCCCCTGCTAGCCTGCCCGTAAGCGCGAGTGGCGGAATGGCAGACGCGCACGGTTCAGGTCCGTGTACTCGTAAGGGTGTGGGGGTTCAACTCCCCTCTCGCGCACCCAGCAATCCCAGTAATCCAGGAACCCAGCAACCCCGGTACGCTAGCGGGGCGCGGGAGCCGAAGACAGGAATCGGCTGAGAGGACCTTCGGGGTCGACCGCTTCACCTGATCCGGGTCATGCCGGCGTAGGGAGCAAGATGTCATTTACCGACGCACCCATTTCACTCTCTGAAGGAAATACTCGAACGCTCTCCTCTGGCGATCAATTCTCACTCTGGAGTTCTCTCGGAATCACTTTGACCATTCCAGCCGCGGCCATTTTTATTCAACAACCGCTTGGCACCTCTAATTTTGCTTTCACCGCCGCACTCTGCGCACTGGCGTTAGGACTCGTGCTGGGCTCTGCGGTTCTAGGAGGAGTGGCAAAAATCGGGGCAATCACAGGTGTGCCTTCGATGGTGATGATGCGGGGAATCTTTGGCAGACGTGGATCGTATGTACCCACGTTCTTCAACATTGCACAGTGCGTGGGGTGGAGTGCAGTCGAGATATTAGTGATTGGACACGCAGGCCAGAAAGTAGTGGGTGGACCACTCACTGCCTGGCTCATTGGATCCGGAGTAGTGAGTACGTTGTTAGCGTTGAGACCACTTCGCTTTATCAAAGTACTGCGCAAATACATATTGTGGGCGGTAATTCTCACCACCATCTATCTCTTTATTGAAGTGCTCTCTCAAGGTGTCGAGATCAAGAGTGGCCAAAGTTGGAGTGGCTATTGGCTTGCAGTCGATATTGCAGTAGCGCTACCCATCTCATGGGCTCCCCTTGTCGCTGATTATTCACGCCACGCAAAGCAAGGTTCATTTCTGGCAACCTTTACCGGTTATCTCACTGGCGCCGGTACCTTCTTTCTACTGGGATTACTAGCGTTAGTAAGTCTTACCGGAGAAAACTTGGCCGACGTATACGGATTTAGCCAAGCAATTCTACTTCTTCCTTTTGGCGCACTCGCTTTAGTAATTCTGATTATCGATGAAGTCGATGAAGCGTTCGCGAATATCTATTCGACAGTGATTTCACTACAAAATTTCAATGACTCATGGAATAGAAAGAAAATGGCAGTTCTTATTGGAATTATCGCCACCGTCTTTGCCCTCTCCATTGATGTCGTGGGCTATGAATCATTCCTTTTTGCAATTGGCGCCATATTTGTCCCACTGTGTGGAGTAATTCTCACTGATTGGTTCTTCATCTCCAAAGTAAAATGGGATTTATCCCATAGTTCGCGATGGCGCCCCTCACTTACACTCTCCTGGGCGCTGGGATTCATCACTTATCAACTGATTAATCCTGGCTATGCCACCGGTTGGTCTACCCTTTGGCGAAACATTCAGAGCCTCATCCATTTCACTCCAGCAACATGGATGAGTGCTTCTATTATCTCCTTTCTTGTGAGTGCTATAACTTCACTCC
>JAPLBA010000031.1 GCA_026393015.1 Actinomycetota bacterium
GTCATTGCACTCGCAAGCGATTTCTCGTTGCCTGTGAACGCGACGTACATGTCGGGACCTCCTGGATCTACCTTTGCTGCGCCAGTCACTATATTTAGCGTGCTAATAGGGCCGGCAGTTGCTCTCTTCTTAGGGATTTCAGCGCTTGCACACTTCATCGTTGCTAGCCCGCAATTCTTCCCACGGTATGCGGCTGGGTTAGCAGCTAAGCGAAATAATTTCCGCTGGATTGAGTACTCCATTAGCTCATCTGTGATGATCGTTTTAATTTCGCAAATCTGCGGTATTACCGATGTCACAGCACTCTTAGCAATCTTCGGAGTAAATGCGTCCATGATTCTCTTTGGATGGTTGCAAGAAAAGTATGCGCAGCCCGGTAATGGCGAGTGGCTCCCCTTTATCTTCGGGTGTATCACCGGGATAGTTCCATGGATTGCGGTCGCGACATATGTCATCGCTCCTGGTTCTACAAGCGATGTTTCGGCCCCTGGCTTTGTTTACGGAATTGTGATCTCACTCTTTGCGTTCTTCAACTCGTTTGCCGCCGTGCAACTACTGCAATATCGAGGTCGCGGAAAGTGGAGCAACTACCTACGCGGGGAACGCGTTTACATCGTGTTGAGCTTAGTTGCTAAGTCGGCACTTGCCTGGCAAATATTTGGCGGAACTCTTATTCCTTAGAGTCTCAGCTGATCTTTGCAAAGATGAGGGCTCCCACTTCCGCGGCCATACCTTGATGCGCTTCGCCCTTCGACGTCTCAAACCAGGTCTCAGACTCCATAAATTCTCCAGAAACCGCTAATTCGCCATCGAGAATGAATGCTCGAAAACCTGCCCCCCAGTTACCGGCTGGTAAACGGTAGCCCTCGGGGAACTTCAGCAAAGCGCTCATCGCAAGCGTCTGAGGATTTATTGAAAGTATCTTTATTGAAAGAGCGCCTAAGCTAAACCCATTCAACTCGGGATACTTAACATTGAATTCTTCCGAAGTGAGCCAAGGAAGAGTTTCTGTATCTACTTTGATCCAACCTCGTGGCCCAAGTGCAGACGCATAATCATCTGTCAAAGCATTGGTACCAGCTAATTCAGAGGGTCTAATTACTCGCGATGCAGCACCGCTTCCTTCAGATTCATCTTCGCCGTGCGAGAAAAGTAACGCCTTGAATCCAGTGACGCTGGTAGCCGCATGAATAAAACCAGGAGGACGCCAAAAGTAATGATTACTATAGAAAATTTGCTCACCGCTTAAAGTGCAATCGCCAGATATGAAAAAACACTCCTCCACACTGTCGTGATAGGCGTCTGTAAGGTCTGCAAATCCCGGTTGTAAGTCAACAAAATCTCCACGAAAAGTTGTGGTGGGGTCGATCGATAGATTCTTCTGAAGGTACTTGGAATATGCAGCTTCCAACTGATCTGCGGGACCCAAATTCTCTTTATAGTTATCTGGCATCATGGAGATGACGTCCCAACCATTTTGCCATTCCATCTCTCGCGTGCGAACTATCTTCACCGAATCTCCATTTCACTGATGATAAGAACTCTTAGAAATTGGGTTTTCTCTCGTGCCAATCCGTTGCACTTTCGAATAATTGCATAAGTTTCAGAATTTGTGCCTCGTTAAATGGCGAAGAAACAATCGAGAGCCCGATCGGTAAACCAAAACGATCAAAACCACAAGGCTGGCTACTCGCTGGCACTCCCGCCAACGCAAAAGGCAAATTATTTCGTAAATGCGCCTGGGCGAGAGTGAGTTCGCCTTCTCCCACCGGTACGAGTTCGTTTGTCAAAGTACCAAATTTTGCTGGGGAGCAAGGGAGGGTAGGAACCACTATCGCATCTACTTGGTGGAACAAGTCAGTAATAGCCTCTGCAATAAGGCGTTGGACACGTAGCGCACGTATATATAGGGTCGCCGGGATTTCTTGCGCTAGCTCAAGAAAATTGAGCGTATCGGGGTCGAAAAGTTGTGGAGATGCATCAATTCTCTTCCGGTGATACTCGGCAGATTCCGCAAGGAAGATAGCCATGCCGATCGGAGTTGTGATGTCCACATAAGGAACTTCAATTTCGATGATCTGGGCTCCGGCCTCACGAAAAATACCTATTGCATTTTCCACCGCAGTGAGAATCTCTGGTTCCGCGGGTTCATACATACTGCGCGGAATTCCGATTCGCGTTCCGCGCAGAGTCTCTACACTTAAGTCACCAAAGTTTGGCACCAGCATCGAGCTTGCGCATGGATCATGGGCATCATGACCACTCATCGCATAGAGCCCGGCGGCAACATCGCTCACAGTGCGGCCGATGGGACCCACCGTATCCATTGCCCAGGTAAGGGGCCGCACTCCCGTTCTTGAAACACGTCCCATCGTGGGACGGATGCCCGTTACCCCACAGATACTTGACGGAATGCGAATGGATCCGACGCTATCTGTACCCACCGTAAGTCGAATCTGCCCACTTGCAACAGCGGCCGCTGATCCGCCCGATGATCCCCCAGGAATTCGCTCGTGAGACCACGGGTTCTTTGTCGGTGGTGTGGTTCCCCCTAATGCATACTCATGAGTATTTGTCTTTCCAACAATGATCGCGCCGGCAGCCCGCAGTTTTCTTACAGCACCTGCATCATGTTGCGGAAAGAATCCTTCTTGATGTTTGGATCCGGCACTTGTCGGCATGCCTAAGACATCAACGATATCTTTCACGCCAATAGGAATTCCGTGTAATGGGCCTAGCGGTACTCCCGCCAATCTCTTTCGATCCGCTTCCTGCGCTGCCTTAATCGCTTCATCATGCGAAATATGCGTCCAGGCCCGAATGCGTGGATCAATCTCATCAATTTTTTGCAAAGTCGCGTTTACTAAATCAACTGCGCTGATTTCGTTTCGAATTTGCCGATCTACTAGCTCTAAAACGGATCCTTCGGGATGAGATGATCTAAACTCCTCGCCAGTTTGGGCGCTAGTAGTTGCCCATGGCCATGAGATAGGAAGAGTTTCACCTAAGTCTTCCGCAAGGATCGATTCGAGATCTAGTGCAAGTGAACGTGCAAATTCACGAGCACTATCTGGATTCTCGTTTGTCACAGAAATGATTTCCTTTAAGAGAGCTTCAGCTCTTGGGCAGCTGGGATATCTCCAGCCAGTAATAGCGCATCCTCTGGAATATTTCGCTTAATAACCGCGAGCGCAATCGGTCCTAACTCGTGATGCAACGCTGATGAACCAACAAAGCCGACCTGCTTATCTTGATATATCACCGGCGTGAAATGCGGCGGAAGCGAGACGACGCTTCCATCAAGATGTAACTGCACAAGACGCCGTGGAGGTTTTCCCAGGTTGAAAGTACGCGCCACTGTTTCTTGACCTCGATAACAACCCTTGTTCATGTGCACCGCACTATTGAGCCAGTTCACTTCGTTAGGAATAGTCTTATGATCGGTCTCAAATTTAAGGCGCGGGCGTCCGGCAGCGATACGCTCTGCCTCTATCGCCCACATGCCTACTTCAACTGAATCAGCAGGTAGTTCTATTTCTTCGTCCTGCTTCACAATTCGAAAAGGACCGCCGAGTAAATCAGGAAGTCCAGGAATTCGAATACATTTGTATTCACTACTCACATTCGCGACCTCGACGCGAAGCATGAACTTCATAGACTCTAAGTAGTTGACGAGCTCATCCTCCGTTTCCGGTTCTACATGCATCCACGTGGTCACGCCATCATCTACAAGTAGTAAGTGATGTTCCACGTGTCCGTGTGGGCTAAGAATCAATGCCTGTGTCCATTGATGAGGAGCAAGTCTCTCGAGATCTTGCGTGGTGAGTGAGTGCAACCAAGTGAGTCGATCTATCCCACTTACGGTGATGATGGGTCGGTGACCTAGATCAGCCCAACCGCGCCCTTCATAAAGCGCGCGTTGCTCTTGCACAAATGAGCCAGAGTGCCAGAGCGCGCCTTGATCAGGACCACTTTCAACGAGCACGCGGCTACTCACTTCACTTGTTACTTCTCTTGGCATGCGGCACACGTTCCATAGATTGCAAAGTGAGTTACATCAGTGGCAAACCCACGCTTCTTAAGAATCAGATCAACAAAATCTTTGGCATCTTCTAGCTCGGACTCATCAACTTTTCCGCAGTCGCCACAGACCAAGTGCAGGTGCGTAATTTCGTCGGCCGCGTGATAAGTGGCGCCACCATGTCCCAAATGCGTATGGATGATGAATCCCGCAGTTTCTAACGTCTCAAGGTTTCGATAGACCGTAGAAAGGTTGATACCAGCGTGCATTTGGCGCACCGTTTGGGCAATCTCTTCGGGAGTGGCATGCCCTAATTCGCGAACAGCGTCTAACACCAACTGGCGTTGAGGGGTCAGGCGTAAGCCACGAGCGCGAATCTCATCGTCAGGCATACGCGCATTCTACGGTCAGGAAGCTATTTCAAGTACGAGATCTACCGGCTCACCGATGCGCAGGGAGAATTCCGCTTCACAGGTGGCTCCAGCCGTCAGGAGTCGAACGCTCCACTGCCCTGGCGAGGCAAAGAACCGGAATTGCCCCTCGCTCGATGTCGGTACCTCGGCGGTGAAATCACCTTGAGCATCCAGTAAGCGCACATACCCCCGGCTCACTGGCTCACCGCTTATAAGTGCAATGCCCTGAACTATCGCACTTTTCGATACATCGATCCCATCAAGAGAAGGGCCTCCAGCTTTTGCCCCGCAAGTGATCACGCGCCCAGCTCCACAGGTACGCCGACGAGTGAGCCGTATTCCGTCCAGGATCCGTCGTAATTCTTCACGTTCTTAATCCCAAGAAGTTCGTGAAGCACAAACCACGTATGCGAGGACCGCTCGCCGATACGGCAGTAAGCAATGGTGTCGGTTGCCAAATTGACTCCCGCTCCCTTGTAAAGCTCTGCAAGATCAGCATCGCTCTTGAAGGTGCCATCCTCGTTAGCACTCTTCGCCCAAGGAATATTCTTTGCACTCGGAATATGGCCGCGGACTTGGCCCTGTTCCTGTGGCAGGTGGGCTGGCGCCGCTAACTCTCCGCTGAACTCTTGTGGAGATCGCACATCAACCAGATTTAACTTACCAATCGCAGCAAGTACTTCATCACGGAATGCGCGAAGCGAGTGATCTTGCTCGGTAGCTACATACTTACTAGCAGGACGAGTAGAAACATCTGTAGTGAGTTCGCGTGATTCAAGCTCCCAAATTTTGCGCCCGCCATCCAGCAGGCGAACATCCTTATGGCCATAGAGCTTGAAGTACCAGTAGGCGTAAGCAGCAAACCAGTTGTTATTCCCGCCATAAAGGATCACAGTGTCATCGTTGGCAATACCACGATCCGAAAGCAACTTCTCGAAGTCAGATTTAGAAACGATGTCTCGGCGAACTTTGTCTTGCAAATCATCGCGCCAGTGCAATTTCACAGCCCCCGCGATATGGCCCTTCTCGTAGGCATCAGTATCTTCATCAACCTCGACTAATACGACCCCAGAGGTCGAGAGATTTAGTGAAACCCAATCTGAATTTACTAACGATGTTTCCCTTGACATTTAAGCCCCCACAGTTTCTTTAATGCGCGAGAAGCGCTTGATAATCAAATACATTTCGCAACCTAAACAGAGTCCAAAGATCGCGTTGAGAAAAGATGCTGCTAGCGCAAATCCAGTGGCTACATAGAAGAGCGGCGCGATACCACTAAATCCTCCAACGAGACCTACCAGACAAAAAACCAAACCTACGGCCTGCGCAAATTGTGGTGCGCGACTATCTTCTCGCTCTTTGGTGGGAGAGATCCGAGGCTTCACAACTTTCGCAAAGAAGATTCCATAAGGTGAACGATGTGGTCCGCGAGATGCACCGAGTGCAAATACCACCGTCTGAAGAGCCAGTACCCATACGGATCCAGTAAAGAATGCGATTGCTAATACTGCGAGGGTGAGGGCCGCTCCGAAACGTGGACCGCGGATATCGATTTCCATCTTTTGTTACCTTTCATCGCTGGCGTGGGCAGAATTAATTGCAATTACTTGCGTTGAATTAATTAGGCACGACAGCGCGAGCTGGTAAGACGGCAGAAATCAATAGTCCGCCTCTTGGTCAACTCGTTGGTAAACATGGGTAAATGGTAAAGCCATGTATAGAGATCCGCTAATTGCAAACCCTTTGCACTTTCAACGCCTACGCAACAGGCAGCGCTGATCTACCGAAGGGAAGCAACCACCCGTTCGATGTCGTCTCGCTTAGGAGCACCAGAAGCCCGACCGACTTCCACACCATTGCGGTCGAGAATGATGGTGGTGGGAGTGGAGAGAATGTGTAGGCGTCTGATTAACTCGAGATGAGCTTCTGCGTCTATGTCGTGATGAATAAAACCTGGGTTGGCAGCGGCCACGCCTTCAAGAAGGAGTCGGGTCGCTCGACAGGGAGTGCAAAAGGCCGAAGAGAATTGAATGAAGCTGCCCCGACTCCCTAACTCCACGAGAGGGACTTAGCCGGATGGACTCGTCCGCGTTTAGCCCGATAGACAAAGCCAAAGACCAGGGAGGCTGCCAGTAGAAGACCTAGACCCCAAGCGCCCATCTCAACCCCCCGCAAAGGGTGGAAGGATTTCAAGGGTGCTTCCCGAAAGTAAGGGTCTATCCAGGTCATGAAGGGCCCCGCCATCAAGGAGCAGGCTTGAATTGGCGGCGATGGAATAGAAGGACTCCCCGAGCTCACCGCGTAGTTGGGCGAGGATTTGCCGGGCGCTGCCAGGGGCAACCACCATCTCGCTGCGACCTGCGGTGCTCTTGGCGCCCGCCCAAAACCGCACTTGGACGCCCTCAAGCCGGGTTCCGATTGGGAGAGCTGAACTCATGCCCGGTATTCTCCTCCTAATTGAACGTATTGCGTAACGAGCGGAGGTGAGCAGATGGCGAAATTGCTCCTGCTCACAAACACGTTCGGTGGGTCAAGCGAGGTCCTTCCCGCCCTCGGATTGCTTTCACATCAGGTACGCATCCTCCCCGCTGAGGCAAGCATCCTGATCGATGCACCTTCAGGAGATGTCATCTTCCTTGACGCCCGGCGCGAACTCTCCCACGCAAAGTCACTCGCCACACTTTTGGCAAGTACCGGCCTAGGGGCTCCACTCATCCTTATCGTCACCGAAGGCGGCCTGGCAGCGGTAAGTGCTGAATGGGGAATGAATGATGTCATCCTCGATACCGCCGGACCCGCAGAGGTTGAGGCTCGCATTCGCCTCAGTATTTCCCGTAGCAAGAGCGCGCTCGCACAAGTTGATGATGCGGCGGGCGAAATACGCACTGGTGAAATGGTGATCGATGAAGGCGCATACTCTGCGAAAATTCGCGGCCGCGCACTTGATCTCACATTCAAAGAGTTTGAATTATTAAAATATCTTGCGCAGCATCCAGGGAGAGTTTTCACTCGCGCACAACTCTTGCAAGAAGTCTGGGGCTATGACTACTTTGGTGGAACTCGCACCGTCGACGTACATATCCGTCGACTGCGCGCCAAATTAGGTCCTGAGCACGAAGCAATTATTGGAACCGTACGAAACGTGGGATATCGCTTTGTGCTGGGCGGAACCATCCAAGACGCAGACTCGCTGCCGGTCTTGATTGATTGATGGAACTTCAGCACCACGCGCATCTCTCAGAAAGTCAAAGCGCAGAGATCCTTCAAGTTGCTAATCTTTCGGCTATCGCAGATGGAATTAATCCACTTTCCGAGCATGTCGCGTTGCACTTACGTGAGGGTGGTGATGACCACGATCAACATCTCACAGTTGAATTTGACTCACACATCCTTGGTTATGCCCATCTAGACACCTCGGATCAAGTAGAGGGGCCGAGTGCAGAAATTGTGGTTTCCCCCCTTGCCCGCAAACAAGGCGTTGGAAAGATGTTAGTGAACGAACTCCTGCGCATCGCTGGTGAGAATCTCCGCCTTTGGTCGCATGGTGATCTCGCAGAAGCCGCCACTCTTGCTGGCACGCTCGGGTTCAAGAAAGTGCGAACTTTGCGTCAACTTCGACGATCCTTAGAAATGCCGATTCCCGCCATTTCCCTTCCTGGTTCGGTCTCATTAAGAGCATTTGGGATTGGTGATACTGAAGAGTGGTTGCAAGTTAATTCGAGCGCTTTTGCACATCATCCCGAACAAAGAATTTGGAGCGCACGAGACGTGCATCTGCGCATGAAAGAGCCTTGGTTCGATCCGAAGGGGTTCTTAGTCGCATTTGAAAATGAAAAGATGATCGCTTTTTGTTGGACCAAAGTCCATGGTTTGGCTAGTGGTCATGGGCACGTGCCCATCGGCGAAATCTATGTCATCGGCGTAGACCCGCGCGCCCAAGGTCGTGGCCTCGGACGAGAGCTCACAGTGGCCGGACTCTCATACCTGCGCAACAACGGAATACGCACCGCAATGCTCTATGTGGAGAGCGATAATTCGCCAGCCAACCAGATGTACCAGACGTTAGGTTTTACCGAGTGGGCTATTGACGTGATGTATCGGAAATAGCCTCAGAATTCTCCTGTTCAGCATCTAGTTACCCACTGTTTACCCAAACATGGCAGACTCAACATTTATGCGTTACATCGAACGAGAGTCCAGTTGGCTCGCCTTCAACGAGCGCGTTTTCGAATTGGCCAAGAGTCCTGATAGCCCGCTGCTCGAGCGCGCAAAATTTCTTGCTATTTTTGCCAGCAATTTGGATGAATTCTTCATGGTTCGAGTGGCAACCCTCAAGCGCAGGATCGCTACTGGCCTTGCTCTCAAGGGACCTACAGGCGAGCAACCTAAAGAGGTGCTTGCTTCAGTACTGGCTCAAGTGAAGAGCATGGTGACAGATCACGCTGAATTCTTTCGCGATGATGTGGCACCCAAGTTACTCGATGAGGGAATTGAAATAGTTGATTGGGAGAAACTTACGACGGAGGAACGTGAGTATCTTGACACACTCTTTACTAATCGAGTTTTTCCAGTTCTTACTCCGCTCTCCGTAGATCCATCTCACCCTTTCCCGTACATTTCAGGACTCTCATTAAACCTGGCAATTTTAGTGAAGAACCCAGAGAACGGTGAGGACGTATTCGCGCGAGTGAAGGTGCCGCCACTGATGCCGCGATTTGTTGAAACACTACCGCGTGGTACTGGACGATTCCTTCCACTTGAATCACTCATCGCTGAACACTTAGCGGATCTCTTTCCAGGTATGGAAATCATTGCTCACCATTCTTTTCGAGTGACGCGCAATCAAGATCTTGAGGTTGAAGAAGATGATTCTGAAAATCTGTTGCATTCTTTAGAACAAGAATTATTACGACGTAGATTTGGTCCCGCCGTTCGTCTTGAAGTTTCTCGCGACATCGATAAGCGTATTTTAGATAGACTCAGTGAGGAACTCGGAGTTGAGGCTAACGAGATCTTCCACTTGCCAGAACCTCTTGATTTAACTGGTCTTTTCAGCATCGCTGGACTTGATCGTCCAGAATTAAAATTTTCACCTTTCTCGTCACGGACACATCCCTCGCTCGTTGAAGTGGATACAGATTCAGTGACCGGAGAAATCTTCGAGGCAATCAAACGCAAAGAGATTCTGCTCCATCATCCATTTGATTCCTTTACCTCCAGCGTTGTCTCATTTCTTGAGCAAGCGGCGGCTGATCCCAAGGTGCTCGCCATTAAGCAAACCCTTTATAGGACTTCGGGAGACTCTCCTATCGTTGATGCACTTATCGATGCTGCATCTGCCGGCAAACAAGTTCTAGCGCTTGTAGAGTTACGCGCCCGGTTTGACGAACTTGCTAACGTGCGTTGGGCGAGAAAACTTGAAGAAGCTGGTGTGCACGTGGTTTATGGCGTTCTTGGTCTTAAGACACACGCCAAACTTTCGTTAGTCGTGCGCGATGAAGGCGACCAGCTCATGCGCTATTGCCATATAGGAACAGGTAATTACAACCCGAAGACAGCTCGTCAATATGAGGACTTGGGTATCCTCACGGCGGATCCAGAGCTGTGCGACGATCTCTCGCGACTCTTTAATCAATTGTCGGGTATGGCACCGCAAACTGATTTCCGCCGATTATTGGTAGCTCCTCGAACACTTCGACCTGGTTTGATCGAGAGAATTAAACGCGAGATTGCACATGCAGAAGCTGGCAAACCCGCTGGAATCCGGATGAAACTCAACTCACTTGAGGATGAGAATATTATTGATGCCCTTTACAAAGCATCAGAGGCCGGGATCAAGGTAGAAATCATCGTTCGCGGTATCTGTGCCCTGCGGGCAGGGGTGCCTGGACTTTCTGAAAACATCACGGTGCGCTCTTATCTCGGGCGTTTCCTTGAGCATTCGCGTATTTTTCACTTTCATAACGCAGGCCATGACGAGTTGTGGATCGGCAGCGCTGACATGATGCATCGCAATCTAGATCGCCGAGTAGAAACTCTTGTGCGCATTGTGGCGCCAAATTCCCACCAGAAACTCATGGTTTTATTAGATGAGCTCACCTCTGGGAAGTTTGCCGCTTGGTTCCTCCAAGAGAGCAATGAGTGGGTCCGTCAGACTCAAAACTCCATCGGTGAGGATCTGCAAGATCTCCAGGAGTTCTTGATCGCGCGATCGAAGGCTTCACAATGACGAAGAAAGTACCCACAGTGAGGGCGGCTGGCGCTGTACTTTGGCGCGCTACTGAACCAGAGAAAGTAGAAATCGCCTTAGTGCATCGCCCCCGTTACGACGACTGGACTCTGCCCAAGGGAAAAATCGAACCTTATGAACACGATCTAGCTGCGGCCTACCGAGAGGTTCTCGAAGAGACTGGCGTCAAAGCTATCTTCGGTCCAGAACTCGGTGAGATTGAATACGAAGCAGAAGGAGTCGATAAGAAAGTTCGTTTCTGGTCGGCTAGAGCCCATGAGTACACACAACGGGTAGATGACGGCGAAGTCGATGAGGTTCGCTGGCTCGCCCCCACCGAGGCGAGAGCATTGCTCACCTACGAACTCGATCAACGTGTACTCAACTCATTTCTTACAATTGGCACCGGGACGAATGCTTTGATTCTGCTCCGCCACTGCAAAGCCATCAAACGTTCAGCGTGGGATGGCGATGATGATGATCGCCCTCTCGACGCCAAGGGTGCCCGGCAAGCAGCACGTCTCGTTGATATCTATCGTGCATATGCCGATGTGGAACTGCACTCCTCAGATGCCACCCGCTCTCAGCAATCTCTTCAGCCCCTAGTTCGAGAGCGACAGAGCGCTCTTATCACTGAACCTTCTGTGAGTGAGTATGGGTTTAAGCGAGATAAAGTACCTGCGCGCGCAAAAGTGCTTGACCTCATTACGCTAGACCGCACGGTTTTACTCTGTTCACATCGACCGGTGTTACCAACTCTTCTCGAATACGCCCTTGAAGATTCGCGCTTTAAGACTCCTGCAGAGAACTTAGAGCCCGGAGCCGCCTGGATTGTTCACTCTCGCTCTGGCGTAGTTACCCAAGTGGATTACCTCGAAGCACCGCCCACGCCACCGTCGGTAGAGACGGATTAAGAAACTAACTCTTTGCAGGTGCGCATCATGGCTTCTGTATGCGATGCCACATCCGCTCTTGTTGTCTCTGGGCACATAAGCGCCATGTTGTGAAAAGGCGTGAGAAGGAAACCATCATTGAGCAACTTCAAATGGAGATACTGCTCGATAGCAAAATCGCCCGCTGCCATAGCCTCTGCACCAGTACGAGGTGCACGGGGAGAGAAGTTGTATTCCGCGCGAGCGCCTAATCGATTGCAATGCCAAGGCAAAGCGCAGGCTTTGATAACAGCATCAACACCATCGGCCCACTCATGAGCAAGCGGAATCATCTTCGCGAAATTTGCTGGGGTAAGAACCTCAAGGAGAGTTGCCCGCATTGCTGCGAGCGAGAGTGCATTTCCAGCTAGCGTGCCGCCAATTCCGCTGGTATCTATCCATTCTCGACGCACCAGGCGAGTAATACGTGCCGAAACTTCTTCGCTCATGCCAAATGCCCCCACGGGCATTCCGCCACCGATTGATTTTCCAATAGTAAGAAGATCGGGAGCAAGATTATTAAGCGCCGTCATGCCCCCAGGGCCTGCGGAAATCGTATGCGTCTCATCAATGATAAGGATCGTTCCGTATTTGGTTGCGAGAGCACGTAATCCTTCGAGAAATCCAGCCGTCGGTAAGACAATCCCCACATTTGTGAGCGCGGGTTCAGTCAAAATACACGCGACATCGCCTTGCTTTAAAGCACTTTCTACGCCTTCAAGATCATTAAACTGCACAACTCTCGTGGTCATATCCAAGGAGACGGGCGCGCCAATATTTCCCTCGCGACTTACCACTTTCGATGCGTCATCTAGAGTTGCAAATGTTTCATCGACACTTCCGTGATAACAGCGATCAAATACTAAAACTTTATTCTTACCGGTAATCAGCCGTGAATAACGAATGGCATGACGATTAGCGTCTGTGGCAGAGACAGTGAATTGCCAGAGTGGCAGACTAAATCTATTTGCAAGATTTTGGGAGACTACAAGGGCATCCTCAGTAGGCAACATCGCGGTCATGCCACGATCGAGCTGGGACTTGATTGCCGCAGTAGTTGCTTTCGGTGAATGCCCCGTCATAGAACCTGTATCACCCAGACAGAAATCGATGTATTCCAGACCATCAACATCCGTGAAGCGCGCACCCTGCGCACTGTGCACAAAGAGTGGAAAGTCACCAGGCCATTTGGTCATCCATGACATGGGCACGCCACCAGGCATAGAACTCTTCGCTTCGAAAGAGAGTTGGCCGCTCTTGGGGTGTAACTCGCGAAATCGCTGCTGCTCTCGCTTAGTGAGAAGAGCAAGCCTTCCCCGGTCAATTTCCATATCACTAGCCTACTGAGACAAGCCGCTCTTCAAAATGTCTCGCCAAAGTGCGATGGCCACGAAGATCGCCACCACTCCAGAGATCAATAGTGGGAGATTCCCGAATTCTCCCCACGAGAGCCCAGCCCAAATTCCGGCGATCAATATTGCGCCACCGCTCACTCCTTGAAAGAGCCCCTGCGCGCTGCCCTGTCGGTCATTTGGAGCGATTTTGGCAACCCAAGACTTGCCAACAGCATCGTTGCAAGCGGCAAATCCACCATAGATAAGGAGGAGCAGTATTGAGATCCACTTGGAATCGGTCTGTGAGAGACCTATGTAGGCGATTGCAAATGCAAAGAGGCCGCCAGCAAAGATTCGATGCTTAGGAATGCGATCTGCAAGAGCACCAAGTGGGTATGCAAGGAGCGCATAGGAGAGATTAAAGAGTGCATAAAGCGCTACTACTTGAAAGGTAGAGAACCCGATTTGATGCAAGTGGAGCAAAATCAGTGCATCTGGGAAATTCACTAGGCCGAAGATGCCCATCAGAAGCACTAATCTTTTTAATTCAGCCGGCAGCACTCCATGCCCCGCTGAAGCATCTACACGTTTAGGCGGTGCGGTCTCCTTCACAAATTTAATGAGAAAGACGGAGAGCACTGCAGGTATCAGGGCAATCCAGAGCACCGTGCGAAGTGATCCGTGTGCAAAGTGGATAATGAGTAATCCAATCAAAGGACCCACGACTGCGCCCGCAGTATCTGCTGCCCGATGAAATCCAATAGCTTTACCGCGATCTTCCACTGGAATATCCATCACTAAAAGCGCATCTCGAGGTGCTCCACGAATTCCTTTGCCTAGCCGATCAACTACTCGCCCGAGTAAGGCAATTGGCCAGACAAAAGCAAGTGCAACTAGGAGTTTGCCGATAGCGGCCAGTAGATAACCGAGAAAGATGATGGGTCTGCGTGCTCGACCGTCGGAGATTTTGCCAGAAATTAATTTAGTGATTGCGGCAGCGCCTTCGGCCAACCCTTCAATCATTCCTACCACTACAACTGGTGCACCAAGAGTGACCGTTATAAATATCGGAAGAATCGGATAGAGCAATTCACTCGCCGCATCTTGGGCAAAGGAGACTGCGGAGAGGGTCTTTAGGTTTCGCGTGCGCCACAACATGACGTGAGCCTATCCTTTGGGGAAATGTGGACCGATCGCCCAGGTCTGATCCCCATTTCGATCTACCACCCACGCAGACCATGTGGGGTGCTCTACAAACCAGTGAGCACCATGTCTACCGGCAACAACGAGTGCAGTTGCGAGCGCATCAGCCACCCCCGAATCGGGCGCGACCACGGTGGCCGAACGCGCTTCGAGCGCAGGTAATCCGTTTGAAGGATCAATGATGTGGGCTCCCCGTTCATATGTGCCGCTAGTAGCGATAGCGCCGTCATAAATCTCCACGACTTCAGCAATTTGAGTGGCATCGTCCGGGTGGCGAATTCCAATACGCCACGGCTCACCCGGAGCATTACCGCCACGAAGTGAAATATCTCCACCGGCGTTTATCTGCACGTGCGGGATTTCAGGAATCAACTCCAGTGCACGATCTGCTGCCCAACCTTTGACGTAACCGCTGGGATCAAAGCCACCCGAAACTGCCCACGGATCGAAGGCTCCCAGAGTCATTTCCTTCGCTTCTTGACAGAGACGCCAGACATCCTTGACCCATGGATGTGCATCTTCAATCTTCATCTGGCCAGTACGCAGGCGGCTAACATCGCTCGTCGGCTCGTACGTTGAAAAGAGTTCATCAATACGATGGAAGTACTGGACCATCTCTTTCACTTCCGCACGCAACTCATCTTCTGAGTGCTTTGAGGAATTGAGAATGATCGAGACAACAGTGCCCCAAACTTCTTCGTTATGCACGAATTTCTGAAGCGGCATGCGATTTGGTTACAGACCCGCTGCAGTGAGGGCAGATTGCAAAGAATTTATCCACGCCCCACTGGTATAGGTAGCACCACCTACGCCAGCAACATTTGCTGAATCCTTGGCCGCGAGTGTTTGTTCTACCAGCCACGGAATGGCTTGCTGACTGATCCATGCTGAGCGGTTATCACGATTGGGATAGCTCACTGCCTTTGCAGCGGTGACTACACCATTCGTTACCGTGATTTGAACTGAGACCGTGCCAAAGCCACCGGCGTTATATCCACGACCAGTGACCGTGACATTTGAAGCCGCAGCTTTCTGCACAGGAGTGGAGGTAGGCGCAGGAGTAGGTGTCAATGCAGGTGCGGAAGTGGGAGTCTGTGTAGGAGTGGTAGCTGGCGACGCGGTCGCTGAACTACCAGAACTCGAAGTCTTAGTACTGCTTGCTGGTTTCTTTGTCGCGGTGCTCTTCGGTGTACTACTTGGAGTGCCGGCATCGGTCGGTGCGGGAGCAGTGGTTTCGGTAGGAACCTGCGTAGAGGGAGTTGATGGCGCGCCAGAGTTGATGGTGGCGCCGCCACCGGACGGCGAGACGCTGCCCGATGCACTTGTCACTTGCGCCGGCGTATATGAGAGCACTGCAGCTACACCTGCGACTGTGCCACCAGTGATTAAGAGGGCCTTCTTCATCTCTTCTCCTTATTCCCCATGAAAGGCAAATGCCTCGTCGTGGAAACGATCACTTGGTACGCCGAGTGCTTCAACAGTGTGACGAACTCGATGTACTAAAGCCTCTGGACCGCATACAAAAACGTCACAAAGCGCAATATGTGGAACGACCGAGGCCATATGGCTTGGTGTCAACGGATATTGCGCTCGGGGACCAATCATGTAATGAATGCGAGCGTTTAATTGTTCTGCTAAAAAATTTAATTCTTTATGAAGTACTAGATCATCCTCGCGAGAGGCACGATAAATCACGTCAATAGATGCACCTTTGGGAAACTCCTCCATCAGTGCTCGAAGCGGAGTAATTCCCACTCCACCACCCACTAGAAGCACATGTTTCCCGGCGGCGCGATTAGCGGTGAAAATTCCGTATGGCCCTTCAGCTAGCACTCGAGTCCCCGGTTTGAGATGGGCTAGCGAGCGCGAGTGATCTCCCAAATCCTTCACGGTGATGCGAAGCAATTTTGAATGTGGCGCTGCTGAAAGCGAGTACGGATGTGATTGCCACCAGTAATTCTTGGTGAGAAATCTCCATCCAAAGAAGTGCCCGCCACGAGCGCCCATCTTGTCGAGGCGACGCCCGCGGATATGCACGCTCACCACTCCCGGACCTTCAACGACTACCTTCTCTACCACAAGCCCGTGAATAAGTGAACGAAAAAGAGGTAGTAGTAAGCGCCATAAGACCATGGATCCACCTACGAAGATATACATCGCAATCCACCACATTTTTGCGAGTGGATGAGAAATGAACATCACGCCATTAAGGACTTGGTGCATAAAGGAGAGTGCGATAGCCAGGTATGTGTAGAGGTGGATGATCCACCAAGTTTCATAAGCCATTTTTGCGCGAGCTTTACGATATGAAGTGACTCCTGCAGCGAGCATCAATATAAATCCAACGAGCGCGGGCAACATCCACGAATATGTGGTGACCATATTCCAGAACTCTTTGTAGACCGGAATCCCATCGTTACCCGCGTAGCCAAACGTCACCAGGATTACATGAAGAAGAATGAGGTAGAGCGACCAAGGCCCAAGCTTTCGATGCCAGGTCACCATGCGGTCGTGACCTACAGAGCGCTCCACCCAAGGAATGCGAGCAACCAGCAGTAATCCCACTAACACGAGATAGGTGCCGATGAGAGCCGCGAAACGTGCGGCAATCGTGATGAGTCCAGAGGTCTTATGGAGATCTTCTGAGGTGAGGGAAATAACCTCCAGAGCGAGGGTGAAACCAAGGCCGATGCCCACCATCAGGGCAGCAGAATCGCCAGCGCGGTTGAAGCTCTTGACCGACTTTCGGCTCATTCTCACCTCCTTTTACGCTCGAATCATCGTGGGCTCACCTGTGAGAACTCTGAGATGCGTCTCTACGCCCCGTGCGGATCTAGGCTAACCTCATGGAGCCGAGCGGACACCCTGAAATGCGCTCTGTAACACCCATAGTA
>JAPLBA010000016.1 GCA_026393015.1 Actinomycetota bacterium
AGAGGACGCCACTTAGAACTTTCAAGGATCAGGCGTGTGTAGACGGCGAGTGCCGGCTCATAGCAATCTCGAGGTTGCACAGAAATTTGGCCCTATATATGATCGAGATGTTGTTTCCGGGGTCGATGTAATTTCGAACCGGCGGTTATAGTCCGCGACCCGATGCCAGCCAGGTAGCGGTTGACTCAGTGAAACTCTGAGACCGACGGTTAAAGTCCGGATGAGAGGAAACCAACAAAGGATAGGCACGTGCCTATCGTTTTGTGCATTTCTTGCACGCACCCCGGGGACTCGTTTCACGAGTGGGGGTAGAAGTGGATTACATAGCTGCGATGCGTCGCGCTATCACCCTTGCCGAAATGGGATTTGGAAAGACTTCTCCTAACCCGATCGTTGGCGCCGTCATCATCGATGCAGAAGGGTTAATCATCGGTGAGGGTTTTCATAATCGCATGGCTGCCCCCGATCATGCCGAGGTCGTAGCAATCAACTCTGCCAAAAACAAATCTAATGGCGCCACCATGGTGGTCAGCCTTGAGCCTTGTAATCATGTGGGAATTACGGGCCCTTGCGTACAGGCGATCATCGATGCTGGAATTTCAACTCTCGTATATGCCGTTACCGATCCCAATGAAGAGGCCTCCGGAGGTGCAGATACCTTGCGCGCTGCCGGGATTAATGTCATCAAGGGTGTCCTTCAAAGAGAAGCCACCGATGCCAACCGTGCCTGGCTCACGAGGATAAGTAGGGGACGACCATATTTCACGTGGAAGATAGCCACCACTTTAGATGCGCGAGTCGCCGCTAGCGATGGATCTTCCAAGTGGATCACAAATGAAGCTTCAAGGGCTGATGTTCAGATACTTCGCCGACAAGCAGATGCCATCCTCGTTGGCACCAACACGGTCATCACAGATAATCCCCATCTGATTCCCCGCGGAGAATTTGCTGGATATACACAGAATCCAATTCGCGTCATCTGCGGCGAGCAAGAATTACCGGGTGAAGCCAAGGTTTTTGATGATCTTGCACAAACCGTGGTGGTGAAGACAAAAAACTTGGATCTATTAGTCGAGCGACTCAGTGAATTAGACATCAATCATGTCTTTGTAGAAGCCGGCCCCACGCTAGGTAGCGCGATGGTGGATCACGGTCTAATCGATGAACTCATTATTTATCAGGCGCCTTCGTTGCTGGGCTCAGGAAAACACTTCTATTTCTCGAACAACGCAATGTCGATTGGTGAGAAATTGAATCTAGAACACGTAAGTACCGAGATGTTGATGGGCGATATCAAATCTACCTATCGGTTGAGGAGTGATGTCTGATGTTCACCGGTTTAGTTTCAGAATTAGGCGAAATTATCGACATCAAAAAGGGCGAAAGTTCTGCAATTGTCACCATCAACGCACCGAAATTGATAGCTGAAATCGCCAGTGGCGATTCCATCGCCGTAAACGGAGTTTGTCTCACGGCCACTGAAGTATCTGGCACTCACTTTGCTGCAGATGTGATGCTCCAAACTTTGTCGATGACATCCTTGTCACAGATTGCGGTGGGCAGCCGCGTCAATCTAGAGCTTGCTGCTCAACTCAATGCACGTATGGGTGGCCATCTGGTTCAAGGGCATGTAGATGGTGTGGCTACCGTGATGGGATTAACCCCAGGTGAGAACTGGGCAAAGTTTGAAATCCAAGTTCCTAGTCATCTATCAAAGTACGTCGTTAACCAGGGATCTATATGCCTGGATGGGGTTTCGCTCACTGTCGGAGAAATAAATGACGAGAACGACGTTGTCACGGTGTGGCTGATTCCCGAAACCTTGGAACGCACCAATCTTTCAACGAAGTCGCCCAATGACCTAGTCAATGTCGAAGTTGATGTCCTAGCAAAATATGTGGAGAGATTAATTACTAAAGGTATGAATTCATGAGCCGCTTAGAAGTTGCCTTTGCTGCGTACAAGAATGGCGACCTGATCATCGTCACCGATGACGCTGATCGCGAAAATGAAGGCGATCTGATGCTTCTCGCAGAAAAGGCGACTACCGAAAAAGTGGCATTTATGGTTCGCCATACAACAGGGATTTTATGTGTTGCCATGACGCAGAACCGTGCTCGCCAGCTACGCCTGCCACTCATGGTGGAAAATAATCAAGATTCGAAAAGGACAGCATTTACCGTAAGCGTCGATGCTAAGGTCGAAATTACTACGGGTGTGAGTGCTAAAGAGCGGGCAAATACCGCACGAGCGTTGGCAAATGACCACGCTCTTCCCACAGATTTCATTCGCCCGGGTCACATTTTTCCTTTAGTTGCGAATAGCGGTGGTTTACAGGTACGAGGGGGGCATACCGAGGCAGGGGTCGCACTATCGCAAATTGTCGGCGAGAAGCCACTAAGTCTCTTGTCCGAAATTGTAAATGATGATGGATCTATGGCACGTGGTGCAGCATTGGAGACTTTTGCAAAGGAGCATTCCCTCCCAGTTATCTCGGTTGCAGAGCTCAAGGCATATATAATCGAACATGGGATTCAAAATAGTGAAACTCATCCGAGCTTTGAATTCTCCTGGGCCGACCTGCCTCTGGGAACAGGAGAATGGCAGATCGCCACCTATCCCGGACTCGGTCAACGCGAACATGTGGTGCTTGCGTTCGGCACGGCAAATAATGCTCCGATGGTTCGAATCCACAGCGAATGCTTTACCGGCGATGTCACGCAATCTCAACGTTGTGACTGCGGCGAGCAGTTGGATCTATCAATGTCGATGATTAAAGATTACGGATACGGATTTATTGTTTATCTGAGGGACCACGAAGGCCGCGGAATTGGTCTTGCTGAAAAGATCCTCGCCTACCAACTGCAGGACCAGGGTATGGACACCGTGGATGCCAACGTGCACCTAGGGCACCCTGTCGATGCGCGAGACTGGAGTGATGCGATCGCGATTGTTCGTGATCTAGAACTAGAGAAGGTTCAGCTCTTAACAAATAATCCTCGTAAGGTCGAGGCACTAGAGACCGCAGGTATTGGCGTACTTCGAGTTCCCCTTGAGGTTCCTAGTAATAAATTCAATGAGGAGTACCTCGCAACAAAGGAAGAAAGATTAGGCCACACACGAGGAGGCAAGTAATGACAGGTCATGCTCCAACAATCGAAATAAGGCCACTCCCCGAAGCAAGAGTGGCAATTATTTCTTCTTCTTGGCATCTAGATATCTGCAACGACTTGATCGCGGGTGCTCGGCGGGCATTATCAGCCGCACAAGTGGATAGAACTGAAGTCTTTTTTGTTCCAGGATCTTTTGAAATTCCTCTCGCATCCCAGTACGCATTAGAAAGCGGTTTTGATGCCGTGATTGCGTTGGGATTAGTATTGGAGGGTGACACGCCGCATTTTGATTATGTATGTCAAGGGGTGACTCAGGGAATTTTAAACGTGTCCTTAAAGTACGGAAAACCTGTTGGTTATGGCGTTTTAATGTGCAATAGCCTCGACCAAGCTATCGATCGTTGTGGTCGCCCGAGCAGCAAAGAGGATAAGGGATTTGATAGTGCAATTGCTGTCCTAGAACTTCTTCATTTACAAAGGTCCATGTGAGCCTGCTTTACCTTCCACATCAGAATAACTCCTGATTACCAGTCCGAGTTTCGACTCCCCAGCAATTCCCAGTTGAATACCATTAAATAGGCACGAGAAACTGAGACGAAGCATCTAAAATATACTCATGAAGCCAATGATCTTTGATGTCGTGATTGAGATTCCTGCTGGATCAAGAAACAAATATGAGATCGATCATGAAACGGGAAAGATTCGTTTAGATCGGATGCTCTTCACGTCAACTCGTTATCCATATGATTACGGCTTTGTGGAAAATACTCTTTCATTAGACGGTGACCCACTAGATGCTCTCGTCATGTTGGATGAACCCACCTTTCCCGGCTGCGTAGTCTCTTGCCGCGTTATTGGAATGCTTCGCATGACTGATGAAAAGGGAGGCGATGATAAATTGCTTTGCGTTGCAGCTGGTGATATCCGTAAGGATTATCTAACTGATATTAAAGATCTTCCAAATTTTGAATTGGAGGAAATTAAGCACTTCTTCGAAGTTTATAAGACACTCGAACCGAATAAATTGGTTCATGGCGGTGATTGGGTTGGACAAGGTTTGGCAGAGGAAGAGATCAACAACTCTTACCAACGTTATAAGTCTTAAATCCTAAAAAAATTTCTCGAGACTGCCGACTCGACTAGTGATGCGTACAGTCCCGCCATTAAGGGCTCCTAGATAGGTGGCGTCATCGAGATGCATCTGCAAAGTACAACGTGGATCGCCCTGCATTCTGGGTAGAATTTACTTAGAAAGAGATTTCAATTGTCTCTGTGCATTTTGAGCCGCCAAGTTTGGATTTTTCCCTTTAGCCATATCGATCACGTTACTGGTAATTGCAGAAACAATCGGATCAGAATTATCACTAATGAGGGAAGTTGGGCGAGCAGTGTTCATCGCTATCTTGACAGTCGTCACAAAATTGATATTTATTTTCGAATTGAAAGCAGGAATTGCAGCAGAAGATTGACGTGAAGGTCCCCCAGTGTATGTGCCGATCAGCGCTGTTCTCGCACTATCCGTGAACCACTGAGTGAGAAGCCAGGCTGCCTCTTTCTGCTTGCTAGCGCTTGAGACTCCGATACCCCAACTCCACTGCCCTGTCCCACCACCAAATGCTCCAGTGGGAAGGAGCGCGTAACCCACTTGACCTGCCACCGGTGAAGTAGCGCGATCCTCAAATCCTGGCTGGAAGACACTTGCATCGATATAGAAAGCCACTTTGCCTTGCTTAAATAGATCATTTGCGATGGCCCAGTCGACACTAAAACGATTAGGTGGTCCAGCTGCCATGAGGGCCGCATAGTCGCTCAATCCCTTTACGACAGCGGGATCAGTCATCCGGGGGCTACTCCACGAATCCTTGAACCAGACGTTATACGGTAAAGAAATTTTTCCCGCCGTGTTAGACCACTGGTTGTAGACCAAGCTGGTCAGGATATCGATGTCGGCGTTCGCTAGGCCACGAACAACTGAACCGAAGACCTCACCTTTTCCAGCTCCGGTGATGAGCTGGGCGTCGCTAATGAGATCCGGCATTGTTGTGGGGACAACTCCACCCAAGTATTTATCTACTAAGTGTTTGTTATAGAATAAGATATAACACTCGGTTGAGATCGGAATTCCAAATAATTCTTGTTTACCATTCAATGCGGGTAGTCTCGCTGGATTTAATACTTCTTCTGGAAAATCTGCCAAGTTGTAATCAGAAGCGGTAATTTTTGAATCATTAATAAATGGTGTCAGCGATTCGATCACACCTTCGCGCTGTTGATCCACAATCGTAGAATCGAGGCCAGTCATAAAGACGTCCGGGCCATTCGCATTCTCAAAGCCTGTAGCTAGCTTATCGAAGTAAAGATCTTCAGAAACAATATCAAGATTTACCTTGATACCAGTCTCCTTCATAAAATCGGCAAGGGTTGCCTTGAATCCATTCGTCCATGGGTGATCGACCAACATGACATTAACGGTGGTTCCGGAGTATTGCTTCCAATCAAAACTTGTTTTAGAAATCCCATTTAGGCTCTGTGGCTGTACCTTGCTTCGCGTCGCTCCTCCACACCCGGATACCAATATCGAGGTGGCAGCAATGATTCCGAGTGCTTTAAAGAAGACACTCTTCTTGCCGGTCATGTTCATGATCTTCATAGCGCATCCCCAGTGCCGATTTACGCATTATGATCGCATAAAAGTAACCTTGACGCCTCTTTTATTGCCATTAATTATAGTATTGAAACCTATGAGCAAATACCAGAAACCTGGCACTCCTGACCTAGAATCTTGGCATGTTCACGTATTGGAGGAATATCCATCCAGGCGGGAAACGAATCATCTCTGTTTTGGTAGTGATGTGCTTGGTCTACATCGGTTCGATGGCGGCACTTTCACAAAGCAATGATGACAACACCAGAGCACTTGATGACAAATTATCAAGGCTGCTGCCGCAGGAGCGGCTCAATGTATATACGAAATTGATATCAGTGGATCCACTAAAAGGCGAGGCTCTCGCACGCATCGAGCCTTGGCCGCTCGACGAGAGTTTAGGGTTTCGATATCGCAGTGGTTGGATGCCAGTACATGACATGTCGATCCACGTAGATGCGATCGTTGGTGCTAGTTCTACTGGAGATAATCTCTATAAATTTAAGAGGAACGTTCCGGTGGGTGGATTTGACGTAATTCTTGACGAGCAATCAGGAAGCCCCGCGTCTAACGTTTCATGGTATCCCTTGGATGTCTACACGTTTGAAATTCCGATGTCCGGGAGCTATTTAGATGTGAACGGAGCGACACAGGATTTGCCAATTCTTCCACTTGACTATACAAAATCTATAGATACTTTCAAGGTCACGATGAGTCACGCTCTCTGGACTAATTCCAAAGAATTAATTCACTCCAACAATTCAAAAACGATTGGCAACGCAACTCGAGAGTATCGGACGGGAATTTCGTCTTCAATATTTAATGTGAATCGAAGTGGATCCACCAAAGTGCTGACGGTAATCATCTTGCTCTCGATGCTTACCGCACTTGGTTCAATCATACCGATGGCATTCCTAGTGGCCACGAGGAAGCGTCCACCCACTCTCTCTGCACTCACCTGGGGAGCTGCGCTTACATTTTCGATGATCGGTCTGCGTGGTCTATTCCCAGGATCCCCACCGCTCGGAATCTTGATCGATAAGGTTGTCTATTTCCCAGCGCTTCTCATCACCCTTATTTGCTCGCTTTCAATTCTTATTGGGTGGTCTTATCGCGAGGATTACGTTAATTAGAATGTGATTTACATTTTTCGGAGCACTATTGGAGCTACTCCTAATCGCCTTCCTATTTCTTCTACCACTCAAATGACTGGGCACGTCGCGAGCAGATTTTCGGTGGATGACCATTCCTATTTTTTGCGATCAAGAGTGTCGCTCACCAAGGCACAACCTTACATTCTTCCCATAAAACTCCAGTGAGTCTCTCTTGATCACTTACGCCCGTGAGATCAAAGTTTCTGGTCGCTAGCCAAATTGCAGTTTGAGCACCCTCTTCGGCAGAGAGTGGCGCGTCTGGACCGCCCATATCCGTCCGCGAATGATTGGGGCAGACAGCGTCGACCAAGAGCCCACGGCTACCTAATCCCGTCTCGTGAGCGAGGTTGCGCACAAGCGCATTCACTCCAGCTTTACTTACCCGATACGGAGCTAGCCCTCCCGTATTTCCCGGGCCCGACATCCGGCCTAAACAAGCAGAGAAAACGATGACTCGCCCACTTCGTGCTTCTGCCATCGGAGCAGCAACCGTGTTGAGCGCGCAGAAGACTGCATCTAAGTTGATGGCCATCACTCGTCGCCACTCTGCACTGTCGGTTTTCAGAGTCTTCGACATTTTTGCACTCATCACACCGTGAGCAAGGATCAAAATATCTGGCGTACCGAAGCGCTGAACGATTTCCTTAAAATGTCTCTCTGATTCTGCAATATTCTTTAAATCGACTGCAACGTACTCACAAGCCAATTGGGCAGCCGCTTGTGATAACCGTTCACTATCCTTAGCCACCAGAACCACATCATGACCCTCGGCTCTTAGCGCCTTGGCACACTCAAAGCCCAACCCGCGAGACCCACCGGTAATGATCGCGAGTGACATGACTCAGATTCTGCCCCAAAGGTCATCCGTTGTCGCGTGGAACTATCCTCGGACCATCGAAGGAGTATCATAAATCTATGAACGTCATAGCCTTGAGAAAGATTCTGAAAGCGGGAGCTATCGTCTTTGGACTTTCTTCATTGTTCTTAGTGATACTTCCTGGAGTTTTCCTCAATCTTCTTCAGCTTGACGAAAGTAGTGCTCTTCGTTGGTCCATGCGGATGATCGGGATTACGGTCTTCGCACTTGCTGGTAATTTATGGAATAACGCGGGGCAGGCAGAAGAGCACCGGGTTGGGAATGTGGCAAAGATTATGTGTCTTAGCGCCGCTGCACTTGGGGTTCTTACTCTCTTGATTCCGGCACAGTTAAGTTGGTTCACTTTCTTGTATTCGGCCATTGGCTTCGGTTTCTCTACTGCATATTTGGTTGCGATTTTCACTAAGTGACATCATTTCCCCCCTCGAAAAGGACATCGCCCTGGGGCCAAACAGTGGCCATGTATTCTGGCCAACCTGTGAATTAGCAGTGAATTCCTGGACTTCCACACATAAAATCTTGGTTAAGACTCATTTCAAATTGCGGGTCTCTACGCCTGAATTTAGGCTTTTCTTGACATAAGTTGAATCCAATTAGAGGAGAAATAGATGAAGATGTCACGCCCAGGCGTGTTCGCAGCGATTGCCGTTGCAATGACGCTGACATTATCTGCGTGTGGAAGCGACGTAGAAGAGACAACGGATACAGCATCAGAGCAAGTAGTAGAAGAAACTACTCCCGGAACAATTGTTGATGTTGCTGTCGGTGCAGGTACTTTTTCAACGTTAGTTGCTGCAGTAACTGCTGCCGAGTTGGTCGAAACGCTTAGTGGAACCGGTCCATTCACGGTCTTTGCACCAACGGATGACGCGTTTGCAGCGCTTCCTGCAGGTGTACTAGATGCGCTCCTTCTTCCAGAGAATAAGGCGTTACTCGTACAGATCCTCACCTACCACGTCGTTTCAGGCATGGTCATGGCGGCTGACGTTACAGACGGTGATGTCGCAACCGTAGAAGGTCAGACAGTTAAACTCTCCACAATGGGTGGTGTAACCGTCAATGGTGCAAAGGTTGTTAGTGCAGATGTCCCCGCTTCAAATGGTGTCATTCACGCAATTGATGCAGTGATCCTGCCACCAGGTGTGGACGTAGCAAAATTCGCCAAATAATGCTTTTGTAGATATTTGGAGTTTTCATAACTAAGAGGCCACCTCAGATATTGAGGTGGCCTCTTAGTTTCAGGAGAAAGACGGCTTCGCCTTTTTACTAGCCTGCAAGTATCTCGGTCCGGTTGTTTTAGAGGTGAGCCAGGTAGCTTTTGCGGGGAACTTTATACGTTGCCTTAACTACTGTGGCCGAGAGCGCTTCATCCTTTAGGACTCGAAGTCTCCGCCTCTTCCTGCAATCTTCTTACTACTTTTGCTGGGTCTGTTATAGGCAACCAGAAAGAATGTCACGGCTGAGACAAATAACCCTATAACTATTGCTTTCTCCATTTGTTTAGCCTAGAACAGCCCAGGCAACAAGAACAAATACTGCAATGCCCAGACCAGCAATTGCGACGGCAGAGAGTGAAAGTAGGCTACGGGATCCGGCAATTTTCTTTGCTAGCTCAGAAGGGCTATTGAGGCGGTTCAGATCAACTAGAAGTGCTTCCGCTTCACGAATAGCTGCGTATTGGGAGATGATTGCCAAAATTCCAGTTGCTGCTACCACAACTATTGTCAGATATTTGGTTGCATCTGATGCATTTTCAAATTTACCAAAAGCTGCCAACACAAAAACACCGATTAACATGAGACTTGGCGCTATCTGAGCGTTAATAACCTGCGTGCGCTTGGTATTCCACAGTTCTAATAGATTCTTCTCATCCATTTCTTTCTCTCCCTGCCTCGAGGCCCCCGTTCTCAGAGGCACCCCAATCTTACGCCTGCAAGATGAACTTCGCATGGCCAATAAATAGACACTCGCCTACGCTTATCTCATGCCCCGCATAGCTAAAGTTAAGAATGGTTTTGAACCTAAAACCTGCCAGCGCTGCCACCAGGACTTTGAGTGGCGCAAGAAGTGGGCCAAGAACTGGGCTGAAGTGAAGTACTGCAGTGATCGTTGTAGAGAGAATAGATGAAACGCATAATCTATATCCCCTTTGATCATCTTCATCGTAATTACGGCGTGCTCAAGGACGCCGATTGCACCCAGGACGTCATTGTCATTGTTGAAAGCGCTCGTATGACAACTGGGCGCGATTGGCATAAAGAGCGGCTATTTTTCTTAATCTCTAGCGCTCGACACTTTGCTCAATCACTGAAAGAAGAAGGTTTCACGGTCGAATACGTCAAGGCTCCCACCACAATTGATGGGCTAGAAGTTATTGCAAAGAAACACCAGCGCGTCCCCATCACCTGCGCTGAGCCATCGTCATTCAACCAATACCAAGCCCTCCGAGATCACGGGTTGAGTTTTATTGAAAATGACTTCTTTCTCACGCCACGGACATTATTTAGCCAATGGGCCAGTGAACAAAAGACATACCTGATGGAAAATTTTTATCGAAAGCAACGCACGCGCCTAAACATCTTGATGCAAGGCAAAGATCCAGTGGGTGGATCCTGGAACTTTGATAAAGAGAACAGATTGCCCCCACCCAAAAAATATGAAGGACCCAAATACCTAGAGCACAAGCGCGATGAGATAGATAAAGCAGTAGCACAAGAGCTTGACCACACTCCCACAACCACCTGGGCCACTACCCGTGAAGGCGCACTTGCTCAGTTAAAGAACTTCATCGAGAACCACTTTGCCGACTTTGGACCGCTCGAAGATGCCATGACAACTGATAATTGGGCTCTGCATCACTCGCTGCTCTCCCCATACCTCAACAATGGCCTGCTTCACCCGTCAGAGGTGATCCATGCTGCTATGAAAGCTTTTAATTCGGGCGTAATTCCAATTGAATCAGCCGAGGGCTTTATCCGCCAGATTATTGGCTGGCGTGAATACGTCAACGGCATGTATTGGTTTCTCGGACCTGAGTACCGCAATAACAATCAACTCAAGGCCACGACGCCACTCCTACCGCTCTTTACAAACCCCGAAAAAACGCAAATGAACTGCATGAAGCAAACGATCACCGACATTAATAACCGAGCGTGGGTGCACCACATCCCCCGATTAATGTTGCTTTCAAACCTAGCTCTGATAACCGGCACCAACCCACAAGAGTTTCTGGATTGGATGCGCGAAGTATTTATTGATGCCAGTGAATGGGTCATGGTCCCAAATGTCATTGGTATGGGCGTTCATGCTGATGGTGGCGCAATGATGACCAAGCCGTATGCCGCAGGTGGCGCCTACATCTCGCGAATGTCTAACTATTGCAAGCCATGCGTCTACAACCCGAAGCTGCGCACTGGCGAAAACGCATGCCCATTTACAACTCTTTACTGGGATTTTCTCGACCGTCACAAAGAGACATTTGCCAAGAACCACCGCATGAGTCAACAGGTCTTTGGTCTTAAGCGATTAAGTGATCTGCCTGAGTTGAAGGAGCGTGCCCAAGAAGTCTTAGAAGGTCTAAGTAAAGGCTTAATCTGACTCAAGAGCTACATTTTACTTTTGTAGTGGGCCTAACTTGTATGAATCTAATCTCACTGCTGGCTTCGCCTGATTTTCATGCTGTGACTTAAAGGCACTAGATCCATCGGTGCCGCATAGAAATAGAATCGCTCCAGATCCACCTGGGTGTGAGTTGATCCACGTAGTCAGGTTATAGACATAACCATCAACGACGCTCCAGCAACTTGTTGTGCTGTTGTTTGTCTTGACTTGAGCCATTGTGTATCCGGCAGTAGTTGCTGGTGCAGAAGCACTAGCTGAAGGCTTGGCAGAGGCAGTTGCTGGAGCAACGGGCGCGGCAGAAGCACTAGCCGAAGGCTTGGCAGAGGCAGTTGCCGAGGCAACGGGCGCGGCAGAAGCACTGACCATTGGCGCGGCGCCACGTGTTACGTCACCAGGAATCTCTTTATTTCCTACACCTAAAGTAATCGCCGCTTTACCGCGTGAAGTAAGAAGGAAACTATAAACCCCACTCTTAGCAACTGAGCTATAGCGGCCTAAATACAGGTAAGTAGTTTGAGTGTAAGACTCAAAAAACTTAGTGCGCTCATTGAGCTTCATTGTTGTTTTAAAGCCTCCAGGACCAGTCACATCAAGAGTGGGAAGCTGTGTCAGCTTAAGAGCGTTCTCTGGCTTTTTATCCATGATTAAGAACTGAACATTTAAAGCATCGCCCTCTTGTAGTTGGGCACGAAAAGCCTTCTTTTGTCCCGCCTTAGTAAACGATGCCCTTATGGCGAAAGAAACAGTTCCATCAACTAGTAATGGTCCCTTTTCGGCGGATGTATCCGAATCTAACAAAATAACGGGTTGATGAGCATGGGAAACTCCAGTACCCAAGAATACAAATACCAGCATAGTTGCCAATAACTTTCTCACAGCAAAACGCTACCTGAGCCTGCGTCTTCTCGCAATTCTAAACATAGTGTCGCGCTCTTGCCACGCCCCAGTAGACCACAGCGCCCACATCACCAACAAAGGTTGGAAAAACAAACGTATTAAGCGTGCTCTATCGCTATCTAAACCAAATGCATCAATATGGTTGAGGTACTGAGAGATATTTCCTGGAAAGACCGCTACAAAGAAAGCTGCAACTACCCAACCCGTTTGCGCCCTGTATCGCCACAACATCACTAGGCATAGGCCTAACACAATTTCAACAATCCCAGAAGCCATAACTACAAAATCTGCCCACGATTTTAAGATCGTTGGCACCTGAGCCTGGAACTCTGTGCGACTAGTTGTTAAGTGAGTGACTCCTGCATATGCAAGCGCTAGACCCAGAATTATTTGGGTGCCTCTTTGTACAATCTTCATGTCGATAGTAAACACCATTCAGAATGTCATCTATGCCTGAACCGACACATCGATTCTTCGCTCTTGCCAGCACATTGATTTCTATCCCAAGTTGGCTGGCTACGGAAATTGCAGCAGCGAACGTCTACAGGCACGGGTGATATTTGAACTTCCATGTACGGAAGACCAAGACCAACATTAATAATAAACTTACTCGAGCCAATGCAGGGTGGCCCGAGGACGCAGCGGGAAGGTCCAGCCCTTCAAAATGCCGAGGCTTTGCCTGAGCGCTATTCTTGGGCGTTGCCAATCCAAGGAGTTCATAAGGTGCTTAGCAGAGATATTAAAGTCGGATTACTTGCCTACGGGGCTATCGGTGATGAGCATAACAAAGCAATTCAAGCCACTGAGGGTCTCGCCCTCTATGCAGTCTGTGACACAAATCCAGAGCGGCTAACGGCGGCTCTACAGATTTCGCCAGATGCTAAGACTTTTACCGACGCTGATCAGATGTTGGCCCAAGGTGATCTTGATTTAGTGGTGATTTCCACACCACCCAATAGTCATTATAAATGGGCGAAGCAAGCGCTATCATTATAAATGGGCGAAGCAAGCGCTATCGCTTGGACTCCATGTGATGTTAGAAAAGCCAATGGCGCTAACCACGCAAGAGTGTGATGAGTTATTGGAGTTAGCAAACATTAAAGGTGCACTTCTGGTTGTTTATCAGAATCGGCGCTACGACCTAGACTTCTTAACAATTAAAGAGCAAATCGAGAATGATGAGATCGGAGATCTCTTTCATTACGAGAGCTTTGTTGGAGGGTATTCAAAGCCCTGTGATTACTGGCACTCTGATGCCGCAATTTCCGGTGGCGCGATCTTTGACTGGGGCAGCCACTTTATTGATCAGATAATGTCATTAG
>JAPLBA010000092.1 GCA_026393015.1 Actinomycetota bacterium
CAGCAATGCGCTCACGAGCAAGAGCCCCATACCCGCTACGGGCAGAGTCCAGGATTTGCGAACGATATTGGCGAAGAAGAGTAATGAACAAAGTATTGCGATACCCGCAAGAATTGATTTCGCGGGAAGTGAGGCATTTACGTCGGTGTACGAAAGACCTGTGAAGAGACGGCCTTCCTTTGTGGAAAGTGCGAAGCGATCCGTCCAGTAGGCAACTGCCTTTAACAGCACAAAGAGACCTAAAAGGACCGAGATCTGCACGCGGGCGGTAACCGTGCTCCGACTACCCGCCGCCTGCAACCGGATTCCGCCGTAAATATAGTGAACCGCGACGGTCGCAATGATTGCGAAAATGAGAGTGGAGAACCCCCAGCTAAGCATGGCCCGATACCACGGAAGGTCAAAGGCAAAGAATGAAACATCCTTACCAAACTGCGCATCCTTGATTCCGAAGGGAACTGAATTGCGCCAAGTGAGCCACGTCTTCCACAACGCAGCTCCTGCCGAACCAGAGAAGAAGAAAACGGCAAGCGAGCCCCCGATAAATATCAATTTACGAAGAGGTTCAATCTGTTGGCGATACCGATCGAGAGATTCCATCTCCATCGAAAGCGGTGCGTAGAGCGGACGTCGTTTGTATGCAATCAATACGTTGGCCAACACAATGGTGGCAGTCAACAATCCAAAGCCCAAGAAGAGCGCTCCTTTAGTAAGAAGTTGCGTCTTCCAGACAGCGGTGGAATCCACCGAAACAAACCAGAGGTAATCGGCGTAGAAGCCACTGAGCGAGACAAAAGCCACCACGATCACCGCCAAAATGATGATGGTGAGCAAGAAGGGGCGGCGGCGGCGAAGGCCAGAAAAATCGGGGCGAGGCATTGATTCCATACGAACAGATTAGTGGGTCTAAAGGAGGCGAAGCGAGCGGAGAAGGCTTAATCAGCAAAGGTGAGGGCGAGCGCTTCAGCCATCCCCGGGAGCAGTTCTGGCCCAGCCATAATGGCGTTCTCATCGTCAAAGGCGCGCATCCTCATGACGCACTCTTGGGAGCCATCCCGAAGCACCCCGACCACCATCCGGACCTCTTGCCCGTGCGCTGCCACCCACTCAGCGAGTGCTGCCTCTGAGAGCTCACCCTCACACTCAACAGGGGGCTCTTCGTTGACGATCAATCGTTCTAGGACCAGCGCCGCACCAAAGACTTCTGCCGACCACGAAATTGTTCCGAGAAAATCTTCAATGGTGCCGGTCAATTCCACTTCTTCTTGTTCGATTGCAGTCAGTGAGGCGGGTGATTTATCCGCGAGCACTGCTGCCATCTCTGGAGCGCTCTCGATGACATCAGCGGTAGGAACCAACGCATAGAGCACAATTCCCCGACTCCACCCAGCCTTGGCGCACTCGCGCTCTATTTCCAGAACCGCTTCTTTCAAAGAGCTCACAGGTGAAGTCACTTTCCACACTTCCTATCAATTCCAGAATCAACCGCCGCAGCATTTTCTAAATACATTACTGCTGCACCGACATCGCGCACACCCACGATAGTGAGGCTAGATTCCTGAACTGTAATGTCCTTGCAATTTTCCAGGGGTGCAAGAAAGAGGGTGGCACCAGCGCGCTTTGCACCACGAATCTTTTCATCAATGCCACCGATGGCACCTACTTTTCCATCTGGCGTGATCGTTCCGGTTCCTGAAATAATGCGCTTCTTCGCAAGGGAACCTGGAGTGAGTTTCTCGACCACTCCCAAAGTAAAGAGCAGACCAGCGCTTGGTCCGCCAATCTCTCCAGCTGCAATTTCTATTTTGAAGGGTAATTGCGGAACTACTCCCGCGCTTACTCCCAAGAGTGTGCGCTTACCACTTCCCGCTGCCGTTACTACATTGACCTTTTGTGACACTCCAGCACGCAAATACTCAACTTCGACACTTTGGCCCGGCTTCACGTTTTTTAATTGGGTCTTGATGGTGGAGATGTCAATAATCTTCACGCCATTAACTGCAAGTATGACATCTCCTTTCTTGAAGATGCCTGCCGCTGATGTTTTAGTGATCACTCCCGCAACTTGAACACGAGTAGTTACTGGATATTTCAAGTAATTCAGGGCGGCGAGCATGGCATTCTGCTGAGAAGAAGTCATTGCCGCGCTCTCTTCTTCTTTTACCGCGGCAGAACTCTTTGTTGGCGCATAAATGCTTGCCCGTGGCATCACGACTGATTCGTTATTAAACCAAGCCGGCAAAATGTAAAGAGCACGTGCCGAATAATCTGGGTTTGTTACGGAAACCGTTGTGAGACGGAGTTCCCCATCGCTCGGATAAGTTTTCTGACCAGATATCTGAATGTAAGGGGTGCTGACTTTCTTCACTTTGTATGAAGAGAGCACATCCGTTGTCGGCCCAGGAGAAAAGACCACATAAGGGAGTGGAATGAAGAGCGCGGCCACTACCCAGAGTGCCGCAATACTTTTTACTAAATCGTGCCAAGTGAAAGTTCCAAACCTATTTCTCATCTGTGCCGAAAGCCTTCTTGAAACGCTCATGGTCTGACATGGTGGTGTAAGGGCTAGCTGGTCCCCGTGATCGGCCCTTCCAGATGACGTATATGGTCGCAGCCACAGTCGCTACCAACGGGATGAGTAACCAGACGAGTGCGGACATAAGGAAGAGAGTAGTTCAGATTCTTAGGGCGTACCGACCCAATGTGTACTTCCATCGAGGTAAAACTCCTCTTTCCAGATAGGAACTTCACTCTTCAGCGTATCTATCAGCAGTTGGCACGCGGAAAAGGCATCGTCACGATGAACGGTGGCCACCCCACAAATCACCGCAATCTCTCCGATCGCAAGCTCCCCTACTCGATGAGCAGCCATGATTTGTAATGGTGCGAATTCTGCGCTCACGTCGGCTACCACTTGGGCTAATCGGTCCAAAGCGGTGGGGTGGGCGGTATAAGTGAGCCCGCGAACTGCCTTACCTTCGTTCTCTTCCCGAACTCGACCCACAAAGAGCGCAACGCCTCCGGAGCGCGAATCTGCCAGCACCTCATAGGCACGATCGAGATTCAGCGGATTTTCCGAGATCTCTAAGGTGGGTACGGGAAGAGAATTCACGTCCACAAGGTTACGGTTAATAGAGCCCGTTAGGTAACCCATGGGAATTCTTACGGTGAGCACGAGAGAAGGAGCGCCAGATGAGCGGTTTTGGATTTACTGGAGATGGCTTCGGTAATGAAGAAGGCAAGGGCATGCCTGACCTAGGAGCCCTTTTTACCCAACTCGGCAAGATGTTCAGTGGCGAGCCAGGTGCGCTCCCCGAATCCACCATTCGTGACATCGCCCGCGGTCAATTGGGAAACGATAGATATATCGGCCATATAGATCTCGCTGAAGTTACCGAGGCGCTTAATCTGGCAGACCTTTGGATCAACGACACCACTGCATTTCCTAGCGCGTTGCGCACCCCTCAAGCTTGGTCAAAAGCTGACTGGGTGGAATCGACCATGTCTGGCTGGATGAATCTGGTCGCGCCTATGTCAAAGAGTCTCACCGATGGTCTTACCAAGAGTTTGTCCGAAAGCCAGGTCGAAGGGATAGATCTCTCCGCAATGACTCAAGGACCACTCGCGGGAGTATTCCAACAGATGACCGGAATGCTTCTTGCCCAGCAAGTAGGTGGCACGGTGGCTGCCGTCGCAAAGCTCACTACGGGAAGCGCAGATACCTC
>JAPLBA010000060.1 GCA_026393015.1 Actinomycetota bacterium
GATCCGTCCATCTTCAGCAAGAATGACGTTCTCCGGTTTAATATCTCGGTGCACAATGCCAGCGCGATGCGCGGCGCCGATTCCAGCGAGAACTTCTTCAACAATATCGAGCGCTTCATCGACTGACATTTTTCCTCGCTCGCGAAGAATGTCGCGCAGTGTGGGGCCTTCCACATATTCCATCACTAAGAAAACAGCGGGCGGACCACCTTGGTGCCAACCTTGATCATGAACAGCGATGACATTGGGATGGGTAAGTGAAGCGGCCGCTTTGGCTTCCCTAATGAACCTGGAAACAAATTCTTCATCCTGGGCGAGATGGGAGTGCATTACCTTCACGGCCACGGTGCGATCGAGTCGAGTATCGAGGGCCGTGTACACCGTGGCCATGCCACCGCGAGCTAAAAGTTGCTGAATCTCATATCGGCCATCGATGAGTACGCCAGTGAGATCAGACACAACAAAACTTTAGGCGCTTTTCACCTTAAAACTCGGGTGACTCGCGGGCATCTGTCCCGATAAGACCGGATTGGGGGCTGGAAGCATGTGCTCGCCAACGTTTGGGAATACGCCCGGCGTTGTGGGCTAAGAGTCCGCTCTCAACTGCCAAGCGCATGGCGTGTGCCATCCCGACAGGATCTGCCGCTCGTGTTACGGCACTCGCCAGCAATACCCCATCACATCCAAGTTCCATGGCTAGTGCTGCATCGCTGGCTGTTCCAATGCCGGCGTCTAGCAACATGGGGACTGTGAGAAGTGACCGCATCAACTCGATGTTGTGCGGGTTTCGAATCCCGAGACCTGAGCCGATCGGAGCGCCGAGTGGCATTACTGCCGCGCAGCCGACATCTTGCAGTCGTTTTCCAAGAGCAGGATCATCGTTTGTGTAGGCCAAGACGGTGAATCCATCGAGTGCGAGCTTCTCTGCTGCGCGAACTGTTTCAAGACCGTCAGGAAGGAGGGTCTCTTCATTGCTAATAACTTCCAATTTGATCCAAGACGTCTCAAGAGCCTCCCGCGCCAATTGCGCTGTAAGAATTGCTTCTCCAGCCGTGTAGCAACCGGCAGTGTTGGGGAGTACGTCAATCTTTAATTCCCTCAATAGATCGAAGATCGAACCATGAGTGTCTGCGCTTACGCGTCTCATGGCAACAGTTGTCATCTCAGTCCCACTTGCGATGAGTGCATTGCGCAAGATTTCGAGGCTCGGAGCTCCACCCGTTCCCATAATGAGGCGTGAATTGAATTGACGGTCCCCGATCACGAGTTTATTAGCCACCTTGCACCGCCGTTAAGACATCCACCTGTGCGCCTGGGCGTAAAGCGGTGCTTGCCCATTCGGTTCGCCTTATTACTTGCGCATCTACGGCAACTGCGATCCCTTGCGTAGCAGAAGTGATGTGCTGAACTACTTCTGCAAGAGTGGAACCATCTGGAAATTGTTCTTCAGTTCCATTAAGTCTGATTGAGATCATTGGGCTACTCCGCTGAAGCGAGCAAGGCTCACAAACTCAGCATCGGCCGGTGGTTCGCTATGCGCGAGGAGCGCCGCAACGACCTCACCTGCGATGGAAGTAAGCAAAATGCCGTTGCGATAGTGACCTGTGGCGAGGATGACGTTCTCCACTCCGGGTATGCGGTCGATGATGGGCGCATTATCTGGCGAACCTGGTCGCAATCCGACTCCGGCTTCAAGGAATTCCATCTCACTGATGTAGGGAAGCAGTTCCCTTGAATCGCGCAGGAGTTCATACACCCCACCGGCAGTGGGCCGCGCGTCAAAGCCTCTTTCAAATTGTGTAGCTCCCACCACGATTTCACCGTGTGCCCGGGGGACTAAATACACCTGGAATCCATGCACGTGAGCTCGCAGGGTGTGTTTTATCGCGGTGATGCCACTGCGTAACCTGAGGATTTCACCTTTGATCGGGCGAATGGTGGGAATTGACCCCGGGTTACGCAATTGCAGCATTTCTACTACTTCGCTGCTCCAGGCGCCGGCAGCAATCACCAATTCATCGATGTCTAATCGCTCATCGGTGGTGACAACTTGATGAACTCGGTTTCCTTTGCTTTGGATCTCTGTAACGCGTTTGGAAACAAAGTGAATACCCACCTTTTCGCAGGCGCTTTTCAATGTAAGTACTAGAGACCGGTTATCTACTGAAAGGTCGGTCGATATCAGCGACCCGCCGACGACGTTGGGGGAGAGTAGCGGTTCTAAATCAAGTAGTTCATCCCTACTTAAGGCATGCGCCTTGAGACCGACGGAATTTTGAAAGTTGCGAATCCGTTCCAATTCACGAGCGTCATCGATGTCGAGGGCGATTTGCAGAGTGCCGGTCGTATTTATCGCAAGTTCCCGTTGGGCAATTATGGAGATGTTTCTGGCGAATGCTGGCCAGGCTTTTAGGGCAGCAATGTCGAGAGATAGCCGAGCTTCTTCGCCGAACCACGCTTCTGTGACAGGGGCCAACATGCCGCCGGCCATCCAAGAGGCACCTGCTCCACGTGCGTGATCTTCAATGATGGGATCTAGAACGGTGACTTGGTAACCGTGTTGCGTCGCTGTCAGTGCAGCGCTGAGTCCGATGACACCACCGCCGATGATTGCTACATGCTTCTCGTTGCTCACCATTTCCACCTCCCTACGCCGGCATTACCCGGATCAGGTCAACGGTCGCAAGCGATGCTTGCCTCTCAGCCAAGTTGGCTCCCGTGATAATGACTCTACTACTCGAATGGGCTCCGGGCCACGCTGGTGGCTAGAGTAAGCGCGTGAGTGATGACCTTTTCCCTGAAGCGACCTGGATCTCCCTTGATGAAGCGAGCCAGATTTTGGATGTGCCAGTTAACAAGGTGCGCCAGTTAATTGCCGAAGGCGCCATTGCATCTTTGCGTGTGGGAACCCCGCCAGCGCCGCGCATCCCGGCGGAGTTCTTCCAGGATGGCGAAATCGTCAAGAATTTGGCTGGCACCCTCACAGTACTGGCTGATTCAGGCTTTGAAAATGAAGAAGCAATGAGATGGCTCTTCACGGCAGACGAGACTCTTCCTGGTACTCCCATTCAGGCCTTGCGCGAAGATCGTGGCCGCGAAGTTCGACGTCGCGCCCAAGCACTTTCTTTCTAGGAAAATTATGAGTGCAAAAATTTCTGATGCGAAGCTTTATCTCTGTACTGATGCGCGCATAGCCCAAAATGACTTTCGAGATTTTTGTAAGAAGGCGTTTGCGGGTGGGGTGGACATTATTCAATTACGAGATAAAGCGATCGATGCCGCCACCGAACTTCGTGCACTGGCAACGTTGGCAGAGGTAGCCGATACTTACGATGCGCTGTGGGCCGTAAATGACCGCGCAGATATTGCGCTGCTCTCCGGTGCACCTATTCTCCATGTGGGCCAGGACGATCTTTCAGCAATGCAGGCTCGAGAAATCGTCGGAGAAGGCGTAATTATTGGTCGCTCCTCACACGCGATGGGCGAGAGCGTGGGCGAGAATGAAGACTCTCGGGTGGATTATTTCGCCGTGGGGCCGTGTTGGCCAACACCTACCAAGCCCGGAAGGGCGGCACCTGGTCTCGATTTGATTCGCCAAGTGAGCGCCTTCGATACCTCTAAGCCGTGGTTTGCCATCGGTGGAATTGATGAGACGCGACTAGGTGAGGTGCTAGAGGCCGGCGCTACTCGAATTGTGGTGGTGCGCGCGATTACAGAAGCTGAAGATCCTGAGAAGGCGGCGCGTTCACTTAAGGAGCGCCTATGAAGCACTACACCTACCTGGCAGCCATGGGTTTCACTTTGATCGGCTCGATATGGCTGGAAGTTTTCCTCAAGGTTTCCGTGTTGAAGCGCACTCGGAGAGTGCTGCTTACCATTTTGCCCGTTGGTATCGCCTTTGTACTCTGGGATCGCTTTGCAATTACGCAGGGACATTGGCGCTTCGATAATGCGCAAGTGCTTCCCCTCAACCGGATTTGGGGATTGCCGCTAGAAGAGTACTTATTCTTTATTTTCGTGCCCTTGGCGGCCATCCTTACGATCGAAGCGGTGCGCAAAGTTAATGGTCATTGGAAAGTGGGTGACGAGAGATGAGTTATACATTTATGACTTCGCTCGTCCTTGTACTCGCCATTCTCTGGGATCTCGTCATCGTGCGCACGCGTTTACTCGGTCGACGCGTATTTTGGGCTGGCTATGCAATTGTTCTTGCCTTCCAGCTACTCATTAACGGTTGGCTCACTTATAACAATGTTTTCCTCTACGACGAATCAGCGATTCTTGGTGTGCGAGTCTTCTATCAACCAGTAGAAGACTTGGCCTTCGGGTTTTCTCTGGTGCTCACCGTGCAGAGCATGTGGGTATTTCTGGGACGACGGGGAATCCGCAACTAACGAGCGGCCCTTGCTCTCTGTAGCGCTGGCAGAAAGACCTTCAGTCGACGCCAGGTGGAAGTCTTGGCACGATGAGAGAAGATCTCGTAGTTAACCTTCTCGACTTCGTCGACAATTCCGCAGTAGAGCTCACTGGCTGCTTCAATGCAGGGGCGACTGCTGGGATGTAGGAGCTGTATTCCTGCAGTGGCTTCGGCTTGCAGAGTACGCACCCGCGCGATTTGAAATTTAAGTGCGTCAATAATTCCAGGAGTGAGCACGCGCGTCTCTAGGTCTGCTCTGGTTACGCCATGAAGTGCCAGATCTTGAAGGGGAAGGTAGACCCGTCCGCGATCCAAATCCTCGCTCACATCTCGAATGAAATTCGCTAACTGGAATGCCACACCTAACGATTGGGCAGATTTAAATGCTTCATCTGAGAGTGGCTCGAGGATAGGAACCATTTGTAATCCGATCACGGCCGCTGATCCATAAACATATTTATAGAGATCGTCGTAAGTCTGATACTCCGTGATCGTGAGGTCCATGGTCATTGAGTCGAGGAACGCCCGGACGTACTCTTTGGGAATGCTCCAGCGGTTAATGGTGTCTACGAAAGCTGCACCGATTGGATCGTTGCTGCCTCCCTTGTCGATGTCGGCAAGAACTCCCTCCCCCCAGTTGCGCAGGGCTTCGGCTTTCTCGACATCAGAGAGTGTCGATGCAAGATCGTCGACGATCTCATCGGCATACCTTGCAAAACCGTAGAGCGCATGCACGAACGGGCGTTTGTTTGGCGGTAGCAGGAGTGTCGCTAGGTAGTAGGTCTTCCCATGTTCTGCATTTAGTTTCTTGCACGCCTGGTACGAAGCCATCAGGCGAGAGTCATCAATTCCAGCGCCCTTGAGCTCGTTCATGAACCGATAATTCTCTCCGCTGCCAACTTCCCGCTAATGAGTACCATCGGCACGCCAACTCCGGGGCGCGTGCCCGATCCTGCAAAAACCACATTTTCGAAACCACGCGCCAAGTTACTTGGCCTAAACGGGCCGGTCTGCATGAAAGTGTGTGAACTCGCAAATGGTGCACCTCGTTCCATGCCGCGAGATTCCCAGTCAAGTGGAGTGGTGAGTTCTTCAACTTCGATTGAGTCGCCGAATCCTGTGTATCCACGTTCTTCCATCACTCGAACCATCTCATCGCGGTACTTTGGACCGTAACTTTTCCAATCGATGTCTGCATCAAGGTTGGGAGTAGGGAAGAGGGTGTAATACGAGTGCTTTCCCTCTGGTGCGAGCGAAGGGTCATCCATTGAAGGGACGGTGACCAGAATGCTGGGATCGCTCATCACTCGCCGCTCATCGATGAGCTCACGAAAAACGCCTTCCCAATCGTGTCCAAAGTGGATGTTGTGATGTGCCAGGTGTGGGTATGAACGATTCGACCCGGCGAGAAGTACCGCGCAGGAGGGAGAGTATTTCAATCGTTTAATGGTAAGCGGTGTGCGGCCCAGAAGATCGCGCCAAGCAACTGGAAGGTCAGGATTAAGAATCAACGCGTCACATTCAAATCGTTCACCATTGGCCGTCTGCACGGCAACAGCTCTACCGTTTCTCTTCTCCACCTTTGTTACTTCTGTGTTGTAGCGGATATCAACGCCATGCTTTGCAGCTGCTCCTGCAAGTGCGCGCGGGACAGCATGCATGCCACCTTTGGGAAAGAAAACACCATTTACCGAATCCATGTAAGCGATAACTGCATAAATTGCTAAAGCTTGCTGGGGGCTGAGCCCTGCGTACATCGCCTGAAACGAATAAACCCGTTGAGTCCGTGGATCGGAAAGAAATTGATTGACCTTTGGCGCAAGATGACGGAAACCACCTAGGGCGACCAGGCGAGCGAGGTTGGGCGTAAGGAGGTGGAATGGTGAGTCAATATTCTTGTCGATGAAGTCGTTGAATTCGTATTTGTAGAGTTTGGTGACGAAGTCAACGTAGCGGCCGTACCCCGCGGCTTCCTCTGGCCCAATAACCCGTGAGATCTCTTCTTCCATTTGAGCGGTGTTTGCGTGCACATCTAGTTGCGTGCCATCTGCAAAGAATGCCCGATAAAGTGGCGAGACAGGCATGAGCTCTAGCCAATCCTCTAATTCCTCTCCCACTTCGGCGAGCGCATCACGGATCAGGTCTGGCATGGTGAGCACGGAGGGGCCGGTATCAAAGCGGTAACCAGACTTCTCGAGTAGCCCGTTTCGTCCTCCCGGCACACTTTCACGCTCTAAGAGGGTGACTCTTCTTCCAGCCCCGGCCAGTTGAAGTGCGGCGCTCAGGCCGGCGAGTCCGGCGCCTACAACAACCACGTGAGAAGTGGGTCCAGGGATGGTACGTGGCATAAGTTAGACCACCCGACAAGTGGCAGCGACTGCTAAGTCTTTAAGAACTGAAACAGCTTCGACGTTGAGATCGGCACTGGATATCGCAGAGATTGACTGATCCAAACTCGTTTCAATGATCGTTTCAACTGCATCGAGGGCGCCGGTATCCCGAATGATCTCTCGAAGGATGCGAACACCTTCAGGGGAGAGGCGCGGATCTCCCAGATGCTTTCGAATTTCGATGCTTTGGGCGGGGGTGGCTTTTGCCACTGCTTGAGCAATAAGAACGGTGCGCTTTCCTTCACGGAGATCATCACCCGCTGGCTTTCCGGTTTCGGATGGGTCACCAAATACTCCGAGGATGTCGTCACGAAGTTGGAATGCCTCCCCAAGGGGCAATCCATATTGCGAGAGAAGTTCCAGGGTGGGTTTGTCTGCGCCCGCGATTACGGCACCAAAGTGGAGCGGGCGTTCGACGGTGTACTTGCCAGACTTATAGCGGGCAATGCGAAGTGAGCGTTCCACACTTGACGTGGCGAGTGCTTGTTCAAGGACATCGAGATACTGTCCGGCCATCAATTCCACACGCATTTCGTCATAGACCGGATTGAGGCGTTGCATGACCACATGGTCGAGGCCTGATTCGTGAAGCATGCGGTCGGCCCAGACGAGGCAGAGATCACCTAGTAAAACTGCAGTGGAGAGGCCAAACTTTTCAGCATTACCAGTCATGCTCTCCTGTCGGTGGAGAGTGGCAAAGCGGTGATGAATTGCTGGGTTGCCGCGTCGCGTATCAGAGCCATCCATGACGTCGTCGTGGATGAGCGCGCATGCGTGCAGGAATTCAAGGCTGCTGACTGCGTGGACCAAGACGGAACTATGCTCGCCACCGCAGGCCCGGTTTGCCCAATAGGCAAAGAGTGGGCGGAGGCGCTTGCCGCCAGTAAGAAACTCCCGCGTGGCCTCACTGATGGGCGTGAGCTCAGGACCTATGGAACCAAGTCCGACGCTCTCGCGGTCGATCACGGAGGCGAGAGCGCTCGCGATCTCGTCCCGAAGTTGCATAGGCATAGATTACCTCCGCTTCACCGCGACCGCCCGTTGGGTAGAGTCGGTTCCATGGGAAAAGGTCTCCACATGGGGCGTAGTGAGTATGTCGCTAAGTGGGTAGCGCTTCATGGAGATGTGGAGCCGTCTCGGATCGTTGCCGGCTGGCTCACTTTCGCATTTGTGGCAGCCCGACTCTTGAGGCCGATCTCCGCAAACGCAATCTCGCTTCTGACTATCGTTATCGGTGGAGTGGCTGCGTGGCTTGCGCCGTCGAGATATGTCGCATTTATCGTAATCGCTGCCCTCATCCTTGACGGGTTAGACGGCACGGTCGCCATTCTCCGAAACGAAGTGACATTGCGCGGGGCAGTCCTTGATTCTGTGGCTGATCGTTTGGTGGAAGTTGCCTGGTTGATTGCACTCTGGCGGTGCGATGTTCCACTCTGGGTGGTGGTGAGTATTTGGGTTGTGGGATTTGTCCAGGAATATTCGCGAGCAAAGATTCGATCCCTCGGTATATATGAAGTGGGGGTTGTCACCATCGCCGAGCGTCCAGTGCGTGGTTTGCTGATAGCAGCTGGCATTGGATTGCCTTTCCTGGCGACGCCACTTGCAGTGCTGCTTTTAATCATGGAGTTGTATGCACTCCGCCAGGTTGCCGAGTATGCCTACAAAAAATTACACAACTAGGGGTTAGATTAATTTGCTGGGCCGATGGCTCTGCTGACGATTTCAGCCCCTATGCCCACCATAGGTAAACCTCCACCGGGATGTACCGAGCCGCCCACTGAGTAGAGCCCGCGGATCTTGGTGGTGTTCTTGGTGCGTGAGAGCGCGGCGGTTCGCGAATTTCCCGCCTTGCCGTAGATGCCGCCACCGGGGGCGCGACTTTCCCGCTCGAGATGTGCCGGAGTGCGAACTTCACAGACTTCAATTCGCTCGCGCACAAGAAATCCCCGGGCTTCTATCTGATCGATGATTTTGTTTTTATAATCTTCCACAAATGCATCGTCTTCCCAATCAATAAATTCTGTTCCCGGAGAGTTTACCAAGACGAACCAACTTTCGGAATCTGCATGCGGTCGCATTTCCGGATCATCTGGAGAGCAGATGTAGATGGTTGGCTCGGCGATGACGTGGGGGTGTTCGCCGAAGAGCGCATCGAACTCGGCGTTGTAATCGGTCGGAAAGAGCACGGTGTTATGCCCAAGCCCGGGAGTGCGGCCGCGCAATCCAAGCAGGAGAACGAAACCACTCAGCGAGGCACTCTCTTTAGCGAGGCGTGCGGACTCCCGAGGTGCATCGATGAGTGAATTAAAAGTATGAGTCGCATCTGCATTGGAAATGACGATGTTGGCCTCACGTAAAGTGCCATCACTTAGCCGAATCCCGGTAACTGCTCCATCGTGGGTTTCGATCGTGGCAACGTCAGAAGATAAATGGATGCGCACTCCAAGCGCTCGGGCGCGAGCGGCCAGCACCTCGCTAAGTATTCCGACACCGCCTGAGATATGCCACGCTCCAAAAGTATGTTCGATATAGGGGATGGTGAGTAGAGCTGCGGGCGCCTTGCGTGGATCTGATCCCGTGTATGTCGCGTATCGGTCGATGATCATGTGTAAGTGCGGGTCGGAAACTATGGATCGACCAATACCGCGCAATGTACGGTGGGGAGCGATGATGCGGGCATCGCGCCAAAATCCGCTGCGTCGAATCATTGACCAGAGAGATGAAATAGGTGATTGGATAAAAGGTCCGCGCGCCACTCGCCACATTTCGCTACCGCGATCTATGAGGCGTTGCCAATCACTTGCGGCATTAGCTCCGAAAGTGTCAGTGATTGATCGCATGAGGTCGCCGCGTGATCCGTAGTAATTGAGTCTTGTGCCATCAGCAAAGCGATATTCGAAGGCAGGGTTTAGCGCTATTAGGGTGAGTTCTTCCTCAAGGGGTGCGCCACTCTTGAGGAAGAGATCGCGATACACCGCGGGGAGGGTGAAGAGCGAAGGGCCTACGTCGAACCGGTAGCCATTGAATTCTTCAGTGCGGCACTTCCCTCCGACGAAGGCGCTGCTCTCGAATACTTCAACGTCGTGCCCCAGGGCGGAGAGTTTGACGGCGGCGGCGAGCCCGCCTACACCGGCTCCGATAATGGCAATACGGCTCATTGTGCGCCACTTAAAGATCGACCACTCCAGGAGAGATTTCCACGGAGGCGATCAATCCACGATGCGGCGAGCAAGTAAATGAAGAGGCCTATCGCGAGGGGATGAAAGAGCGAAGATGCAATGGGAGAGCGAGTAGTGGTCGCCGTCATCACCCGTACGCATATCGCTATCACCAGTGCGCTCACAGCCAATGCTGAACTCCTTCCGCTTCCCAAAAAGGCCAGGGGGAGTGGGAATATATAGGCACATGCAAATAGCGCGGCCACGAAACTGGCGGAGGTGGGTGACCCAAAGGCGCTCCAGAGAGATTTACGGTATCCAGCCGAAAGCTGACGGAAATCCTCGTACATGCGGCACTCAATAATCTGGGCACCGTTAATAACAGTGCCGTGGTGGCCTGCATGCTTGAGTGCGCGAGCTAAAGCTATGTCATCAAGAACGAAATTCTTCACACTCGAAAAACCTCCGATGTCAGCGAGCGCCGCCGTGCGGATCACCATGAACTGCCCGTTTGCGACAGTGGTAGAGGGTCGCGTGGAGCGCTCACTTGGGCGCAATAGCAACGTGGTAAGCCATGTCCATTGGAGAAGCGGCTGGAGTAAGAATTCACTCCAGGAGCGGGTGATTTGTTTGGGATAGATGCTGAGAAAGTCGAGCTTACTCGACACTAACGTGGAAATAGATTGCGCTATCGCGGTCTTAGAGAGCGTGACGTCAGCATCCGTAAGTATCGTGAACTCGCTCTCTCGACTCTTGGTGAGGAGTTGGTGGAGAGCGAATGATTTCCCGATCCACTCACCATTTAATGTTTCGCCGCTTAGTACTGTCGCGTTATCCATGCTCGAAGTCTCTTCAGTGATCAAAGAAAAAGTGTGATCTTCCGAGCGATCGTCCAGGAGGTATAGCTGCCAATCTTTGAGAAATTCTTGATTCCGAAGTGCTGCGAGGGTGGAAGTTATTCTCAGGGCTTCATTCCTGCACGGTAAGAGCACGTTGACTGGCTGGAGAATCTCTGTGGTGGGAGAGAGGCGACGCATTGCGAGGAGATTAATTAGACAAATCACAAGGTTGAGCACATTGATACCAAGTGCTACTGATGCAAGGACAATCACCCGCGACTAATCCACTTCATGAAAAAGTAGGGGAGTAGCGGCAGCGCAAGAGCGAGCCCACCTACCAGTGCCGTTCCGGGACGATCAAAGAAGAAGAGATTTCCAATAACTCCCGAAAATAGTGTCCATCCAAGAATGACATCTCCGGTGGTGCTGCTGGGAGCGACCTTGCGCTGTTCGTGTGGGAGCCCCCAATGCAAGATTGCACCAAGAGCAATGCCGCAAAGTAGCCAGCCCGCCGCATTCGAAAGGGGTATTCCTGTAACAAATGGAATGTCAGTTAACTCTGAATTCCAAGTCCAACGTCCCGCATCGACCATCAACGGATCGAGGAAGAGATCCCAAGCCATAATGGTCCATCCGAAGACCAGCGGTGCCCACCTGGCGGAGATGCGTCGAGAGAGAATCAGGATTGGATGAGAAATCATCGCCCATGCGAGCGGCACGATGAGCGGAATTCCGGCGATTGCCGGACCCAGAGAGTCCGAGTATGAGTACTCGCCGAAGGGCCACGCGGTGTGTACACCGATTTCTTCAACCACAAATCCGAAGAGTGTGGTCGCGATGAGCCAGGTAGCAGCGTATTTCGTGCCATGTGCGCTCCACGCCTGCATCAGGCCAGCTAGTGCAAAGGCGATCACTATGAAAAATGTTAGAAAGAGCAGGCGATCATCTGGCATGAGTGGATAGATCATCTGTGTGGCAATTGCCAGAAGTGTGGTGATCCAGGTCAGGATGGTGGGATATCGACGGCGACGAAAGCGCGCATAGCCACCTCGATACACCCGGACTGACATGTCATCATTCTGCCCTACTTGGCAGAAATAGTCCGCCCCCCAAGAATGCCTTCTGCCCGGAGGACGTGAAAGCGGGCAAATAATTCCTCGCTATACCAATTTCGAGCCGAAGTGAGTTTGATAGCGCGTTGGTGGGCAGGCGAACCGTATGCGAAGGCGCGCAAATGGGCGCCGCTCTCCCAGAGGGAGAAAGTGCCTTGTAATCCAATAGGTGCCTCGCCAATTCCGATTGCCCCGAGTAGACCCGGTGCACTTTTGAGTGATTCGGTCACAGGTGGAGTTTCGCGCCAGAAGCGCAACGCTTCGGAGGTTTTGATGCGCGCTCGTGTAATCGCGGCAACTGGCCCCTCTGTCGATGGTAGAACTTCTGCTGTGAAAGGAGAGAGGCCAGCCCATTTGCCCTGCGAAGCAATGGGTGTGAGATCAGCGCTGAAATGGGGTGCACTTCCCCAAGACTTTACGAGGGAGGAGCCATTAAAAATTTCTAGATTAGACTCATCTTGGAAAGCTGCCAATAATCCCCAGGTGTGTGGGTCTGCATCGCGCGGCGTAAAAGTTTCTCCACGCCCAGTGCCGAGCAGTTTGGAAAAAGTAACTCCAGGAAAATTTCGAAGAACTTGCCGTTTGGTTGCCATCAGCGAGATGCCACGAAGGGCACTCATTTCCCAGAAGCGAATCGCGATAATCATCGCTGCGCAGCGGTTTCGCAGATGATACGTACAACGTCTTCTGGGCAATCCCATTGAGGGGCGTGTCCGCAGTGAGGTAACACAATCCACCTGGTGTGTGGCGGCACCAATGTACGTTCCTGCCATGTCGAAGCTGGCAGAGTCTGATCGCTATCTCCAAAAACCACCGTAAGAGGAATTGAAGGGTCGATGGGTGTATCAAAACGTCGGTAAAGCATGGCGTTCCAAGCGGGAAAGTAACCCTTGGACAATCCCATTGCCAGGGCCGCATCAAGTGCGTACTCATATGGAAGTTCTCGCCACTTTGGTGATGAAGAAGCGAATCCAATTCTTTTCGCCCACATAAATCTCAAAAGATATTTTTGAATAGAATGGGTGAATACCGCGATCTGTCGTGATTGCGCGGTGATGGGGTTGATTTTCGTATACGGAGTAAGTATCAACCCAGCGGGGGCAAGTCCGATAAAAGTAAGTACCCGGCCAGGGTGTCTACTCGCAATCTCTAGACCCACCCACCCGCCGAGTGAGTTCCCGACAACATGTGCCTTTTGAATGTCGAGGCTATCCATGTTCGCGACCACAAGATCTGCAAGTGACGCAGGGTCCATAGCTTGACCCGGGTCGTAAGGTGAATGCCCATGTCCCGGCAGATCAAACGTGATTACTTCGAAGAGTCGTTCTAGAGCAGGTGCGATGCCCTTCCAAATCGTGCTCGCCGATCCCATGCCGTGAATAAGTATGAGTGGAGTGCCACTTCCGGTGCGGGTCGTAGAGAGGATCACGCTCTGATTCTAGGCTAAGCGTGCGAAAATCAATCGCCCACTTTCATCTCTACCGCACCGGTGATGCGGAGTAACTCTCCAAAAGTTGTCGGGTAGACGGCATGTGGGTGCCCAGCAGCAGCCCACACCACGTCATAGTCGTTGAGTGCCAAGTCGATGATGGTGCGGAGCGGAGCAGGGTGTGCCACAGGGGAGACCCCACCGATTGCGAAGCCCGTAGCAATGCGCACGATGTCGGCATCCGCTCGTCCCAGGTGGGAGAGTCCGAGGTTCTTTGCTACTAAGTCAGTATCGACGCGATGTCTTCCCGAAGTGAGAATGAGTAAGGGTTCAGTTGTATCGCCCAATGTAAAAATGAGTGAGGAGCAGACTTGGCCTACTTCGATCCCTAATCCGGCTGCTGCTTCCTTTGCCGACCTCGCAGAATCGCTCAAGATAGTAATCTCTGGGGTGATCCCAAACTCAAATAGCGCTGCGCGCACTCGCTCTACCGCAGGGTGGTTGTTAATTGCGTCATGGCTCATGAACCAAAACTTTACCCTTAAGTGACAGATTCTGGAGATAGAATGTGAGAGTGAGCCGCGTACGTAATTTGATTGCCAGCCCTGGGGTGGTGGCAATGATATTTCTCTTGACGCCGCTTCCGGCACACGCTCACGCGGAGTTGATCAGTTCAACTCCGGCAGCTTCCAGTCACTTATCAATTTTGCCCACCAAGATCGTTCTCCTTTTCGGTGAGGATCTCTCAGACCTTGCCGGAGCTAGCGCAGTCATAGTGTCAGATCCATCAGGTGAGGAAATATCCAACGGTCCGAGCGAAGTCAGTGCTTCTTCTTTGACCCGCGAATTGAATTCCAGTACGGCTGTGGGGACCTATCACGTTGATTTTCGGGTGCTCTCCGAGGACGGGCATCCAATCGCTGGCCAATTCAACTTCTTCTTAGTGGGAACCGAAGACGTTAATACCTCAACGCTCGTGGTCAACTCGGAGGAGTTGCCGGCGCAAAAAAGTTTCTTCGCTGTTCACACGAAACACCTCTCGATTGTGTTACTAGTACTGTTGACTCTAGGAATATGGTATTTAGTTGAATCGCGTGCCCGCCGCCGAAGGAGTTCGATGTGACGTCAACCGTGCTTTTCGTCTGTGTCCATAACGCTGGTCGCTCGCAAATGGCTGCAGCATTCCTCAAGCACCATGGCGGCGCGCGGGTAGAAGTACTTTCGGCCGGGTCTGCTCCCGCGAATTCCATCCATTCAGCAGTTGTCGAGGCGCTGCTCGAAGTCGGTATCGACATTTCTGCTGAAGTTCCAAAAATACTTACCAACGAAGCGGTGCAGGAGAGTGATGTTGTTATCACGATGGGATGCGGTGATGCATGCCCGTTCTATCCAGGCAAGCGATATCTCGATTGGAAGTTAGATGATCCTGCCGGTCAGGGCGTTGAGTCCGTGCGACCAATACGCGATGAAATAGAGCAGCGAATCCTTAACTTACTTTCAGAGTTACCTTAATCTGTAATCAGTCGAAGTTCCGTCGCATATTTCTTGCCAGCTGCTACGTAATATTGAGCGTTTGGACTTCCAAACCCAGGTTCAACCGAATTTAGTATTAATTTCGCGGGAACCCCCAAAGCTTTGGCGTAATCCGGGATGGTGGTGTTTGGCGGAACTAAAGCTTGTGCCCCCACGAGAGCGTTGAATCCAATGGTGCTGCCTTGTAATACGGTCGAACCCGAACCGATCAGAGAGGCATTGCCAATGATCGCGCCTTCAATATGCACGTTATGCCCAATAACAACGTCATCACCGATGGTCGTGACGTGCTTAGAGTGCGTGTGAATGACTGCTCCGTCTTGAATGTTTGTTCTCGAACCTACCGTGATAACTCCCGTGTCCCCTCGCAGAACTGCCCCCGGCCACACGGTCGAATCTGGACCGATCACCACACTTCCAATGATGACGGCATCGGGGTGTACGTAGGCGGATTCATGGATTTGGGGGATGAGGTCACCGAGGGCGTAAATAGGCATGAGAGCAGGTTAGCCTCCTGATCGGGGGGATCCGATGCCGACCAAGAGGTCGATTGAGAGTGAGATCACGCATATTTATGGGATTCCTGCGAGATTCACAGCCTTTTTGGCTATCTGAAGGTCGAAAAAGAGGCATGATTCGCGCGTTCAGGCATTTTTGAAGAGAAGTTGATGTGAAGGAGTTGATGATGGCCACCGATTACGACACCCCGCGAAAGACCGATGACGAACTCACCGAGGAATCGATTGAGGAGTTAAAGGCGCGTCGAGCGGAGGCGCAATCTGGTCAAGTCGATGTAGACGAAGCGGAACTTGCTGAAACACTCGAATTGCCAGGCGCTGATCTCTCTGGCGAGGAACTCACCGTACGAGTGCTCCCCAAGCAGGCAGATGAATTTACTTGTTCACGTTGTTTTCTTGTTCACCACCGCACGCAACTTGCTAAAGGCGAGGGCGTCACTGCGGTCTGTAGCGAGTGCGCGTAACTTTCTCGTCTACCCCTTTTTGTTGAGCAGGTCGGCGATCGTCTCGGATTGTCTGGTCGAGACGAATATGTAGGGTTGTTCTCTCTCCGAATCTTTGATGTCTATCTTTACTGCTGTATGCACCCAGCCTCGCATGATGATGAGAGCCGCCGGATCTGCCTTCGGTCCCAACGTGGAGCGAGTTGCTGCCCGGTCCAGTGGAGTGCAGAGCGTGATGTGTGCGCGCGGGATTTTCTTTCCCTCGGCGACGAGCATCTCACCATCGATGCTAATTTCAAAGGTAGAACGCCAGAGCGAGAAACTCACTAACCCGGCAGCAAGCAATCCACCGATCAAACCCACGACGACACCGAACGGTGCGCCAAAAACAAGACCAATAGCCAGCCCAAAAATCAGCGCCAGAAACCACGAGATCGGTGGGGGATATACCTTCTCTAGAAACATGTCATCCTCGGGTTGATCGTTTGGTGAGCAGACGCATGAGTAGTGGTGGCCGCTTGAGTCCGAACGTGATCGCTACGAATGCATCAATCATTTTGGCAGGCAGAAGACGCACGTAGGGGATTGCGCCAGTTCCTTTGCCCACTAAATAGCGAGTTCGAGGGGCGTCGCTTTCGATCGCATCGCGGATCACTCGTGCTACTGGTGTGGGCTCGGGGTATTCGGCGTGCACAAGGCGGGCAGCTTTCTGGTAAATCTTCTGGTGTGGACCGGTTGTGGGAAGTTGCGTCCCAGCTTTAGACCAGATGTTTGACGAAAAGGAAGTGGGCTCGATCAAGGAAACGTTGATACCGCTGCCGGTGAGCTCGACGCGTAGCGCATCGCTTAACGCTTCAAGGGCGAACTTGCTCGCGCTGTACCAACCTAGAAAGGGCGCCGCCACTCTTCCACTTACTGATGAAATGTTGACGATCCGTCCGCTCCCTCGGCTTCGCATGCTGGGGAGAAATCCTCGGATGAGCTCTGCGGGGATGAAGAGATTCACTCGAACTTGCTCGGCTGCATACGCTGGCGCTACATCTTCGATCGCCCCTGGTGCGGCAAATCCAGCGTTATTGACCAAGGCATACGGCGCTTGTCCTAACAGATCCAAGGTCTGAGAGATGAGATTCGAGGCGCTCTCCGGCTCAGTGAAATCAGCGACGAGCACCTCTACCCCAGGTACGTCTCGGAGTAATTGATCGGCTTGAGCAGGCGTGCGTGCGGTACCGACTACTCGCCAGCCCGCCGAGACCAGCTCGCGTGCGGTGTAGAGCCCAATTCCGCTGGTCGCACCTGTGATTAACGCGGTCTTGCCGGAGTGAGAAAGAGACATGGAAGAAAGGTACTCTGGGAACGTGGCACGCGTACCTTCAACTACCCCACCGGCTGATGCTCAATCAGCTCAAGTGCATCCCGATGCACCGAAGTCTGGGCAAGAGATCCCCTCCCATCTCGAGCATTGCTTCGGCTGCGGCCAATCTCACCCCACTGGTCTACGTATTCGCTCGACTGCAGGTGAGGGCGCCAGCATCACCTCTATCTTTACGGTCTCTGAATTTCACCAGGGAGCCCCTGGTTTGGCGCACGGAGGAATCTTGACGCTTGCCTGTGACGAAGTTCTTGGTCACCTGATGTGGCTCCTGCGCAAGCCGGCAGTCACGGGGCGACTCGAAACTGATTTTCTGCTCCCCGTCCCCGTCGGTTCGGTGATTCATCTCAGTGCAGAGATATTGGGTGTATCTGGGCGCAAGGTTTATTCACGGTGTGAAGGACGATTGAATTCACCAGACGGTCCTGTTGCTATTCGAGCACAATCCCTCTTTGTCATTGTTGATATGCAACATTTTCTCGATTCAGCTCCAGAGGATTACCTCACCCGGATCCAAGGCAATCCGGCACTTATGCGCGAGATCGACTCTTCCTTTGAGGTTAACCCCTGATGATCGAAATCCTCATTATTCGCAGCGATCCGAGCCTTTCGCTTCCGGCCTACGCGAAGCCAGGTGATGCTGGGGCCGATCTCTGCAGTAGCGAGGACTTGGTCATCGCTCCCGGGGATCGTGCTCTCGTGTCGACTGGTCTCTCGATTGCTCTTCCTGATGGTTTTGCAGCTTTTGTGCACCCACGTTCCGGCCTTGCGATAAAAAGTGGAATTGGCATCGTTAATGCACCAGGCACCATCGACTCGGGTTATCGCGGCGAGATTAAGGTGATAGTCATCAATCATGACCGCACCGAAAGTTTCGCAATTAAGCGCGGGGATCGCATCGCCCAATTAGTGATTCAACGCGTGGAAAATGCGCAATTTGTGGAAGTAGAAATCCTTCCTGAAAGTGCACGTAGTGCCGGCGGATTCGGTTCGACTGGAGTTGCTCATGAATAAGCGGGAGATTTCACGAACTGAGCGATATGCAGATTCCCTTCACACCGACGCAAATCGTCACATGCACACGCGTGTTGCTGATTTGCAACCGCGCAGCAGGGCCACGGTTATCGGGACGATCAATTCACTCGTCATTCGCCCACGCTCTGGAGTGCCCGCGCTGGAAGTTGAGATACAGGATGGTTCTGGAAAACTGACGTGCATCTGGCTCGGACAGCGGAGCATTGCGGCAGTCACGCCTGGAAGAGATATAGAGGTCACTGGATTAATGATGCAAAATGAAGAGGGTTGGCTTTCTTACAACCCTATATATCGACTCTTTCCAAATACCAAATGAGCGATCACAGCAAAGTAATTGATGCCCTCGGTGGTAAACGTGGGGTTATTGATTCAGGTCTTCCATCACTTGCGTTCGTATTTGTCTTTACAATTAGCCGCAAGCTAGATCTGTCGCTCATTATTGCGCTGGCGATCGCTCTGGTTGCTGCCATTGCGCGTTTAGTAAAGCGCGACACCGTACAGCACGCTTTTTCTGGACTTGTAGGCGTGCTTATATGCGCTTGGTTTTCGCGTAGCACTGGCAAAGCAGAGAATTTCTTTCTTCCGGGCATGATCAAGAGTGCGATCTATGGTGTGGTCTATTTGGCGGCAAACTTGCTGCGTTGGCCGATCCTCGGGCTAGTACTGGGGCCAATCCTTGGAGAGAATCTTGGTTGGCGGAAGAATCCGGTACGCCTGCGTGCCTACTTGCTCGCGGGGTGGATTTGGGTCGGCCTCTTTGTGGTACGCCTTGCTATCCAAGTGCCGCTCTACTTGGCTAATGAAACTACTGCACTTGGCGTGGCAACTCTTGTCGTGGGATGGCCACTTTTTTTGGTGACCGTGTATCTGACTTGGGCAATTCTAAAACGCAGCGCACCAGCGGTCGAAAACAAAGAAGAAAATAACTAGCCAGCGTGATTTGGGGCTAGGCAAGCCTGCAACGCTGGTTCGGACTCTGCAGTTGCTACGAAAAGCAGTTCATCTCCTGCTTCAAGCGTGTCATCTGGGGATGGTGTGATGACGTGGGCGTCGCGAAGGATAGAAACTAAAGTTGCGTCGGATGGGAGTGCGAGATCGCGAACTCTTTTACCGACACAAGGAGCGGTACTCGGGAGAGTTATCTCAACCAGGTTCGCTTCACCTTGGTTGAATGTGAAGAGTCGAACAAGATCTCCCACAGATACTGCCTCTTCTACGAGAGCTGAGAGCATTCGTGGAGTTGAAACGGCGACGTCTACACCCCAAGCTTCATTAAACATCCATTCGTTCTTTGGGTGATTTACCCGGGCAACTACTCTAGGGACTCCGTACTCCGTCTTGGCCAGAAGTGAAACGACAAGATTGACTTTGTCGTCGCCAGTGGCAGCAACAAGAACATTTGAATTGTTCAACTGGGCTTCCTCAAGATTTACAACTTCGCAGGCATCTGCGAGAAGCCATTGCGCTTGTGGAACCGAATCCATCTTGATCGCCTTAGGATCTTTATCGATCAACATCACGTGATGGCCGTTGCCGATCAATTCTTTGGCGATGGAGCGGCCAACATTTCCTGCTCCTACAACTGTGACGCGCATCTTTAATCCTCCTCGGGTTTGGCAGCGAGGAGTGATTCCACCTTGGATAGTTCCGCATCACGTGCAATCACGTGAATCAAATCTCCGGCCTGTAGAACTGTGTCGCCGTCGGGAATGAGTGCTTTTCCTAGACGGGTAATGAAAGCCACCCGCGCGGGCGTGTTGAGTTCGATGCGCACTGCGCGGTGTCCATACCAGCTGGGATCTAATTGCACTTCAAAGAGTCCCAACGTCCCTGAGGCATCACGCCACTCAGAAGCAGAGCCTTCGGGGAGTAATCTCCGGAGTACTTGGTCTGCGGTCCATGAAACAGTGGCCACCGTCGGTATTCCGAGACGTTGGTAGATTTCTGCGCGACCAGGATCGTAGATACGGGCAACCACATTCCCTACTCCGTATACCTCGCGCACAGTTCGCGCAGCAAGAATATTTGAGTTATCTCCATTAGAGACTGCGGCGAAGCCGACGGCGCGTGCGATTCCCGCTGATTCCAAGGTGTCTCGATCGAAACCCACTCCAGTGATGGTTTCGCCCCGGTAAGTCGGACCGAGCCGACGGAAGGCCTCGCGACTCTGGTCGATGACCGACACCGAGTGCCCGGCGGCTTCAAGGGCGTGGGCGAGCGCGGAACCGACCCGACCGCATCCCATGATCACGTAATGCACAACAGTGAACGCTACACGCTCTAGGCTTACCGCGTGGCCGAGGGACTCGTAAGTTTCGCGAAGCGCGCCCTCCTGGGGCGTGCGCTCCGTAATGATCAGTTAGGGGAGACCCTCCTCCCTAAGCGCATCGCGCTACCAGTTTTCGCCTCAGATGCGCTCTCCTCGGTGGCCTACGCACCTGACGAGGTCTTTCTCACCCTCTCCATCGCAGGTCTTTCGGCGTATGCGTTCTCTTGGCAGATCGGGCTCGTGGTGGCGTTAGTCATGCTCACTGTGGTTGCCTCGTATCGCCAGAACGTTCATGCCTACCCGAGCGGTGGCGGAGATTACGAAGTGGCAACGGTTAATTTGGGTCCCACTGCAGGGCTCACGGTGGCTTCCGCACTGCTTGTTGATTACGTGCTCACAGTCTCGGTATCCGTCTCGTCTGGTGTGCAGAATGCGGCAAGCGTCCTGACCTTCATGCGCGGCCATGAAGCGCTCTGGGCATCGATCATCGTCATCGTTTTGATGGCCTTAAATCTTCGTGGTGTTCGCGAATCCGGCACCGCATTTGCCATCCCCACATATTGTTTCATGTTCGGTGTGTTGGCGATGGCTGCCTACGGATTTTATCGCTATCTCGTTACCAACGACCTACCAATGGCGGCAAGTGCGAGTTTAGATTTAAGGCAAGAGGCGGGTTTCACAGAGGGTTTCACCGGTATCGCGGCAGCATTTCTCCTTTTACGAGCATTCTCCTCTGGCTGCGCGGCGCTCACGGGGGTCGAAGCCATTAGTAATGGTGTGCCCGCCTTTCGCAAACCAAAGTCGAAGAATGCGGCTACTACCCTGCTGCTCTTAGGAACGATCGCAGTCACCATGTTGGTAAGCATCATTGTGCTTGCCAACATAATGCACTTACGATTTGCCGAAAATCCTGGGGAACAGTTGCTTCGAAACGGTGTGCCTGTCGGTAGTAGTTATACGCAAGAGACTGTAATGGCACAGATTTCCAAAGCAATCTTTGGTAATTTCCATATCGGCTTCTACTTTATAACAGCGGTGACGGGACTTATTCTCGTTCTTGCCGCAAACACCGCTTTTAACGGGTTCCCTGTTCTTGCCTCGATTTTGGCGCATGACAAGTGGTTGCCTGCACAGCTTCGCAACCGCGGTGATCGTCTGGCGTACTCGAACGGCATCATCATTCTGGCTTTCGCCGCAGTAGTTCTCATCATTGCCTTCGATGCGCAAGTGACCCGCCTCATCCAGTTATATATTGTTGGCGTCTTCGTCTCCTTCAATATGAGCCAAACCGGCATGATCCGTCATTGGAATCGATTGCTAAGAACTGAAACAGACAAGTCAGAGCGGGCGCGGATGAAGCGTTCACGAGGAATCAATATGTTTGGCCTTTTCACTACGGCAACTGTGCTCATCGTCGTTTTGGCAACCAAATTTACAAAAGGCGCGTACATGGCAATTATCGCCATGCTCCTTCTCTTCATCCTCATGAAGGCGATTAAGCGCCACTACAGCCGTGTCTCTAGCGAATTACAAGTAGAAGACGACGTTGAGATGGCCCTTCCTGCGCGCACTCACGCAATCGTGTTAGTTTCAAAGATTCATAAGCCGACTCTTCGTGCGATCTCATATGCGCGTGCAACTCGTCCTTCTACCATCGAAGCTATTACGGTCTCTGCTGATGCAGATGAAACAGAGGCGCTTCGTCTTCAATGGGAGAAGATGGAAATCCCAATACCGCTTCGAGTCCTTGCGTCTCCATACCGCGAAATTGTGCGGCCCATCATGGATCATGTGAAGAGCATTCACCGCGAAGGGCCCCGCGATGTTGTCACCGTATTCATTCCTGAATATGTCGTGGGCCACTGGTGGGAGCAGTTGCTGCATAATCAATCAGCCCTTCGCCTTAAGTCACGGTTACTCTTCACTCCTGGCGTCATGGTAACGAGCGTGCCATGGCAACTTGAATCGAGCGAGAGTGTGGCCGAACGCCCCGTGCAAGGACCGAATTCCTTACGGGGCCCTCGAGACAAATGACAATTTTTACCGTAGGGGAGAAGTTCGAAGTCGAACTTGGCCCCGTGGCTCATGGTGGCCATGTGGTGGCCAGGCACGAAGGTCGAGTCATCTTTGTGCGTCATGGAATTCCCGGCGAGTTAGTGATCGTAGAAGTGACGGGAGTTTCCAAGAACTTCGCTCGCGGAGATGTGATTGAGGTCTTGGTTCCTTCGGAGCATCGCGTAGATCCTCCTTGTCGCTTCGCAAAGGAATGCGGTGGCTGCGATTTTCAACATATCGATGTCGCGCAACAGCGCAACATGAAGAAGGCAGTAATCGTCGAGCAGTTTGCGCGGTTAGCCAAGCGCGATGTCGAGGTTGAAGTGATTGACCTCGGCCAACATACGGGCTGGCGCACGCGCATGAGATATGCGGTGGATGAGGAAGGACATGTCGGATTGCGTGGAGCTAAGTCCCATGATGTGGTCCGCCTGGATAAGTGCGTCATCGCCGCCGATGGGATTCAACCTCCCCGGGGAAATTTCTCGCATACTTCGGAGATCGAAATGGCAATCTCCTCTGAAGGAGAGATTCGTGGATTCCGCGATGGACGGTTGGATGATGATCTCGGTAATGGGAGTTCTTCCATTACCGAGATGGTCCATGGCACACGATTCAATATCGATCCCAAGGGCTTCTGGCAGGTGCATCCAAGAGCTGCATCTATGTTTGTAAATACGCTTTTAGAATTTGCTCAAATGAAGCCCGGTGATCATGTGCTTGATCTTTATGGAGGCGCTGGGCTTTTCGCTGCCTTTGCACTAGAAGAGGTTGGTCCTGGTGGCCGAGTGGAGCTAGTGGATTCGACGGCTGCCAGCGTGCGCGACGCCGCGAGAAATTTTCCGGCTCTGAAGGCTCACGTGGGTGAGGTCTTGCGAGTTCTTCGCTCACTCAAACGTGCCGACGTGATTCTCTTAGACCCCCCACGCACTGGCGCTGGGCGTCCGGTCCTTGAGCAGATCGCCAAACTCAAGCCGAGGCGAGTGGTCTATGTGGCTTGTGATCCGGCTTCGCTTGCCAGGGATGTGGCTACCTTCGCTGAGCTGGGATACGAGCTGGCACAGTTGCGTGCCTTTGATGCCTTCCCGATGACTCACCATGTGGAGCAGATCGCCGCGTTTACGCTTGCTTGACCCTCTCCTCAGAGGTATCTTGATATCAAGATAATCAGCTTGGTGAACGAGGAGCGTGAAGTATGAGCAGCAATTCACCCGTCAATTCTTTCGGAGCGCAGACCACCTTTACGGTCGGTGCGCAGAGCGTGGAAATCTTTGACATCAATGCGGTGCCAGGAGTTGCCGATCTGCCCTTTAGTTTGAAGATTTTGGTAGAGAACCTTCTGCGAACTGAAGATGGCGCAAACGTCACGGCGGAACAGATTCGCGCACTCGCAGCATGGAACCCTACGGCTGAACCGGATACCGAAATTCAATTCACACCTGCTCGCGTCATCATGCAAGATTTCACAGGCGTTCCCTGCATCGTCGACTTAGCCACGATGCGAGAGGCAGTCGCTGAACTTGGCGGTGATCCCAAACGTATTAATCCACTAGCGCCAGCTGAACTCGTGATCGATCACTCCGTAATCGCTGATCTGTTTGGAACCGCCGATGCATTCGAAAAAAACACTGACATTGAGTACGAACGCAATCAAGAACGCTATCGCTTTCTGCGTTGGGGGCAGACAGCTTTTGATGAGTTCCGCGTGGTACCGCCCGGGACCGGAATCGTGCACCAAGTTAATATTGAATACCTCGCTCGCGTGATCATGTTGCGCGAGGTGGGCGGGGTCTTGCGCGCATATCCTGACACTGTTGTGGGAACTGATTCCCATACCACGATGGTGAATGGACTAGGAGTTCTTGGTTGGGGAGTAGGCGGTATTGAAGCTGAGGCTGCGCTTCTCGGACAACCGGTTTCGATGTTAATCCCAGCCGTTGTTGGTTTTAAGTTATCGGGAGAGTCGCCTGCCGGTACGACTGCTACTGATTTGGCGCTCACCATCACTCAGATGCTCCGCAAGCATGGCGTCGTAGGAAAGTTTGTGGAGTTTTTCGGATCAGGTGTTTCAGCGGTGCCGATGGCGAACCGCACAACGATCGGAAATATGAGCCCCGAGTACGGTTCTACTTGCGCGATCTTCCCCATCGATGAAGAAACCCTTCGATACATGCGCCTCACTGGTCGAACCGAAGAGAACATCGCCATGGTGGAGAGTTACGCCAAGAAGCAGGGGCTGTGGCATGACCCAAGCGCCACTCCTCGATTCTCTAGTGTCATCGAGCTTGATTTAGGAACTATCGTTCCGTCCATCGCCGGTCCAAAGCGTCCACAAGATCGCATCTCGCTTTCGGATTCCAAGAAGGCTTTTGCTGAGGTCCTCCCTACCTATGCGACCAAATCTTCATCTGGGAGAGTTGAGGGCGCTAACTACGAACTTAAAAATGGTGCGGTGGTGCTTGCGTCAATCACTTCATGCACCAATACCTCGAACCCCTCGGTAATGTTGGGCGCCGCACTGCTAGCTCAAAAGGCAGTTGAGCGCGGGCTTTCCTCAAAGCCTTGGGTAAAGACCACGCTAGCCCCTGGAAGTAAAGTCGTTATGGATTACTACGAGCGCGCTGGCCTCCTTCCCTATATGGAAAAACTCGGTTTTCACTTGGTTGGATACGGATGCGTCACGTGTATCGGAAACTCGGGCCCACTTCCTGAAGCCGTCAGTGCCGCGGTAAATGCCAATGATTTAGCAGTAGCAGCAGTGCTCTCTGGAAATCGAAACTTTGAAGGTCGCATTCACCCCGACGTGAAGATGAATTACCTGGCGTCACCGCCGTTAGTTGTCGCCTACGCGATCGCGGGAACGATGGATTTCGATTTCGAAACAGATCCATTGGGTTATGACGGAGATACTCCTGTATTTCTGCGCGATATCTGGCCATCTCCGCAAGAGATCCAGGCCACGATCGATCGCGCACTTTCTTCTGAGATGTTCACCAAGGATTACGCAGGGGTCTTCGATGGCGATCATCGTTGGCAATCACTTGCCACTCCGGTAGGTGCCACATTCGAGTGGGATGCCAACTCCACTTACGTAAGGAAGCCTCCGTACTTCGAAGGCATGCCTCGCAATCCAGTTCCCGTAACAGAGATTTCACATGCCCGAGTACTTGCCATTCTGGGCGACTCGGTCACAACTGACCACATTTCACCAGCGGGTTCTATTAAGGCAGACTCACCTGCCGGCAAGTACTTGGCCGAGCATGGTGTCGCTCGTCTGGATTTTAACTCCTACGGTTCGCGTCGTGGAAATCACGAGGTAATGATTCGCGGTACCTTCGCAAACATTCGCCTTAAGAACCAACTCCTTGATGGTGTTGAAGGCGGCTTCACTCGTAACTTCCTGCAAGGCGGTGTGCAATCCACCATTTATGACGCATCGGTTGAATACCAAGCAGCCGGTGTCCCGCTCATGATTCTTGCGGGCAAGGAGTATGGGTCGGGATCATCACGAGATTGGGCAGCTAAAGGCACTGCACTTTTGGGTGTACGCGCAGTCATCGCAGAATCTTTTGAACGTATTCACCGCTCTAACTTGATTGGCATGGGAGTCCTTCCTCTGCAGTTCAAGGAAGGAGAGAACGTTGCAACATTGGGGCTGACCGGTGAAGAAACTTTCAACATCATTGGTGTTACCGCGCTAAATGATGGTGCGGTTCCTCGTGAGGTAACAGTGCAGGCTGGTGCTAAAAGTTTCACAGCGCGCGTTCGCATCGATACCCCGGGCGAAGCAGATTACTATCGCCATGGCGGCATCATGCAGTACGTCTTGCGTTCCCTCTTGAGTTAATCACCTGACCTGGAAGGGGTTCGATGCGCGGTGCACCTCCTGGTTGGCCAGCTGATTTAAGGGCGCCCGGAAGCGACCAGTGGATCGAGGAGTCGATCAAATGGTTGCTCGATATTCTGCCCGGCGAATACCGCACCCACGCGGTGCTTCGTAGGTACCCCGTGCTCTTGGCAAGGCTCGCGTTGGCTTCGATTCAAGGCTCACTTGCGCAAGCACGGGCGGCCTGGTCGCGCGTTCGAGTGGAAGAGAAAGCCTTCATGCCACCACCAGCCATTGAGGAGGCAATCTCGATGCTCGAACGCGAGGGTGCGCATTTTGTCTCGCGTGAACGCGAGGTCACGTTGGTTCTCGAGGCACTCGAGCGCGCTTTAATTCTTCCAGGCGCTTAGACTGAGGGCATGAGCGGGAGAAGTGGCGCCGAGATCATGGCTGCTCTGAAGGCTCCAGATGGATTGAGCACGCTTCGTTCGCTGGATTTTGAAGAGAGCAATCGGCTAGCGAGTGAGATTCGTGATTTCCTGATCGCTTCCGTGAGCAAGAGCGGTGGCCATCTCGGACCCAACTTAGGCGTGGTTGAACTTACGATCGCGATCCATCGGATTTTCGATTCCCCGAAAGACACCGTGCTCTTTGATACCGGTCACCAAGCGTATGTTCATAAAATCCTCACTGGTCGGGCAGATGGTTTCGACCTGCTTCGCCAGCGCGGAGGTGTCTCTGGGTACCCGAGTCGTTCCGAGAGCCCTCATGACGTCATAGAGAACTCCCACGCGTCTACGGCGCTTTCTTGGGCCGACGGTATCGCTAAGGCGCACAAAGTTCGTGGCGTGAGCGATCGCCATGTTGTTGCGGTGGTGGGAGATGGTTCTCTCACGGGAGGCATGGCTTGGGAGGCGTTGAATAACATTGCTTCTTCTTCCGATCTTCCATTAGTGATCGTGGTCAATGACAACGAGCGCTCCTACGCACCGACAGTGGGTGGAGTGGCAACTTATCTCTCAACTTTGCGCGCGACGCAAGGGTATGAGCGTTTTCTCGATTGGGGAAAGCACGTGCTCTCGCGTACCCCAGTTGTCGGAAACCCCATTTACGAAACTTTGCATGGGCTGAAGAAGGGGCTCAAGGATATTGTTGCTCCACAAGGCATGTTCGAAGACTTGGGTTTGAAGTATTTAGGACCAGTCGACGGACATGACATCGCTGCGATGGAACACGCGCTCTTGCTCGCTAAGAATTTTGGACGTCCAGTACTGGTTCATGTGATTACTGAGAAGGGACGCGGTTATCTACCCGCGATAAATGACGAATTAGAGAAATTCCATGCGGTCGGCGTGGTTGATCCTGAAACTGGAGTTGCTTTGAAGAGTGCTCCACTTTCATGGACCTCAGTTTTCTCAGATGAGCTTGTGAAAATCGGTAATGAGCGCTCAGATGTAGTGGCACTCACTGCTGCCATGCTGGGCCCCACAGGATTAGATAAGTTCCAAGCACAGTTTCCACGCCGCACCTTTGATGTGGGAATTGCGGAACAGCATGCGGCAACCTCCGCTGCAGGAATGGCCTTTGCTGGACTGCATCCAGTGGTTGCTGTTTACTCCACTTTTCTTAATCGGGCATTTGATCAACTCATCATGGATGTCGCGCTGCACAATGCTGGAGTTACTTTTGTACTAGATCGCGCGGGCGTGACAGGTGACGATGGAGCCAGTCACAACGGAATCTGGGATATGGCATTGACGGGGATCGTTCCTCGGCTCTCTGTGGCAGCCCCGCGTGACGCGCAGACACTACGCGAGGAGTTGCGGGAGGCCATCGCAATCTCCGATGCGCCCACGCTTCTACGTTTTTCTAAAGGGGCAGTGCCAGCCGATTTACCAGCAATTGAGCGCCAAGGCGGCGTAGATATCCTGTATCGCAGTGCGAGTCGAGATGCCCTTTTAGTTGCCATCGGCGCTTTTGCGCACACTGGCGTGGCAGCGGCGAAAGAAGCAAGTGAAATTGGCATCACCGTGGTGGATCCTCGGTGGGTGAAGCCACTCCCGGTGCAACTGCTTTCGATGGTGTCGGATTATCGAGTCGTGTACGTGCTTGAGGACGGAGTGGTCACGGGTGGAATCGGCGCCGCTTTGCGCACGGCATTGGCCGCGCGCGGCGTAAACACACCTGTGTACTCACTTGCGGTGCCTGGTGCTTTCTTCGAGCATGGGAAGCGCGCTGAAATTCTGGCCGAAATAGAGCTCGACACTCTTGGAGTGCTGAAGCAGTTACGTCACTGGTGGCGAGTTACGGAAGACTCGCCACTCCCTTGGGATGGAATCTCCGGCCAGTCGCAGCCTCGCTAATTCCACTCTCGTCGAGGTAAGGCAAGATACCGCCGGTATGAAGCGGCCATCCTGCGCCCATCATCATGCAGAGATCAATCTCTTGTGGGGTCGCGACAACTTCCTCATCAAGCATCATGCGAGCCTCTTCCGCGATTGCGGTGAGTGCACGCACGCGCACTTGATCAGCAGTTGATGGAGAAGATCCCTGCTTCATCAACGCAAAGGCCTCTGGGTTTGGCACAATCTTCCCGGCGTCGTCCTTGATGTAGAAGGTGCGCACGCCGGCTGCCACGATTGATTTCATGTTCTCGCTCACTGTAAAGCGTGGGCCAAGAGTGTCGTGCAGAGTCTCTGAAACGTGAAGCGCTACGGCTGGACCGACCAAGCCAAAGAGCGTGAAGGGTGTCATCGGAAGACCAAGCGGCGAAATGGCGGTATCGGCAATCTCAAATGGCGTGCCTTCATCTGCTGCGTCGGTAACTTCGCCCCAGAAACGGGTGAGAAGGCGGTTGACCACAAATGCAGGAGCATCCTTTGTGATGACCATCGTTTTCTTCAGCTCTTTACCCACAGCGATGGCTGTGGCGGTGGCTTCATCGGTGGTGTGTGGGGTTCGAGCCACTTCGAGCAGCGGCATGAGACCGACTGGATTGAAAAAGTGGAAGCCGACTAC
>JAPLBA010000022.1 GCA_026393015.1 Actinomycetota bacterium
GATTAATAGTAAGAACGTTTCTACTGACACGGCCGGCTTTGCTTCTCCAAATTCAGTACTCCCAGGTGACACGGTCGATCTCTATATCACCTGCCCCAAAGGAACCTTTTATGTCTCGGCTTACCGGATGGGGTATTACGACGGAGTGGAGGCGCAAGAGTACTGGCGCTCAAGTTCACTGCCGTGCGTTCAGCAGAGCGCTCAGAAAGTTGATCCCGTGACATATATGAGTGAAAGTAATTGGATTTCAAAGAGCTCAATAGATACATCAACTTTTCCGCCAGGCTTCTACTTGCTCAAAATCTTTGCCTCAAATGGTCATGAGTCGTTCATTCCACTCGTGGTTCGTGAAGCAGACCTCACTTCCAGGGTAGTCATTTCTATTCCCACTTTGACGAGTTTGGCGTACAACAGTTGGAAAGGGGCCTCTGCTTATCACGGAGCAAAAGGTTTTGCCGATCGTGCCAGGGTACTTTCCTTTGATCGTCCACTAAAAATGGGATTCGGAAGTGGGAAGTATCTTTACTACGTTCATCCACTCTTAGTGGAAGCTGAGAAGAGTGGAGTACTACCCGCCTACGTCACCGATGTGGACGTCGCAGCAAATCCAGGAATACTCTCTGGGGCGGCTGCGTATGTTTCTGGCGGGCATGATGAGTATTGGAGTGCGCAGGAACGCGGCGCGGTTATTAAGGCACGTAGCGAGGGAACAAACTTGATCTTCTTCGGTGCGAATGTCTCCTACTGGCGAGTGCGTCTCTCACCTTCTCCGCTGGGAGAAAATCGACACATGGAGATCTATAAATCATCAACGGAAGATCCCAATAAACAAGAGAGCACAATTCGATTCAGAGATGCGAATTATCCTGAAGCCGATCTCACGGGGCAGACGTACAACTGTTTCCCAGCGCAGGGAGTATTTACTGTTACCAAGCCGCATTCATTCATTTTCAAAGGCACTGGTGCAGTGGAGGGTAGTCAATATGCGGGAATTTTGGGCCCAGAAGTTGATCGTGTGGCACCTGTGAGTTCCAAGACCGGAGTGCGAGAAATTTTAGCGAGTTCATCAGTCATTTGTGGGGAGGACAAAAAATCAACGTCCCACTTTATTTATGCAGTTTCAAGCGCCGGTGCCGCCACTATTTCGGTAGGAACAATGAGATGGGTTGTTCGTGGCCTTACTTCACGTGTTCCCGATCGCACGAGATCATTTGTTTCAAAGGTAACTACAAACATCTTGCTTGAGGCGGCCCAAGGACCACTGGGCGCGCGCCATCCCGTTACCCAGAATTAATACCCAGAATTAATCTGAACGAGTGATCTCTTGCTTGCACACTTCGTAGGTAGGACCTTGTTCTTGCTAGACACCAAATGCATCAGTGAGAGTGACTGTAGAAAGTCCTCGACTATTCACGATCTCTAATAATTGATCAAAATGATTTGAGGCCACCATATTATTTGCATGCCCAAGCACTATTCCACGATCCCGCATTGCTAAATGCGCCAAGTTCATAAATTTAGCGGATCCTACTTTTCCAGAATCAGCTAAGGTTCCTGACCATAACATTGGCCTTGTATAGCCAATGTCAGCGGCAGCATTGATTACGGCAGCATTGATGTCACCGTATGGGGGTCGAAAATAAGGTCTTGCATCAATTCCGTAATTTCTTTCCATGAAATTATGACAATCCATTAACTCTTTCTGCACTTGTTTGGTAGTGAGCTTTGTTAGAAATGGATGACGCATTGTGTGATTTGCTAATTGAATCTGTCCGCTTTGTACCATGGGTTTAAGTATTTTTTGATTTGTTTGCCAAGGAGACATTCCCGCGTAAACGAAAAATGTCAACCTAAGATCATTATCAGCCACAAAATTTATATAGTTTTCAACCGCATCATGGCTGCAACCATCATCTACAGTCCACGCAAAGCGCGCCGTGTCACTTTTTGGCAAACTGGTAATCGCATTGATAGAAGAAGCATGAGCGCCATCTAGAAAAGATTGTGGTAGGGCATTAGATGCCACGGTGGCAAGAGATACACCCATCACTTTAAAAAAATCTCTACGCTCCAAGGTACGTTCCGATCTCCGATTGCTGTAGTGAAATCTACACGCACTTACTCAATTCGTGGCGAACGTGACCGCGATCATTCTGCTTAAGCCGGTCCAGGGACCACTCGGCGCGCGCTACCCCGTTATCTAGGGGTAATCTGGACATATGAGCCCCTCGCTTCCACAGATCATGGGTAGAGATCTCTTGGGTGCAAAGAAAGAACTTCCAGGAGACCTTCCAGCCACGCGTACCTACGTGATCGCGGCCTTTCTACGAGACCAACAAGACGCGGTCGATCGATGGATCAGCGCACTAGTTGATCGAGGTGTGGCTGATTCTCCGCTGGATCCCGCCTTCACGGGCGAAAATATAGTCTTGGAATTTCCGGTCCTTGGGAGCAAATGGTTCCTTTTTCAACGCCGTTTTGACGCAACGATGGCAGCGTATATCAAGAATCCTCGAGTGCTAGCTCGCACTTGGACTTTTTATACCAACGTTGATCACTTCTGCCGCAGTGCAGCTATCACAACTACGAGTCAGGTATCTGCCATGGCACTTGATAAATCGGGGAACGTACTTTCCCTCGTTACTGGAGAAGTTGATGCTTCAAGAATTGCGCAACTAATGGATATATCGCATGAATAACCGCCTACTCCTGGTGACAGGCGCTACAGGATATGTAGGTGGCCGCTTAGTCCGCGAATTAGTGGCCTCGGAGTCTCAAGTCCGCGTATTAGTGAGAGATGCGTCGAAGATTACTGACGCTACTTGGCACGATCAGGTAGACGTAATTGAAGGAGACGCTTTTGACATCTCAGATCTACGCAGGGCACTCGCTGGAGTGCATACGGCCTACTACCTACTTCACTCGCTTAACTCCGGAAAGAATTTTGCTCAAACCGAAGAAGAGATGGCTACAGCATTTGCAACTGCCGCACAAGAATGTGGTGTTAAGCAAATCGTTTATCTCGGTGGCATAGCTAATGATAAAGCGACGAGTGCACACCTCGCATCGCGTGTACAGGTCGGACACACTTTGGCTTCGCTAGGAACTCCCACAATCGAAATGCGAGCGGGCATCGTCATCGGCTCAGGGTCAGCATCGTTTGAAATGTTGCGCCACCTCACCGAGCGGTTGCCCATCATGACGACTCCGAAGTGGGTCAAGAATCGCACTCATCCAATCGCTATTCGCGATGTCATCTGGTATCTCTCACAATCTGCAGAGCTTGAGAATCCAGTAAGCGGTATCTTCGATATTGGCGGCTTAGATGTGCTTACTTACGCCGAAATGATGCATACCTTTGCCAAAGTGGCAGGATTGCGTAAGCGCATCATCATTCCAGTACCGGTGCTTTCACCAGGACTTTCAAGTTTGTGGGTAGGACTGGTCACTCCCGTGCCAGCCTCTATCGCACGGCCGTTGGTTGGATCTCTGATTAGTGAAGTCGTTGCAGATCCAGCCAAGAGCATTCATCAGATTATTAATCCACCGAAAGACGGTTTACATTCCGTCGATGATGCGATTGAACTTGCTCTCTCGCGCAGTAGCGAGGCTCTTACTTACACGCGGTGGTCCGACGCCACGAGCAACGCTTCCCCTTGGGAGGCGAACCATACTGATCCAAGTTGGGCAGGAGCCACTGTTTATAGTGATGTGCGCACTCTTACGACGACCGCATCGCCAGCGGCAGTCTGGGAAGCGGTGGAGCGTATCGGTGGCATTCACGGCTGGTACGGATCCGATTGGGCCTGGCACCTCAGGGGATTTCTTGATCGACTAGTAGGCGGAGTGGGCTTACGTCGTGGCCGTCGCAATCCCGAGCATTTGCGCGTCGGTGAAAGCCTCGACTTCTGGCGAGTAGAGGGTCGAGTGGGAGGCGAAAAATTACGCTTGCTCGCTGAGATGAAACTTCCGGGGCTAGCCCACCTAGAGTTCACCATTACGCGGGACGGAGAGCGATGCGTGCTGCGACAAGAAGCTTCTTTTCTTCCACGTGGACTCGGCGGTCATCTCTATTGGTGGATTATTGTGCCATTTCACACCTTCGTCTTTCCTGGAATGGCAAAGAACCTTATTCGATATGCGGAGTCGATTCCGAAGGCGTAACTCTCTTATCGATCGGATATTCGGGAAGTCTGACGCCGTCTGACAGAATGCACTCATGCATATCTTTGATGAAGAGACCCAGCGCATTTCGGATGAAATTGGGGCTTACGTAGATTTGCGCCTTCGCATGGATCCCGTTGCACTCGATCAACCACGCACATTTGCTGAGCTCAGCGAGATGGCAGGGCAAACCATTACTGCGGACGGGTTGGGCGGCAGTGCCGCCTTGAAACTCTTCACGGACATACTTGCCCCCGCTTGTATCTCGACTGACCATCCGCGCTATCTCGCCTTCATCCCCACCGCTCCTACCGAACTCTCTTCACTATTTGATCTGGTGGTTGGAGCAAGTGGCATCTATGGCGGTTCTTGGCTCGAAGGCGCCGGGGCTGTCTATGCAGAGAATCAGGCGCTTGCCTGGATCGCTGCGCTCGCAGGATTTCCCGCAACAAGTGGCGGGGTATTTATGCAAGGTGGCACCGTGGGAAACCTGTCCGCACTCGTGACGGCACGTGAATCTGCAAGAGCAAAATTTGGCAATGAATATCGTTGGGTATTGCTCGTAAGCGAAAACGCACATTCATCTATAGCCAGTGCGGCCCGAGTAATGGATGTAGATATCGTTCAGTGCGCGATCGACCAATCCGGTCGTCTCTTGGGCTCCTCAGTTCTTGATGCAGTCAACTCACTTTCCGGTAAGCAGAAAGCTTTTGCAGTTGTAGCCACATCAGGAAGCACAAATCTTGGAATTATCGATGACCTCGCTTCGATTGCAGATGCAGCGGAAGCTGCCGAACTTTGGTTTCATGTCGATGGTGCGTACGGAGCTGCCGCGCTCGCAGCTCCAAGTGCTCGTCCACTATTTAATGGAATAGAGCGTGCAGATTCATTTATCGTGGATCCGCACAAATGGTTCTTTGCACCTTTTGATGCCTGCGCTCTGCTTTATCGGAATCCACATTTAGGTAAGCGCGCTCATACGCAAGAGGCAGGTTATTTGAAGTCATTACAAGAACCCGATGCGTGGAATCCGTCCGACTTCGGAATCCAGCTTTCACGTCGTCCGCGCGGACTTCCATTCTGGTACTCACTGGCATCGCATGGCACTAAAAAATATGTCGATGCAGTAGAGCGCACCTTGGAAGTCGCGCGCGATGCGGCGAGGTTAGTGGGGGAGTGCCCGGTGACTGAAGTGGTGTATCCGCCTGCTCTTTCGATTGTGGCTTTTCGGCGTATCGGCTGGGGCCCCGAACAATACAAAAAATGGAGTGATCAATTGCTCGCTGATCAGATCGGCTTTGTGACTCCCTCGACCCATCAAGGCGAGACCATCCTGCGCTTTGCCATCGTCAACCCCCGGACCACACCAGAAGATATCTCCACCATTCTGGCCACCTTGGCGTAATCACCTCCCCACGGCACATATAGGCGAAACCGGGCGATAGTGGGGGATAAATGACAACCGTGTTATTTACTCCTATTATTGGAGTTCAGCAGAGCACCAGAGGTCAGGCTGGGTGCGTAAGAAAAAGGGGTCATCGTGGGCGAAGTAGTTCTCTCGGCAATCACTACCGGGGAACTCTCTGAACGCGAACGCGCCATCCTCGATTTTGAACGTCACTGGTGGAAGCACGCGGGCGCTAAAGAGGTCACCATCAAAGAACTCTTTGATCTCACTCCGACCCGCTATTACGAGCTCCTCAATTCAGTGATTGATCGCCCCGAGGCGCTCGCTGCCGATCCCATGTTGGTCAAGCGTTTACACCGGATGCGCGATGCCCGTACCCGCGACCGCTCAGCTCGCCGCCTCTCCTGAACTTTTTGTAATTTCCTTTTGCGCCAAATATCCGGATTTTAGGCACTCTTTTTTACTTTTTCATCAAATTTTCTCGCGCCCATCTTCCCTGCGCCCACTTCAGAGAAGTAACTTCCCAGCCTGGGGTTTTCTCCTCCGGTGAGTTCGCCCCAGTAGCACCCGGTCACAGACGAGCTATGACCCTATGAAGTAAAGGCAGATTGTGATGGCAGTTGGCACCGTTAAATGGTTCAACGGCGAAAAGGGCTACGGCTTTATCGCAGTTGATGATGGCGCAGATGTATTCGTGCATTACAGCGCGATAGATATGGATGGCTACAAGTCCCTCCAAGAAGGTCAGCGCGTGGAGTTCGATGTGACCCAAGGGGCCAAGGGTCCCCAGGCTGAGTCAGTGAAGGCCGCCAACTAAGGGCTCAGCAGTTCACAGCGGTTCCTAATTTGCACTCCTCGTAGGAGAGTGCCAATCTATAGGTAGCACTCTCGGGGTGAGAGTGATAACCCACCCAGACTGTGGAGCGAGACCTCCCACGAGGTCGTCCGTCGCGGGCGCCACCCAGTCATGGTCGTGCAAACGACCCCGTACGAAGGAACATGAATGGCCAAGATCATCGCCTTTGATGAAGAGGCGCGTCGTGGTCTCGAGCGTGGAATGAATCAGCTCGCAGACGCAGTGAAGGTCACTCTCGGACCTCGCGGACGCAACGTTGTGTTGGAGAAGAAGTGGGGAGCCCCCACGATCACCAACGACGGTGTTTCGATCGCTAAGGAAATCGAACTCGAAGATCCATACGAGAAGATCGGTGCCGAGCTCGTTAAGGAAGTTGCCAAAAAGACAGATGATGTCGCTGGCGATGGAACTACGACCGCAACCGTTCTCGCTCAAGCACTTGTGCGTGAAGGTCTTCGTAACGTTGCTGCAGGTGCCAATCCGATGGCACTCAAGCGCGGAATTGAGAAGGCAGTAGAAGCAGTAGCAGCTGAACTTCATTCAATGGCTAAGGCTGTTGAAACGAAAGAGCAGATTGCATCAACCGCTTCTATCTCTGCCGCAGACTCAGCCATCGGCGAAATGATTGCCGAAGCAATGGACAAGGTTGGCAAAGAAGGCGTCATCACTGTCGAAGAGAGCAACACTTTTGGTCTCGAACTCGAGCTCACTGAAGGTATGCGTTTCGACAAGGGATACATCAGCCCTTACTTCGTCACTGATCCAGAGCGCATGGAAGCAGTTCTCGAAGATGCTTACGTGCTTATCGCAAACTCAAAGATCACATCTGTGAAGGACCTCCTTCCACTTCTTGAGAAGATCATGCAATCAGGAAAGCCACTCGCGATCATCGCTGAAGATGTTGAAGGCGAAGCCCTTGCAACACTCGTAGTGAATAAGATTCGCGGAACTTTCCGTTCAGTTGCAGTGAAGGCACCAGGCTTTGGTGATCGTCGCAAGGCGATGCTCCAAGACATTGCCATTCTCACCGGTGGACAGGTCATCTCTGAAGAGGTCGGTCTTAAACTTGAATCAACCACGGTTGATCTCCTCGGTCGCGCCCGTAAGGTCGTTATCACTAAGGACGAAACCACCATCGTTGAAGGCGCCGGAGATGCAGACCAAATCAATGGTCGCGTTAACCAAATCCGCGCTGAAATCGAGAAGAGTGATTCAGATTACGATCGCGAGAAGCTCCAAGAGCGCCTTGCAAAGCTTGCTGGTGGCGTCGCTGTTATCAAGGCAGGTGCGGCAACTGAGGTAGAACTCAAGGAGCGTAAGCACCGCATTGAAGATGCTGTTCGCAACGCAAAGGCAGCTGTTGAAGAAGGTATCGTCGCCGGTGGTGGCGTAGCTCTTCTCCAAGCTTCGAAGGCTGCATTCGCCAAGCTCAAACTTGAGGGCGACGAAGCAACCGGTGCCAAGATCGTTGAGCTCGCTGTTGAAGCGCCGCTCAAGCAGATTGCGATAAACGCTGGGCTTGAAGGCGGAGTGGTGGTCGAGAAGGTTCGCCATCTCGAAGCCGGTTTCGGTCTTAACGCAGCAACCGGAGAGTACGTAGACATGATCAAGAGTGGCATCATCGATCCAGTCAAGGTCACGCGCTCTGCTCTTCAAAATGCCGCATCAATCGCAGCACTCTTCCTCACAACTGAGGTTGTCATTGCTGATAAGCCCGAGCCAAAGGGTGCCGCTCCTGCGATGCCCGGTGGCGGAGACATGGATTTCTAATCCAATTCTTCTCAAAGGAGCCCAGAGATTTCTCTGGGCTCCTTTGCTATGAAAGGATGATGAAGTGAAATCTTCTGGAACATCGCCAAATACATCAAAGAGTTTTATGGTCGGCTTTGATCTCGACATGACTCTTGTTGATTCTTCTGATGGAATCACCTCCACGATGGATGTCGTGCTGAAGAGGCACGGTTTCACCATTGCTCTTGAAGAGATGGCAAAGACAGTTGGTATTCCACTCTGGGATTCGTTTGGCCAATGGGTGCCTGCAGAATTAGTGGATCCATTGGTGCAGGAGTACCGAGCTATCTATGGCGAAATTGGAATTCCTCAAACCACGGTGCTCCCGGGCGCGAAAGAAGCACTTGAGACCATTCGCGATCTTGGCGGTCGAACCATGGTGGTGAGTGCAAAACTTGAATCCGCAGTAGTGAAAATCGTGAAGTATTTAGACCTTGAATTAGATGTAATCGTGGGTGACCTCTACGCCGAAAAGAAGGCAAGCGCGTTGCAGGCAGAAAGTGCTGATATTTATGTGGGCGACCACCCGGGAGATGTACGCGGCGCAAAGAGCGCAGGCGCGGTAAGCGTTGCGGTCACCACTGGCCCCATCTCGCGCGAAGAACTGGCTCTTGAAGGGCCAGACGTCATCCTCACCTCATTATTGGATTTTCCCGCCTGGCTCACCGCTTGGCACGAAGAGTGGCTACAGACGCCCACGAAGTCACGATAAACTCCACATATGAGTAACTCACTTGCCCTTATCGAGTTAACTCGCGCTGCCGCAATTCTGGAAGCAGATGGGGCTGAATTTGTGGGCGCACATCTCTCGGTAGAAGATGACGACGATCGTCTCCACACACATCTCTTTGAATCCTCATTACCTGGTTATGGGCAATGGCGGTGGGCAGTCACTGTTGCCCAACTTGAAGATGGCGAACCCACCATTTGCGATGTCGTTCTCATCCCTGGCCCTGATGCATTGTTGGCACCAGAGTGGATTCCGTGGGAGAAACGCGTGCTTCCTGGAGATCTTGGTGTTGGTGATGTGCTGCCGACCCGCGCCGATGACCCACGTTTGGTTCCGGGATATGCCGGCTTACCTGCTGATGATGAACTCGATCTAGTGGCGCTCTGGGAGTTTGGTTTAGGACGAGCCCGAGTGCTCTCGGCGCAAGGTCGCGATGCCGTTGCCCGTCGCTGGTATGAAAGCGATCGCGGTCCGCGCGCTCCTATCTCAGAAGCGGCCCCTGCTCGCTGTGCTTCCTGCGCCTTCTTCCTGCCTATTTCCGGTTCACTCAGGTCGGCTTTTGGGGTCTGCGGCAACGAGTACGCCCCCGATGATGCCCGGGTGGTGAGCGTAGATCACGGCTGTGGCGCGCATAGCCAAGCCTTAGTTCTCGATTAACGGGTATCCTTTCCCACTCTGGTAGGAAACCAGTCTCAGTCAGCAAGGAGTGTTCTCATGCCATCAGGCAAAGTGAAGTGGTTTAGCCTCGAAAAGGGCTTTGGCTTCATCGCATCAGAAGAGGGCGAAGATGTTTATCTCGCAGCTTCTGCGTTGCCGGCCGGCGTGAGCACTGTGAAGCCAGGAACAAAATTAGAATTTAGCGTCGCTGACGGTCGACGTGGCCCACAGGCGCTTTCGGTCACCATCTTGGAAGCTCCGCCTTCACTTGCGGAGAATTCCCGCATGGATGGCGATGATCTGGCTGCCATCATCGAAGATGTCATCAAAATTCTTGATCGTCTGGGTAATGGTCTGCGCCATGGACGCTTCCCTACATCTGTGGAATCAGGGCGTACAGCGAAGGTTCTTCGCGGCATCGCCGATCAGATTGAAAAACTCTAACTCTCTAAATATCACTCACGTTCGCTGTGTGACGTCGACGATCATTTTTGAAGGTTCGATAAGTTCCGTAACAGCCTAAGAGCGCGCCTACAACACACGCCTTAAATGCAGTTGCTTCACCCATGAGGGCGGTGATGATTGCACCAGCAACCCAGAGCAACGTGCCGGTAAGAACAATCCGACCTTCTTTGACGACTAACGGGGGCATCTCTCGCATCATGTGCTGATCTTACCTCCTTGACCTAGTGAACGGTCTAGAATGGTTGGAATGAGCGGGGCGATGCGATCTTTCCAACATCGAAATTACCGACTCTTCTTTATGTCGAGCATTGTGTCGAACATCGGAACTTGGGTTCAACGTGTTGCGCAAGATTGGCTCGTTTTGCAACTCACTGGTAGTGGAACTGCCCTAGGAATTGTGACCGGTTTGCAATTCCTCCCATCACTCTTATTCAGCCTCCTTGGTGGATCATTTGCAGACCGTTTTGATAAGCGCAAACTTCTTGCCCTCACGAATGCTGGCGGTGGGATTGCCGCGCTCACTTTGGGGACGCTCGTGCTGATGGGCAATGCGCAAATCTGGCAGGTCTATTTGCTGGCCTTTGGGCTGGGTGTGGCCTCTGCCTTAGATGCCCCCGTCAGACAAGCCTTTGCCATTGAATTGGTGGGACCAGATGATTTACAAAATGCGGTCAGCCTTAACTCGGCAAATTTCAATGGCGGAAGACTTATTGGACCGGCGCTCTCAGGCCTCATGATTAATGCGTTCGGTACGGGACCATCTTTCATTTTGAACGGCATTTCATTTCTAGTGGTAATTTCGTCTCTTTTCATGATGGACCCCACACAGTTGCAGAGGAAGAAGCGTGATTTAGAGCTAAGCGTGCAAATTCGAGATGGCTTTACCTATCTTCGTAAGCGGCGCGACTTGCTTGAAATAATTATTGTGATTGGCGCGATGGCAACTTTTGGTTTGAATTTTCAGATTACAACGGCTTTGATGGCCAAGGAAGTATTTCATCGAGGCGCGGGTTCGTTCGGCTTTCTCGGTACATGTATCGCAGTGGGTTCACTGAGCGGTTCCATTCTGGCAACCAGGCAAGAAAGGAAACCAGGTGGCCAGCGGGTCATGTACGGCGCCTTTCTCTTCGGACTGGCAAGCGTTGGTGCCTCCCTCATGCCTACTTATGAAACCTTCGCGCTCGCATTGCCGATCTGTGGCGGTTTAGCAATTACAACCATGATCGCAGCGAATACGACGGTACAAATGGGCGCTGATCCGCTGATCCGAGGGCGCGTGATGGGCATTTACATGATGGTGCTCATTGGTGGAGCACCCTTTGGCTCTCCTATGGTGGGTTGGCTAGCCGAAGCGGTGGGTACACGCTTCACAATTGCGTTCGGCGGCGCGGTCACTTGCCTGGCGGCTTTGATTGTTTTAATTATTGGTAGGAGAAGTGAAGCCTCAGATTTGAAATAGTCTGCGTGTGAGAGATTAGTTAAAAGACTTAATTGCAATCAGAATTACTAAACCGATGAGTACAGCGAGTGTGGCGAGGCGACGAGTCCGAGCACTCATGCCAATTTCCTAGTGGGCGAGAGCAGCACAAGTACAATCGCTATAGCGATAATCGCGGGGAGCATGAGGAATCCACGCGAGACTCCGAAGTGATCTCCGAGGAAACCGAGCAAGAGTGGACCTGTTGCGACAGCTACACCTGTACCGATCGAAATTCGACCGACTGCAACATCTCCAAGGTTCCGTGCAAAGAGTACGGCGCGGGCCACCCCAACGGGATATTGCACCGATAGGCCAAGCCCAATAACTCCAAGGCCCAAATAGGCGAGTGGGGTGGTGTGTGCGCTCCAGAGAATCAAATAGCCAACAACCGAAATTCCTAACGTAAGAAATGCAGTGTGATCAAGTGAGAGTTTTTGAAGCGAAACACTTCCGACCCAGCGACCTATGAACATCCCAGCAAAGAAAATTGTGACAATGAATGTTGAATTTGCCGCACTTGCGCCCGTGTTATTTTGAATAAGTGACGAGGCCCAGAAACTTGTTCCCATCTCACATGCGATGCTTGAAACGGTAGCAAGTAGTGCGAGCCAAAACTTGAGTGGCAATTTCCCTTTTGCTGGTCCTGAAGGGTCGGGCACGTGTACTTCGCCCTCATTCATCCGGTTAACAAAGCGAAGAGTGATTGACATGAGGATGATGATCACGAAACCGAGACGCCAGTCAAAGCTTGTGCCGGCGAGCGTGCCGACGATGATCGTGCCCATTGCAGAAGTGAGAGCGGCTACGGCTGCTGATTCGATAAAGACTCGGTTGCCATTCTTTCCATGATGCTCGAGCAAGAGACGAGTAGAGGTCATCGCCAGCAAGCCGCCACCAAATCCGGCGAGAAGGGCTGCAGAGAGAGTCGCATAGATGCTCGCGATAAACATGAGCTCTACGGCCGCGATGCATAGTGCGAGAATGCCTCCCCAGAGTGCTTTTTCGCGACCGAAGCGATGAAGCAAGCGGGGTATTACGAATCCAACGATGATGGTGCCCGTAGCCATGGCGGTTCCGTGTAACCCGGCGACGGTACGTGACGTGTGTTGAATGTCGCGCAGTAACGATTGTGATGGACCAAAGGCACCTAAGAAGAACCCGTAAACGCTGAGTTGTCCGTAGACAACCCAAGTTAATCGATCTCGGTGCAACTTCACTTAAGCGAAGTTACTACAAAATCGATACATTTCGTGAGCGCCGCAACATCGGATGGAGTAATACTTGGGAACATCGCGACTCGAAGCTGATTGCGCCCAAGTTTCCTATACGGGTCTGTATCAACAATACCATTAGCCCGAAGCGCTTTGGCGACTGCGGTGGCATCGATGGCTTCGTCGAAGTCGATGGTGCCGACGACCTGTGAACGATGGGTTGGGTCAACGACGTAAGGAGTGGTGTAAGAAGTTTCTTCAGCCCACTTGTAGAGAATGGAAGATGATTCGGTGGTACGGGCATTTGCCCACTTGAGTCCACCTTGTGAATTCATCCACTCGATCTGCTCTCCGAGCAGGAAGAGCGTGGCAATTGCAGGCGTGTTGTACGTCTGATCAAGACGTGAGTTGTCTATAGCAATCTGGAGATCATACGAAGCCGGAATCCAGCGTCCGCTCTCCTTGATACGCGCCACTCTTTCGATAGCCGCAGGGCTCATTAATGCAATCCACAGACCGCCATCAGATGCAAAGGATTTTTGCGGAGCAAAGTAGTACGTGTCGAATTCTGCAGCATCGACTGCAAGCCCGCCGGCACCACTGGTGGCATCAACAAGTACGAGTGCATCCTTATCGGCACCTACAGGGCGCTTGATGGGCATGGCGACGCCTGTGCTGGTTTCGTTATGCGTCAATGCGTACGCGTCAATACCCGCTTCGGCTGATGCAAAAGCAAGGGATCCAGGTTCAGCTTTAATTACGGTGGGATTATCGAGGAATGGTGCTTCAAGTGTGGCGGTTGCAAACTTCGAAGAGAATTCGCCGAAAGTGATGTGTTGTGATTTTTTCTCGATCAAACCAAGTGTCGCGATATCCCAGAAAGCTGTGGAGCCACCATTTCCAAGAACGACTTCGTATCCGTCAGGAAGAGAGAAGAGTGAAGTAAGACCTGAGCGCACGCGACCTACTAAATCTTTTACTGGCTTCTGTCGGTGTGATGTACCCAGAATCGAAAGACCACTGGCGGCCAGCGCGGCCAGGGCTTCGGGACGAATCTTTGATGGGCCACATCCGAAACGACCATCGACTGGTTTTAACTCTTCAGGAATCACTATTTCGCTCATACCGTCAGGTTAATGGGCGAGTGTTACAGATAGGTAAGCGACGAGTGTCAGTTAAGGATATAGGCGAGTGATTTCCCACTCATTCGACGAATTGTTGATTCGTGAATACCGGGCTCGGTCATGCAAGCGTGAGTGACGCCCTTGCCAGAACTCAATGGTCGAAGGAGTCAGAGCAAAACCTCCCCAATGATCTGGAAGGGGCACTTCCTCGGGATAGCGTTCACTGAATTCGTGCCACTTCTCCTGCAAGGTGGCAGGTGAATCGAGCACGGTCGACTGCGCACTGGCCCAAGCCCCGATTTGGCTCGCCCAAGGGCGGGAGTGGAAGTAGGCAGCGGACTCTTCCCGACTCACTTTTGACACGCTCCCAGTCACGATGACTTGCCGCTCTAGTGGATACCAGGGAAAAAGGAGCGAGGCCCGGGGCTCATCACCTAGTTGTTGGGCCTTAGCGGAGTCGTAGTTCGTGTAGAAGTGGAGAGTCGGGCTCTGACCTTCGCTCACTCCTTTAAGCAGAACAGAGCGCGACCAGGGTTGCCCTGAAGAATCGACCGTAGAGAGCACCATCGCGTTCGCTTCCACCACGTAAGGGTTCTCGTGGGCGTTCACCAACCAGCTCTGGAAGAGAGAAAAAGGGTGTGCGGGCAGCTCGCCCAGACCGTGTTCGCCATACGAACGGCGCATGTTGGAGATATCGATAGAAGTCTCGCTCGGGGAGCGGGAAGAATCCTCATTTTTGCTCATGTGATCTATCTAACGATATAGAGGCGCCTCACGGCTAGCGCTACGGCGTGGTGAGAGTGAAAACTAAGGGTGGGCAACTCTGTCCCGCAGGTCACGAGCCTGTCGTGAATGACAAGGAACACCATGTCTGATTTTGTGCCCGGGCTCGAAGGCGTTGTCGCATTTGAATCAATCATCGCCGAACCCGACAAAGAAGGCAGCGCACTGCGCTATCGCGGTGTCGATATCGATGACCTTGTAGGTCGTGTGAGTTTTGGAAATGTGTGGGGTTTACTCGTTGAAGATAAGTTCAACCCGGGGCTTGCACCCGCTGAACCACTCGTCCTTCCGGTTCACACCGGTGACGTCCGTGTCGATGCACAATCTGCAATTGCCATGCTGGCGCCAACTATGGGTTTCAAGCCCCTCCTAGATATTTCTGATGAAGAGGCACGCGACAATGTGGCGCGCACCAGTTCCATGCTGCTCTCTTATGTTGCCCAAGCTGCGCGTGGTCAAGATGTAGCGCCCGTATCAGAGGCAGAAGTTGCAAAGGGCAAAAATATCGTTGAGCAGATGATGATTCGTTGGCGCGGGGAACCGGATCTAGCGCACGTCAAAGCAATCGATGCTTACTTTGTCTCTGCCGCCGAACACGGCATGAATGCTTCAACTTTCACGGCCCGTGTCATTGCGTCTACTGGTGCCGATGTGGCTGCTTCAATCTCGGGTGCCATTGGCGCTATGTCAGGCCCGCTTCATGGTGGCGCGCCTTCGCGCGTCCTTCATATGATTGAAGATGTAGAACGTCTCGGAGATGCCCGTCATTACGTCAAGGATTTGCTCGATAAGCATGAGCGCTTGATGGGCTTTGGTCACCGCGTGTATCGCGCCGAAGATCCACGCGCTCGCACCCTTCGCCGTACGGCCAAGGAATTAAACGCACCTCGCTATGAAGTTGCCTGCCGGCTCGAGGAAGCAGCCCTTGCTGAACTCCGAGAGCGTCATCCGGATCGCGTTCTTGAAACCAACGTAGAGTTCTGGGCCGCCATCGTGCTTGATTTTGCACAAGTTCCAGGGCATCTCTTCACGTCAATGTTTACCTGTGCACGTTCTGCCGGATGGTCAGCACACATTCTGGAGCAAAAGGCGACTGGCCGCTTAGTGCGTCCATCTGCACTTTATGTGGGTAAGGGTCCGCGTAAGGCAGAGACCGTCGAAGGTTGGGGCAAATAAGCAAAGAGCATTGCTCTTTAGTTGATTGCAACGCCAAAGAGATGCGTGGCTTCTTCGTGTGTGAGTAAAACTTCGCCTTCGGTCGAAATAATGATGATAATTTTGCCCTCTTCACGAATGCGCACGATACTTTCCGGCACAATTCCGTTCTTGAGTAAATCATTCATCGTTTCTTGAGCGCTTTGAAGTGGTTCACCAAATCTTTCAACTTTTACGCGACGGACACCGCGCTTAGCGAGACTGGAAACGCTCTCTGGGATAGATCTCTCTAGATGTTCTGAATGAACCCCTAGATCGTCGAGGCCAGGAATGGGATTACCAAAAGGAGAGAGTTGAGGCTCGTTGAGCATTTGGTAGATGCGGCGTTCCACTTCGTTGGAGATGACGTGCTCCCAACGACAGGCCTCTTCGTGTACGAGTTCTAGCGGCAGCTTGATGACATGGATTAGCAGACATTCGGCTATCCGGTGTTTGCGCATGACCCGTTCGGCCGCGAGGCGCCCCAGAGAGGTGAGTACAAGAAGTCGCTCATCGCCCACTTGAATCAGGCCATCACGCTCCATGCGGGCGATGGTCTGTGAAACGGTGGGGCCGGAGTGGTCGAGTCGCTCGGCAATGCGAGCCCGCAGCGCCGGAATGCCTTCTTCCTCAAGTTCAAAGACGGTGCGCAGGTACATCTCCGTCGTATCGATGAGGTCGGTCATAAGGTGAAGATTAGAACAAAAGTCGACGCTTGGGGCTCGCAGGCTTACCCTTACGCCGTGTCACTCATCTGGTTCCGGCGAGATCTGCGCCTGGCTGACCATCCAGCCTTGGCTGCGGCCGTGCGCGCAGGCGAGGTAGCTCCGGTCTATATACGCGATCACTCACTTGCCACTAGCGAGCGACGTTCCTCCTACTTGGCCGCTTCTTTGCAGGCTCTCGATGAATCTCTCGGGGGAAATCTTCACGTATACGAGGGAAGTCCCGACGAGATTCTTAAGAAACTTTCGGCACAGTACGGTGAGATTTTTGTAAGTGAAGAATTTACCCCGAGGGCAATTCTGCGGGATGAGAAATTAGTAAAAGCTCAAATAGCTATCAATCACGTAGGGTCTCCGTACGCAGTATCACCAGGTCGCGTGCGGAAATCAGACGGCACCCCGTATCGCGTTTATACACCTTTCTATAAAGCGTGGTGTGCGGTGGGATGGCGCGCACC